>CALJKR010000073.1 GCA_937974555.1 uncultured Flavobacteriales bacterium | reverse complement strand
TTTGCAAAGTATACACCTTGGCCGAAGCCGACATGTTCACTGGGAAAATGGTTCCGATACGGGGAACAATGGAGCTCGCCGTTGTTGTCGTATAGGACCATGGCGTGATGTTCAAGTTCGCGTTGTTTTGGGTCGCGCTGAGCACATCAAAAATGTAGTTCGTGGCGTTGCCCTTGTACTGCGCCTTGAAGCTCGTGCAGACGTTGTTGTACACCCCTGTATTGTTGCTGTAATAATGATCGCACGTAGATCCCACAAAATGATTGAAGCACATCTTGGCACTGGTGTTCATAGCGCCGCTGATGTTGTGTACGGCGATGTAGTAGGTTTGCCCGGGAATCAAATCATCCGAAATCAAAATTTGATTGCCTGTTGCCAATGAAGTAGTGGCGTACACCTCATGCTCTGTTTCCAGCAATTCGAAGCAGCCATTGTTGTAGCTGTAGAGGCGAATTTCGTTGTCGCCAAAGGCAGCGGACAATGACGCACGCAGCGTGTTGTATTGAGCCGTTAAGCTATACCATAGGTCAAGACCTGATCCCTCAATCAAATCGGAATTCGTTCCGTTGTTGAGGTTGGCCGATTTCAGCGCGTTACCTGAGCAGGTGGGATACAAAGCCGTCGATACTGAAATAGGTTGAATAGAGGTAACCGTAAGACCTTCGTCCACCAGACCATCGCAATCGTCATCGAGGCCGTTGCAGATTTCGGTACTTGCAAAAAACACCAAAGCATTGTTGTCATTGCAATCCGTATTGTCCGACACATAACCCACAGGCAAGTTACAATCTTGCACAACCAAATCTGGATTTCCGTAACCGTCTCCATCGTTATCGGCGAAGTAGGTTTGTTGCGGATTCACGGCGATGTCAATGGAGGCAGTGCAAGTCTGTGTTCCGCTGGTCACCGTGCAGCTGTATGTGGTGTTGGTCGTTGGAGAGACAGTGATGGTTGGAGTGGTTGCGTTGGTGGACCAAGTGATGTTTGAACTCGTGAGTCCCAATACCTGACCGCTTGCACCAGTGATCAAGTCCACTGGTGCATTGCCCAGCAATGAATAATGGTGCGCCAATCCCAGTGGAATGGCTGCTGGAGTTTGTCCACTTAAGTTGGCCACCTCAACGCTCGTTAGAGCGCGGGACCACATGCCCACATCTGCAATGCTGCCGACGAATTTAGAGGCGTAGGGATTAAAAGAAGAAGGCTTTCCTATGGTGAGAGGGCCGTCCACTGTATTGTAGGTCCAACCTCCCCAATTGTGGCCACAGAAAGGCGTATTGTTTTGACCTTGGCTTACCAAGATACCGTCGACATAAACTTTAATTGAAGAAAATGAAGAATTGTTGTTCTCTCCCATCACATAGGTCACCGTGTGCCATTCATTGTCAAAAATTGTTTTACCAATGTTGACGCTGTGCGAGTTAGAAAAGAATGAAACGCCTTTGGTAATAGAATCACAGTAACCTGAACCAGCGCCAAACCACATATTTAGGTTCATGCCCAATTCAACCAAGCCCGTCCCATTATTGGGTGCCCCGCCATAGTTAAGCACAGACATGATATTCTGGCTAGATGTCTTGGCTCTGTAGGAAATGGTTCGTGAGGTTGAACCGGTCAATCCAGTGTTGGGGAATTGAATATAGCCTTGTCCATTGAAGGTAGATTGACCAACGTTGACAATATCTGCAGCGTTAGAATTCATAGATAGGATCAATTCTTCACCTGAGCAAACAGAAGTTGAATTTGAGGTTATCTCACAAGTCAACAATGGCTCCACCGCCAACGTCAACGTAACGGTTGAATCACAGCCAGCAGCAGAGGTAAATACTTCTGTGTAGGTACCGGCTGTGGTTGGTGTTTGTGTACCCAAGGTGTAAGATTGGCCTTCTAGTATCGTTGCACTCACCGCATGGGTGACAGCGGGATTCACGGTGATGTCCACACTGGCTGTGCAGGTTTGGTTTCCTTGCGTAACCGTACAGCTGTAAGTGGTATTGCTGGTTGGAGAAACAGTGATGGTGGGAGTCGTTGCGTTGGTTGACCAATTGTAATTTAATACCTCTGACGCAGAAACATAGCGAATGGCTCTTACGGAAAGTACTGTGTATTTTTCAGTATTGTAAAGACCATCGCAACATACCAAATTATCCTGAAATCCTTGGAAATAAGCAAAATCTGGTAGTGGAAAAGGAACAGGTTGCTGAGTTGAAGACCAATAATTTCCATCTGAAATAAATCCACCAACTATGTTTCGCTGCAAGTACAATTGATACAATTCCATTCTACTAGGTAAAAACCAATCTGACTTCCCACCAAAAACAAGATCTTCACATAGTCTAGCTGCAGAGCCAACTTCATTACATTGACCGACTATGGCAGATGTATTACTTGCGCCAAATCCCAAATCAATTTCATTACAATTCGAAAGGACTGTTCCATAACAACCAAAAGGAGCGGATGGTAGGTCATATGGCATCGCCTCCAAATATCGCCAACCATTAGATTCGAATCCTTTATCATAATAAATAACACCGCCTGCTGGGCCGATATCGCCGATATTGAAGGAATCTATATTATTCTGAGATGACGGAATAGACAATTCCATAATTACAGAATCTCCCTGACAAATCAAATTGTTATTGCTTACGATCTCACAAGTCAACAATGGCTCTATTGTCAAAGTCAAGGTGACAGTTGAATCACAACCTGCGGCTGAGGTGAATACTTCTGTGTAAGTTCCTGCGGTGGTTAAAGTTTGAGTGCCCAAGGTGTAAGATTGTCCTTCTACTATCGTTGCGCTTATTGCTTTGGTGATAGCGGGATTCACGGTGATGTCCACACTAGTGGTGCAAGTCTGATTGCCTTGGGTCACCATGCAGCTATAGGTGGTGGTGGTGGTTGGAGAAACGGTTATGGTGGGGGTGGTTGCGTTGGTGGACCAAGTGTAGGATTGAGAGGCATATAGTTGCTGAATCTCTTGTACTGTCAAAGACCTTCCCCAAATGGCGGCATCATCCATCCATCCATTAAAAGCGGTTTGTCCTAAGACCCATGAATTCCCCAAATGACCAAAAATAATTTTATTACCCAAGGTGATCAATTCCCCACTATTGTTGGGAACAGTGGCAAACAAATTTCCATTTTTATAGAAGTATCCATTTTGCCCATCATTGGCGTAGGTAATCATCGTCCATTGCTGAAGAATATCCGCATAATCTGAAGCGGCAACTACACCTGAACCTACCACATGATTCACAGAAAATCCAGTGGAGTTATCGATAATTTGAAAATGTCCATTGGTGTTATTTAAAATTCCAACTTGAGAAAAATAAGATGCAAAAAATCGAGAACCTTCGCAACCCGCGTCTTGCTTATTCACCCAAAAAGACAAGGTCATTTGACCCGAAATTTGGGCATTGTCTATTAGAGCTTCCACTTGGGTGTTGCAATTTGCAGCAGTAAATGAAATAGCTCCATTGGCATTCCCGTTTCTGTCCGTTACAAATGGGAGATTACCCGTGATCGTTCCATTGAACCCATTCCCACTCTCATCATTGGCATTGCCATTGAACGGATAATAAGCCACCAATCCTTGTTGCAAGTTGGCAGGCAATTGGGAAGAAGCGCCCGCACCACCTGTTGTATTCATTGTCAACATGGCGGATTGCCCAGCGCACAAGGTGGTGGTGGGTGTGGTGATGTTGCAGGTCAACAACGGCTCCACACTCAAATTCAGCGTCACCGTTGAATCACAACCTGCGGCTGAGGTAAATACTTCCGTGTAAGTTCCGGCGGCTGTCAAGGTTTGTGTGCCAAGTGAATAGGATTGGCCTTGGGTAATGGTTGCTGAAATATTATTGCTTACAGGTGTACAAGGGGCTTGTCCGGCGAGAAATATACTTTGAACTTCCAGATCGCTTAAGGCTCGATTATATAGTGCAACATCATCAATACCACCATTTACAAAATAAGGAAAATTCGAAGGAAAAAAGTGCTTACCGATCATCACAGGAGATGCTGTTGATCCAATACTTATTGAGTAATTCTTCTGAGCAACCAATAACCCGTCTTCATATAGTTTAATCGCACTTCCATTGTAGCTTAATACCAAATGTACCCAATTGGTCATCGGAAATGATCTGACAACATTACTGCTCACCCCTCCAGTGCCTGAGGCTGGACTTACAACACCATCAAACTTGGTTAGCCCGGGACTTTCAGCAATTGATACCTTAAAATGTCCCGCTGAAAAATCATGACCTCTTGAAACTATGAATTGAGCACAACCAGAATTGCAATCAGTATTGGAATTATATCCCAATATTTTAACCCAAACAGAAATTGATATTTGATTTGAATTGTTGTACTCCTCGAACTGCGGCAACTCAATATAAGCCGATGTTCCATTAAAGTAATAGGCCGAATTTGCATTTCCATTTCTATCTTGACCAAGAACTGCATCCGTGACCACTCCATTTCTCCCATTCCCACTCTCGTCATTGGCGTTGCCATTGAAAGGATACCAAGCCACCAATCCGTCAGAGGGAATCTGAGCAGAAATGGTAAAGAGGGATTGAAAAGATGAGGGAATGAAAGAAACTAATCCGAAAAAAAACAAGGTTAAGAATAACTTTTTCATTGTAACAGGCTTGTAAAAAGGATGATTTATCAAATTTCCGAATGTCCTGAATGAACTCTACCTTGATTTTGTTTCAAGTATTACCAAGTATGTGGTAGTGCGTTGACTTCTAGAAATTGACTGAATCTTCCGAATCCTAATTTAACCATCCACCAATTTATTGTATTTTCGTACCATGCCCAAACCCCTCCACCATATTGATCCACTCCTAATGCATTCGCTCAAAATGAAGCTGCAATCGGATTTGGGTGTGGTGGTGCAAAATTTTACAGATTGTAAACGCCTTTCGCAAAAAATTCTAGAAAACAACAAGGTGCGGGTGTCTGCATCCACTTTGTATCGTCTTTACTTTTCCCCAGAAAATCAAAACCACTTTTACATGTCCACCTTGGACCTATTGGTGGGTTTGGTTCATCGCGATAAATCTTGGAGCCAATTTTCAGAAGAATACCTGGTGGCGCAATCCAAATTGAACTTCATTGGCTTCTCCTCTGAAAAATTACACACTCCTTCTCTGGTCGAACGCTGCATTGAGTTTGACGCCTGGCAACCGATATGCCAATGGTTTGATGACCTTTCTGGGGATGACCATGCCATGAACTCCAATATCATGCTGGACAATGTGGGGTTTCATTTGCGACATATTCTAGAAAATCATCCACAATGGGAAAAACGCTTCTACGAAAAGGCTGCCCACTTTCCATTTATCAAAACTTCATTTTTTGAAGTGGGTACAGATCCAGATTTTACCTTACACCATTCCTTCTTGAGTTTTCAATATTATCGCCAGTCCTTGGATAACAAGTCCATTCTTTTTGAAAATGACAGCCTCTACATCGATTCCTTGGAATGTTTGTATTTGTTCAAGAAAAAAGATCCTGCTGCTACCGCCTCCTTTCAAAAACTCAAATCCAAATACCACCATATTGTCTCATTGAGCAATAACATTCATATTTTCAATCTCACGCGCTTGTGGATTTTAGAACTGCACCACCACCACATGCAGCAGAAAGATTGGAAGACCTTTTCATGGGATTATTTGTACGACCGGATTCACCTTCTTTTTCCTCAACTGGATGCATTCCAAAAGCGAGTACAACGCTTTATGATTTTGGATGCCTGCCTTCATTTGGAAGTTGCCAAACCTTTTGTCGAGAATCTACTGGGCATTTTGGATGTTCCTGAGATCAAACAATACAACCCCACCAAATTGCACTATTACCTGAATCAAATCGATCCAAATGGCACACGTTGGCGAAAACAATTTTCGCATTTCTGATTGTTTAATCTACCCGTAAAATCTCCTGGGCTTGTTTGAAATTACTGGGCTATATATCGCCCCTACGGGGCTAGGAAAATTAACGATAAACTTGCGGCTAATGTTGTAACGCCCCGCTGGGGCTGATGAAGAACTACAGTGATATTGGCATTGGCAAAAAATAAAATTAGAATATGAAAAAGAAAATCGAAGATAGAAATGTGATGGATCCCGAAAAGTTCAAGGAAGTACACTTTGGAAAACGCGGTGCGCTCATCAGATTAGATGTTCATCGTATTCAATAACGATTAACTTTGGAATATGAAAGCAGTTGTCGATTATTTGAGTTCTATTGATCCGGTATGGGCAGCGTTTTATGCAACCTGCTTTACTTGGTTGGTTACCGCAGCTGGAGCAGCATTGGTATTTCTTTTTAAATCGCTTCACCGAAAATGGCTCGATGGCATGTTGGGTTTCACAGGAGGGGTGATGATTGCCGCCAGTTTTTGGTCGTTGCTTAATCCTGCCATTGAGATGAGTCCGGGTGAAGGCTTTGCCAAAGCGATTCCCGCTGCCGTTGGGTTTGCAGCGGGTGCATTATTCCTCTTTTCATTGGATAAATGGTTGCCTCACTTGCACTTGAATTTTCCCGAAGAAAAAAAGGAAGGGGTCAAAACCAATTTACAAGGGACTATACTGTTGGTGCTGGCCATTACTTTGCACAATATCCCTGAGGGATTGGCTGTGGGTGTCTTGTTTGGAGGTGCTGCCGCTGGTGTACCCGAGGCAACCATCGGAGGTGCCGTTGCCCTGGCGCTGGGCATTGGTCTGCAAAATTTTCCAGAAGGAATTGCCGTTTCCTTTCCGCTTAGACGATTGGGCTTGTCCAGAAAAAAGAGTTTTTTCTATGGTCAACTTTCTGCCATTGTAGAGCCCATTGCGGGCGTGATTGGAGCCATGGCCGTCATGCAGATGTTGCCTATACTTCCTTATGCCTTGGCTTTTGCTGCTGGCGCAATGATTTACGTTGTCGTGGAAGAAGTGATTCCAGAAACCCAACAAGACAAATACACCGATATTGCGACCCTAGGATTCATCGCCGGATTTTTGGTGATGATGATGATGGATGTTGGACTAGGTGCTTAACAAACAAGAACATGGTCGAATTCACAGGAACCGTTGAGAATGCCGGAGGCGGAGGTGCCTTTATTCTATTTCCTTTTGATACGCTCGAAGTATTTGGTAAAAAGAATCTCATCCCTGTTATTGTCACGTATGACAAAAAGATAGAATACCGAGGACGGATCGCCAACATGGGGAAAGGACCGATGGTACCTATATTAAAAAGTATCCGCGCCGAATTAGGAAAAGAATTTGGTGACACGATTTTTGTTCAAGTCAAACCAGATACTTCTGAAAGAAAGATTGAAATTCCAAATTGGCTCTCCATTATTTTTGATTCACATCCTCACGCAAAAAAGGCATTTGAAAAACTGAGCTATACCCACCAGAAAGAGCATGTTCGAGCGGTAGAAGAGGCAAAGCGCGAGGAAACCAAAATCAAGCGAATGGAAAAGATGCTGGACATGCTAATTAAAAAATGAAACGAATCATACTCATTCGACATGCCCAGGCTGAAGACCCCTTGATCAGTCAAAAAGACTTTGACCGTCCCCTTACCATCAAAGGTGTTTCCGATGCAATGCATCAAGCCACAAAGACACCCATGGATGGGTATGTTCATCTTTACCACAGTGCAGCGCAAAGAACCTCAGAAACTGCGCGTGCTTTTGCCAATCATTTTCAGAAAATCCAACTGCACTCCCGAAAAGACCTATACAACGCTGATTTGAATCAACTGCTGGAGATATTAGAAGAGCTCTGGGAACAGGAGCAAATAATCCTAGTGGCGCACAATCCTGGAATTACGCAGTTGTATTTTCATTTAACTGGAGAGTGGGATGCCTTTGAAACATGCACCTGTGCGGAGTTGATATTTTCCGACTCATCCCAAATTCAAAATCTAAAGGCTGCGGCAAAAACCGTTTACTTTGCTCATCCCAAATATTGACATGAAAAAAGAACAAAACTACTGGTGGATCCTTATCCTCATTTTGGCCGTTGGCTGTTTGGTTTATGTCTTTAGAAAAATATTGTTCTACATGGTCTTGGCCGCGGTGGTGGGTTTTGTCGGCGACCCCCTGGTAGATCAATTTGAAAAAATAAAATGGAAACAATGGAAAATGCCGCGCTGGATTGGGGCTGTCGTTACACTGGTCATCATGATTGGCCTATTGTCTGGTATCGTAGCACTATTCTATCCGCTCATCCAATCTGAGATTGCGATGATTCAACAAATCGATATCAATCAAATCGAACAAAACCTTTCCATTCACTTTCCCCAACAAATGCAATGGTTGCATGACAATGGCATTCAATCCGAAGCTTACCTTGCCCTTTTTGAAGAAACCCAACAAAGGCTAAGTGTCTCTTATTTCTCTGCCTACTTTTCCGATGCCTTGAGTTGGATTTTTGCCGTGGTTGGCGGATTTATCTCGGTTCTCTTCATGTCCTTCTTTTTTCTTAAAGATGAAGATTTGTTTTATAAAATCTTGCTTTCCGTCACCCCAGATCAACATGTAGACAAGATGAAAAATATTGTCCTTCATACCAAAAAGACATTATCACGGTATTTTGGTGGACTCATCATACAAATCTTGCTAATGACCGTGATGATTGGCATTGGGCTCAGCATAGCCGGTGTCCCCAACGCCTGGCTGATTGCCCTTTTCTCGGGTCTCATGAACGTCATACCTTACATGGGTCCACTGATCTCCTATGGCTTTGCTTTGCTCATAGGTATCTCCTCTACTCTTTCTGTGGAAGTGGGCACTACCATGGGAGGACTAATCACCGCAACAACCGTAGTTTATCTTGTTGCTCAGAGCATAGATGCTTTTTTGGTACAACCTTTAATATTGGGTGGAAGCATAAGAGTGCATCCCCTAGAACTTTTCATTGTATTGATGGCAGCAGCAACAGTGGGTGGTATAGCAGCTATGGCCGTTGCCCTGCCAGTGTATACCATTCTGCGCATTGCTGCGCGAGAATGGTTGATAGAATTTAAATGGGTAAAACAATTGACTCAAAACATGTAATTTATTGGAAACCTTGGGGTGACCTACCCTATCTTTGTATCCCGTAATCCTATTTTCTATTACGGAATGTCCAACAACACAAAATATATCTTTGTAACCGGCGGTGTTACATCTTCATTGGGTAAGGGAATCATCTCTGCCTCTCTCGCCAAATTGCTTCAGGCACGCGGATTTAAGGTCACTATCCAAAAGTTAGATCCTTATATCAACATCGATCCAGGAACATTGAATCCTTATGAGCACGGTGAGTGTTTTGTAACGGATGATGGCGCAGAAACCGATTTGGATTTGGGTCACTACGAGCGTTTTTTGAACGTTCCCACCTCACAATCCAATAATATCACCACCGGAAGAATCTACCAAAGTGTAATTGAGAAAGAACGTCGTGGCGAATACTTGGGAAAGACCGTGCAGATTATTCCGCACATCACAGATGAAATCAAGCGCTGCATTCAAATTTTAGGTAACAAGAAAAAATTTGATTTTGTGATCACCGAGATTGGGGGAACTGTGGGCGATATTGAAAGCTTGCCTTACGTTGAGACAGTAAGACAATTGATGTGGGAAAAAGAGCAAGATTGTATCGTCATTCATTTGACTTTGGTTCCCTACTTGAATGCTGCTGGCGAATTAAAAACCAAACCTACACAGCACAGCGTAAAAATGTTGCTGGAAAATGGGGTTCAACCCGATATTTTGGTTTGTAGAACCGAGCACCCCTTGGGCGCCTCCGTGCGTTCTAAAATTGCCAAGTTCTGTAACGTGACCACCGATGCTGTTATTGAAAGCATTGACGCACCTACCATCTATGATGTTCCCATTTTGATGCAAGAAGAAAAATTGGATGAGGTGGTTTTAAAAAAATTGCATGTTAAGTCCACTCAAAAACCTGATCTGACCCAGTGGAACCAGTTTTTGAAACGCTACAAAGAACCCAAACACGAAATCAATATTGGATTGGTAGGAAAGTATGTAGAATTGAAAGATGCATACAAATCCATTGCGGAGGCATTCAACCATAGCGGCGCTGCCAATGAGACCAAAGTCAATGTTCATTGGATTCACTCAGAAGAATTGTTACCTAAAAATGTAGCCACGACACTCAAAGGATTGGATGGCGTCTTGGTTGCTCCTGGATTTGGTTCCAGAGGAATCGATGGAAAACTGGAAGCTATTCGTTATGTGCGTGAGAACAATATTCCATTTTTTGGAATATGCTTGGGCATGCAAATGGCCACCATCGAATTTGCGCGCAATGTTTTAAAATGGAAAGATGCCCACAGTACAGAAATGAAAGAAAATACCACGCATCCGGTTATCGCGTTGATGGACGAACAAAAATCCATCGTCAACAAAGGCGGTACCATGCGTTTGGGATCTTACACCTGCAAATTGGACAAGAAATCCAAAGCGTACAAGGCCTATGGAACTGACGTCATCGAAGAACGTCATCGCCATCGATATGAATTCAATAATCAATACAAAACGGAATTTGAAAATGCCGGATTAAAATGTACCGGTATGAATCCCGATACCGGTTTGGTAGAAGTAGTGGAAATACCTTCTCACCCGTTTTATGTTGCCGCGCAATATCATCCAGAGTACAAAAGCACCGTGATGAATCCCCATCCGTTGTTTGTCGCTTTTGTAAAAGCCGCATTGGCCCACAAAAAGGCAAACGTTGTACCCGCAAAAAAAACTACCCACAAGAAAAAATAAGCAATCATGGCCAACGTGCAAGACATCCTCGCATCATTACCTGAAGACCGCAAGGAAATCATGGAAAAGTTGATTGCTGTATTTGACAAAAACTTGCCCAAGGGGTTTGAAAAAACCCTGTCTTTTGGCATGATTGGATATGTTGTACCCCATTCCACTTACCCAGCGGGATACCATTGTAAACCGGCTGAGCCATTGCCTTTTTTAAGCATGGCTTCACAGAAAGCCGCCATCTCTTTGTATCACATGGGCATTTATGCTGACCAAGAAATATTGGATTGGTTTGTGGCTCAATATCCTTTGCATTGCAAATCCAAATTGGACATGGGAAAAAGTTGCATTCGATTTAAAAAATTGGATGATATCCCTTGGGATTTACTAGCCGAATTAGCCAAAAAGTTCACTCCTACAAGCTGGGTAAACTTGTACGAATCTAAGTTTAGAAAGTAATATTAAAAAAGGTCTTCACAATTACTCGAAGATCATTGACCACATTATAGTCCTTGGCATACAACATGGCCAACTTAGCCTTTTGTTCCGATTCCATCTCTCCATTGTAAATCAAAATTACCGGAACAGGCAAAAACGGAAGGCCCGGAGTTTTATTCGTATAACCCACCCATGTTTTTTTGGATAACAACACAGCAAGCGCATCCTTGAAATAATGGCCTCTCCATCTTCCCAACAACGCAATCATCGCGAAAAATAAACAAACAAAAACTGAAGTTGCAATATCCAACAACCTCTTTTTTCTTTTATTCTCGGGTAGTGAAATGGAATTGATGTCCACCATCACTTGATTTCCGACTCCGTCTATAGACTGACTTCCAATCAAAAAATAAGACTCAGGAGGCGCGATTTTCATTTCTATCCCTGCATTAGACAGCTGGCTCATGGCCGCAATAATCAATTCCGAACTCACATCCTTGGCGCAAAACACCACTTCCGTGATTTGCTCAATTCGTACTTTGGCGGACAATGTTTGACCAGAAACTGCTGAGACAAATGCCTTGGGATCCAACCTCGAAAAAGAGAACTCCACACTCTGCTTTCTCAAAGCCATTACGCGGGTACTTTCCGCTTCAGATCCGACAATCATCCCATGTTGCACATTCACGATACCCCTTTCTTGCCACAACAACAATAGCTTTCGATTGATCCAAAATACAACCATGGCGAGCAATGACCCGATGATAATGAGCAATCGAGAAAAACGCCATGTTTCAGGAAGCAAACTGTAAATCAAAAGAACATAGACCGCAGCCTTACCGATGGCAATCCATGTTTTGTTGGGCTTCAATGGTCGATCATACAACCCTTGCAACCAGGCTTGGGTTGTCCAAAACAAGCCTGTAATGACAAAAGCAGGAATAGCAATGGCATTGGGTATGGTGATATGCGTTGCGTCGGAATAAATATTTTTAACCAACCACCACAAGGTCAGAGTCATCAATAAATCCAAAACTGGAAATGTCAAGACAGAAACAATTCGTTTACAAAAACTAAGACTCGCCCTAAACCAAATGGCCAATTGCAACAAAGCACTGAAGCCACCCGCCCCATTGGACGAGAAGTGTTTCTTGGCAAAAATGTCCATCGCTTGATAAAACACATAGACATAATTTAAACTGCCCTTTTTGGTGCTTTCTCCCTTGTAATGTATAATTCTTGTGTCCGCCAGATAATAATTCTTGTAGCCACCCTTGAGAATCCGCCAAGACAAGTCGATATCCTCTCCGTACATAAAGAAATCCTCATCCAACAATCCTACCTCATCCAATGCTTTCTTGCGCATAAACATGTATGCCCCTGAGAGAATTTCCACCTCGTTGTTCTCCATCTCCGATAGATTACCCAAGTAATAATGGTTAATGGAGGAAGAATGAGGAAAAAGACGGTACAACCCAGAAATCTTGTAGAATGAGGTCATGGGAAAAGGAATCCCTCTTTTTGATTCAGGAAGAAACTTGCCTGATCCATCTACCATACGCACACCCAAACCACCCCCTTGTGGATGCTCATCCATCCATTGTATGCACTTCTTAAAAGTATCCTCTTCTACTAGTGTATCCGGGTTTAAGAGCAAAACATATTCGCCTTTGGCTAAACGGATGGCTTGGTTATTGGCTCTGGAAAACCCAACATTTTCTTGATTGGCAATCAATACAACTTGTGGGAATTTATTTCGAACCATTTCCACAGAATCATCTTTGGAAACATTGTCCACAACAAAAACCTCAGCATCAATACCCACCAAAGCTTTCTCAACACTCATTAAGCATTGCTCCAAAAAATACTGGACATTATAATTGACAATGATTACAGAAAGCTTCATCGTTTCAGAGTTGATTCGTAAGGTGTACGATGAATGATGCTTCGTCCCAAGGTTACCTCATCGGTATATTCTAATTCGCCACCCACAGCAACGCCGCGGGCGATATTAGAAATTTTAAGATCAAATGCGCTAAGTTTTCGGTACAAGTAAAAAGAGGTTGTCTCTCCTTCCATCGTTGCATTCAAAGCCAATATCACTTCTTGCACTTGGTATTTCTGAATGCGTTCCAGGAGTGAATCCACGTGCAAATCAGATGGGGAAATCCCTTCCATGGGAGAAATTAGTCCGCCCAACACATGATACAACCCATTAAATTGACCGGTATTTTCCACTGCTAAGACATCACGAATGTCCTGAACGACACAAACCGCTGTTTTATTGCGTGTGGGATTTTTACAAATCTCACAAATCACATCGTCTGAAAGTTGATGGCATTCTTGACAACTTTTGATATTGGCTTTGGCATCTACAATGCTTTGGGCAAACTTGGCTACTTCTTCCGGTGACTTCTTGATCATGTGCAAAACCAAACGCAATGCTGTTTTCTTCCCGATTCCCGGCAAGGTAGCGACTTGGTCTGCGGCATCTTCGATCCAGCGTGACAGGTTAGGCATAGGCCAAAGATAAGGTTTCTGCTACGCGAACTCCGTCAATGGCTGCGGAAATAATTCCACCTGCATAACCCGCACCTTCGCCGCATGGATAAAGACCGATGCAGTCCGGATGTTGCAATGAATCTTTGTCCCTGGGAATTCTAACGGGTGAGGAGGTTCTGGACTCCGGAGCCACCAAGATTGCTTCTGGATGCAAGTACCCTTTCATTTTTTTTGACGTTTGCAAGAAACCTTGCTTCAAGCTTTGCGCAATAAAAGGAGGGAGAATTTCATGAAGATTTTGGTTTACCACGCCCGGGAGATAAGAGCATCCCGGTAGATCTTTGGACTTTTTGTTTTGCACAAAATCCACCAATCGTTGCGCTGGAGCCTGTTGCGTCTTACCGGCCGCTTCCCAACAATTCCTTTCCACAGCCTGCTGAAATCTCAAACCCGCCAGTGGGCCATGGACATGAAACTCCGGTATATCTTCCCATTGCACGGGAACAACAATTCCGCTGTTGGCCCAAGGATTATTTCTTTTACTTGGCGACCATCCATTGGTCACCACCTCTTCTTGGTCTGTGGCACAGGGAGCAATAATACCCCCGGGACACATGCAAAAAGAATAAACGCCCCTTCCATTTACTTGCTCCACCCAACTGTATGCTGCAGGTGGTAAATTTTCAGACTTCACTTCGCAGTGATATTGCTGTTGGTCGATCCATGATTGTGGATGTTCAACGCGAACACCCAACGCAAATGATTTAAACTCGATGGCCAACTTTTGATCATTGAACCACTCAAAAACATCGCGAGCGCTATGGCCGGTAGCCAAAATTACTTGGCTTACCTCCAATGTTTCGTCCAACTGATTGACAGCGCCCACTACCTTCCCTTGTTCCAAAATCAGCCCCTTCCACTTTGTATTAAAATGCACCTCCCCACCTGAGGCAATGATTTTGTCGCGCATATTGGCAATCAACTGCGGAAGTTTGTTGGTTCCGATGTGGGGATGCGCTTGGGTTAAAATCTTTTCATCCGCACCAAAGTGCACCAACCATTGAAGGATGGATTTAACATCCCCACGCTTGGTAGAACGCGTGTAAAGTTTACCATCGGAATAAGTTCCAGCACCGCCCTCACCAAAGCAATAATTGGATTCAGGATTCACCGCTTGATTGCGGGTAATTTGCGCCAAATCGCGACGACGTTCTTTGATATTTTTTCCCCTTTCCCAAACGATGGGTTGGATACCCAATTGAATCAGTTTCAAGGCCGCAAAAAGCCCAGCAGGACCTGCACCAATGACCAACGCTTTTCTAGAAGCATTTCCTACAAAAGGGAATTCTGGTTTTGAAAAACCCAATGGATTTTCACCTTCTGGATGCAAGACGACTTGCAATCGGTAGATGGGCCGTTTGCGGGCATCTATACTTGATTTTACAATGGTAGATTTCCAGTCTTGCGGATTGAGGCGGGCTTGAGCGCAAGCCTTGGCGTGAACGAGATTCAAGTCTTGAATCTCCTCTGGCGTAATGGTTATATCAATGATTGGGTTCATGTCAGTCTATTCAACCGAAAGCTCAAAGATACGACCATTAGGTCGCTTAATTTCCTATCTTCGTTGCCAATATTATGGCAGCTGAAATTCGTATTCCTTTTCAACAAGGATCACTCACCAAAGAGGAGTTATTGAGATTGTACGATGCAATCTTATTGCCTCGACAAATAGAGGAAAAAATGCTCAGTCAATTGCGATTGGGCAAGATTTCCAAATGGTTTAGCTCTTATGGTCAAGAGGCCATCTCAGTGGGCATTACCTGTGCGATGGAAGAAGATGAGTACATTTTACCGATGCACAGAAACTTGGGTGTATTCACCTCGCGGGGATTGGATTTGGAACAATTGTTTGCACAATTTCAAGGAAAAAAAAGCGGATTCACCAAAGGAAGAGATCGCTCTTTTCACTTTGGAACGCAGGCCCATCATCTGGTTGGAATGATCTCACATTTGGGACCACAACTGGGATTGGCTGATGGTATAGCCTTGGCTCAGAAGTTGGAAATGAACCCCAAGGGCACCGTGGTTTTCTCAGGAGACGGGGGAGCCAGTGAAGGTGATTTCCATGAGGCATTGAACGTTGCAGCCGTTTGGGATCTTCCAGTCATATTTGCCATAGAAAACAACGCGTGGGGATTGTCAACGCCCAGCAATGAGCAATTTCGCTGCAAACAATTCATAGACAAAGCCATTGGATATGGAATTCCTGCAGAAGACGCCATTCAGATTGATGGAAATAATATTTTGGAGGTGTACAGCACCGTGAAGCAGATTCTCCAATCCATCCGCGAACGTCCACGTCCGATTATTTTAGAATTGATGACCTTCCGTATCCGTGGTCATGAAGAAGCTTCAGGTACCAAGTATTATCCTGAGGGCATCATCGAGGAATGGTCCAAAAAAGATCCGGTAGACAACTATGAGCAATGGTTGATTCAATCTGGAATTGTTTCAGCCACTGAGGCGGAGGTTAAAAAAGAAGAGATCAAATTGCGCATCAACAATGCACTTAAAAAGGTGTATGCATTGCCAGAAATTACGCCCGATGCGGAAGAGGAAATGCGTGATGTTTTTTGCCCCTTTGATGCCGCGCCAATTGCCCCTTCAGGAGAAAATAAGAAAATGCGTTTTATCGATGCCATTCAAGATGGATTGAAGGAGAGCATGCGCAAGCACGATAAATTGGTTTTGATGGGTCAAGACATTGCCGAATACGGTGGTGTTTTTAAGGTTACCGATGGCTTTGTAGAAGAATTTGGAAAAGGTAGAGTTCGCAATACTCCATTGTGTGAATCAGCCATTGTCGGCGCTGGACTCGGGCTGTCCATCAAAGGTTGGAAAGCGATGGTAGAAATGCAATTTGCTGATTTTGTGACTTGTGGTTTCAATCAGATCGTAAACAATTTGGCCAAACTGCATTACCGATGGAATGAAAAAGCGGATGTGGTGGTTCGCCTTCCTTCAGGTGCAAGCACTGCTGCCGGTCCCTTCCACAGCCAAACCAACGAAGCTTGGTTTTTCCATGTTCCCGGTTTAAAGATTGCCTATCCTGCTTTTCCCGCGGATGCCAAAGGATTGTTGTGTCGTTCATTTGAAGATCCCAATCCTGTGCTTTTCATCGAGCACAAAGCATTGTACCGCAGTATTGAAGGGGATGTGCCTGCTGGATACTATTCATTGCCGTTTGGAAAGGCTGCCATTGTGCAAGCTGGATCCAAAGCCACCATTATCACCTATGGTTTAGGAGTTCATTGGACCCTGCAATATTTAAAAAACCATCCTGCAGATGTTGAGGTTATTGATCTTCGCACCCTGGCTCCATTGGACTATGAAACCATTTTTGCCAGTGTTCAAAAAACAGGTAGAGCCCTCATTGTACATGAAGACAATTTAACTGGCGGCATTGGGGGTGAGATTTCTGCTCAAATTACAGAAAATTGCTTTCAATACTTGGATGCGCCTGTCATGCGTTGCGCGAGCATGGATACACCCATTCCGTTTAGCGCTGAATTGGAAAAAGAATTTTTAGGTAGCCATAAACTGGCAGAAACCTTGAATCGATTATTGACCTACTAATCAAGACAGAAAAAAAGCGCCAATGGCGCTTTTTTTATCTCAATCCTTTGTATCCTTTTCCAAAGTGATATCGCACCATCACCTCATGTCCACCGCGGGTAAATGCACTTAGACCGGAAACCGTTCTATCGTAAGCATATCCAATGCGCAAATGATCATTGACAATCGCCTCAGCGTTCAACGTCAAAGCATCTCCTACACGGTAACCTGCACCGATGCCCCATCGCTTCTGGTAATAAGCAGTAGCTCCCATCTCCAATTGTGGTGTCACATTTTCCGCCCACTTGATTAAAGCATACGGCTTCACATCCACAAATGGATTGACATTAACAATGCCCCCTGCAGTCAAATAACTATGTGCGGCCTGGTATGCAGGTTGAACATCACCATTGGTTTGATTTCCCCAATCTTGTTTCAACAAGTGTGGCATTGAAAATCCCATCCAAAAACGATCATTGTAGGCATAACCTCCAAAACCAAAATTGAAATAAGTACGCTTGATATCGCTTGCAAAAGCATTGTCCACCTCACCTGCAATGGTATGATCCACACTGGATAAGTTGGCAGAAAGCTCTTCTATGCCTGCGCTCAATGCCAATGACAATGTCCATGAAGCCATCTTGGCATGATAAGCCTGGGAGATCGTGAGCGCACTGTGGGTGAACAAACCGTTTTTATCTCCGTAATAACTTACCCCTGTGGCCAATCTTCCTTGGTTGTATCGCGATTGATAATTGCCCGCAATGGTGGTAGGAGATTTATCCAAACCCATCCATTGATTGCGGTATACCAACGTAGCCTCTTGTTCTCCTCTGGATCCTGCAAAAGCGGGGTTAATCGCCAAGGGATTCAACACATGCATGGTATACTGGGGATCTTGCTGTGCTTTTGCCATGAATGACAATACAGCGAATCCAAAAAATAATAACTTTTTCATTGTTCTCGTTTTTGATGGATTATCTCCAGATGGTTAAATTTTTGGTGTATTCCAATGATTTGTTCGCGATGCGAACCACATAAATGTAAGAGCCCGCTGGAAGATCTTGGCCATCGATGATGGTTCCGTTCCAATCGTTTTTATAATTGTCACTTTCATACACCAAGCCACCCCATCTATTGTACACCTCCAAGTCTACAACCGCAGCATAAGGCAGTTGCTGCAATTCAAAAAGATCATTCACTCCATCGCCATTGGGGCTGAAACCTTCGGGAATAAATACCTCACAGTCATCCGCATCCAAGGTGTTGGGGATGCCATCCGCATCGCAATCATCACCCGTTATGCCATCGCCGTTAAAATCATCTTCGATTACATCCAGCAAGCCGTCATTGTCATCGTCTGTATCCGTTCCATTTTCGATTCCGTCATCGTCGGTATCCACAAAATCATCATCTATGATCCCGTTGCAGTTGTCGTCGATGTAGTTGAATATTTCCACCATACCCGGGTTAATGTTGGCATCATCATCGTTACAATCTTCCAATTGCGTAGTGTAGCCAGTGCCTGGATTGTAGCACAATGTGTCATATACACCCAAGCCATAGTTATCAAAATCTTGGTCAAAGAAATAGATGGTGTACAACAAATTTTCATCCACCGCCGTATTGCAGTTGTCATCCAAATAGTTACAAGTTTCTTGGGCATCCGGATTGATACTTGGATTGCTATCATCACAATCTGCAAGATTGTCAAATCCATCACCGTCCATGTCCACGGGACAATTCTCATTGATATTGCCATCGCAGTTTTCATCCACCGCGTTGCCGCATACTTCGTTTAATCCAGGATTGATGGTATCTACGTTGTCATTGCAATCCGCGTTGTTATTTACACCGCAAGCAACGCTATTGGTATTTCCAAAACCATCACCATCGACGTCTTCATAAAGGAGTTGAGTATCATCACAATCATCTCCATTGGTAACATAACCTGCGGGTTGTGTGCATGCATAAGTCGTTACCGCAACATCACCAAAACCATCTGAATCAGAATCCGCATAGTAGGTGTTTAAAACAAATTCATCTACTTCAATATTGCAGTTGTCATCCAACCCATTGCATATCTCTGGTGTTCCAGGAGAGATTCCAGCATTTGAATCATCACAGTCGGTATTCCAAGTTGACGTGCCGCAAGCGATTGCATCGCCCGCGCCATATCCATCTGCATCTGCATCCGAGTAAGTAATTTGTGAATCGTCACAATCGTCGGCATTGGATACAAAACCCGTCACCAAATCGCAAGCATAGGCTGTGGCGTTCGCATCACCAAAACCATCCCCATCGGCATCAGCGTAGTAGGTATTTAAAACAAATTCGTCAATCTCGACATTACAATTGTCATCAATCTGATTACAGATTTCTGTATTACCCGGATAAACCGTTGATTGCGTATCATCACAGTCAGTGTTGTTGGAAGAGGTACCGCAAGCCATAGCATCACCTACGCCAAAACCATCCCCATCAGCATCCAAGTAAGTGATTTGACTGTCATCGCAATCCTCCGCGTTGGTGACATAACCAGCCACCAAATCACAGGCAAAAATGGTCGCATTGGCATCACCAAAGCCATCCACATCCACATCAGCATAATATGTATTGAGTACAAACTCATCTACTTCCAAATTACAATTGTCATCTAACCCGTTGCATAACTCGTCTGCAGTTGGATAAATGGCGCCATTGCTATCATCGCAATCTTCATTGCTGCCGGAATTCCCACAAGCAATTGCATCTCCCGTTCCCCATCCATCAGCATCGGCATCGTTGTAGGTAATCGTATTGTCATCACAATCGGTATCGTCTAAAACATAACCAGGGCTTAAAGAAGGACATGCATCGATGGCAACCGCCGCATTTCCAAAACCATCTCCATCGTTATCTAAATACAAAACCGAAGTAGCACCTTCATCTGAAATCAAATCACAGTTATCGTCAATCCCATTGCAGATTTCTGGATTGCCAGGGAACAATTCAGCATTATTATCATCACAATCTGTATTATAAATTGACGTACCACAAGCCTCAGCGATTCCAGTACCTACCCCATCTTGGTCATTATCAAAATAAGTCACCAAAGCATCATCACAATCTTCCGCATTGGATACAAAACCGGCAGGTGCGGAGCAAGCGAAAGTTGTATTGTTGGCATCACCAAAACCATCTGCATCCGCATCCGCATAAAATTCGATCCAAACAAACTCGTCAATTTCCAAGTCACAATCGTCATCTATTTCATTGCAAACTTCGATTCCACTGGGTGAAATCAAGGCGTCTTGATCGTTACAGTCGAGGCTGTTGGTCACACCGCAGGCATCCCATATTTCGCTACCATAACCATCTCCATCGGCATCCAAGTAACTAATTTCATTGTCATTGCAATCTGTATCATTGGATACATATCCTACAGGCACTGAACAAGCATTAATAACATTGTTGTTGTCACCAAATCCATCACCATCCACATCGGCAAAAAAATCGGTTGGATAAGTACATGTTCCATCATCGAGCGTAGCATCTGCTAAAAAGTTACAAGCCAAGTTGTCTGTACAACCAGGTATCGGGCAAATCAAATCGGCACCAGAACAATCTTGGTCAATGCCATCGCCACAAATTTCTTGAGCCGATCCATTGATAGCAGCATCCGCATCATTGCAATCCACCCCGTTGTAAACACCACAAGCCGTCCAATCCAATCCGCCTTCTCCGTCTCCATCCGCATCTACATAAGTTACCATCGCATCATCACAATCATCCGCGTTGGCCACATAATCTGCAGGGGCAGAACAAGCAAACACGGCATTGTTGATGTCACCAAAACCATCGAAATCAGCATCCGCATAAAAAGTCAGAAGGACAAATTCATCAATCTCACCATCACAATTGTCGTCAATATTGTTACAAGTTTCCGTTCCAGACGGTGAAACAGAAGCATCAGCATCATCACAATCCGAGTTGTCCAATACATAACCCACGGGCTGAATACAATCTTCAACCGTGACATTGGCATCGCCAAATCCGTCGCCGTCGGTATCCGCATAATAAACGGAAGCATAAGTGCAAGATCCATCGTCCTCAGTGGCATCTACATTGTAATTACACGCCGTGATGTCCGTGCATCCTTGAATAACTTGGCTATTCAGTAGATGGGCTGAAAGATTCAACGTTGCATGTGCTGCAATTCCCGAAAAAAGAGAAAGCAACATGAGCATCCAAAACTTTTTAATCATAAGAATGGTTTTAGTCTAAACGAAGTTAGCCTTAACCCCAAGGGCAAAAACTTGCGGATTAAAAAGCTATTAACATTGATTTTTTAAATTCGTCCACATCTTTGCGGCATGGACAATCAAAAGTCAGATTCAAAATTGAGCACTCGATTCATCGAATGGTTGGCAGTGCTTTTGAATTTGGGTTTTACAGTGTTGTTTCAACTCGAAAATCCATGGGCATTTGTTTGCGGGATTTTGGGTCCCTTGCTATTGAGCGTACTGAGTTTTAAAAGGAAACTTTTTGCAGATGTTTTGCTCCAATGGATCTATGCCGTTTTGGCTCTATATGGATATTTCCAGCATTTCAGTGGGACTGCTTGGATCGAAAGCCCCTGGCTGCATGGCTTAGGAATAGCCGTGGGATTGGCAGGCGGATGGACCATGGGCTTTGTTTTGCAAACCAAAACCACGGCAGCGCTTCCCTACTTGGATGCTATAATCACCACTTTTTCCCTTTGGGCAACCGTTTTGTTAATGAATGGCTTTGAAAGTGCTTGGTTGTATTTTATTTTCATCAACATCATTTCCAGCTTCATGTTTTACCGTAGAAATTTAAGATGGATTGGATTGCTGTTCGTTTTATACACGGTATTGGCCATACAAGGCTATTTTCACATCTTCAAATGAAAAATAAGCATTGGGTAATAGCGGGTCCAGAAAGTACCGGAAAGTCATCTCTTTGGCAAGCTTTGGCTCCCCACATACCGATGGCTGAATTTGTACCTGAGTACAATCGAATTTGGTTGGAAGAAAATAAAATAACGCCGCCCTACACTCCAGCGGTTCTTACCGCAGTGTTTCAGTATAGCTTGAATCATTACGATGCGTGTGAGCAGCATGCACTTTGCATTTGGGACACCGATGAGTTGAATCTGGCCCTTTGGAGTAGGCATGAGAATCATCCCATGCAAGGACTGTTGATGCATCGTTTTTTAAAAAACAACCACCTATATATCCTGTGCCCACCTGACTTGGATTGGGAGAATGATCCGCTTCGACAAGGGCCTGAAAGCAGAGATGCCCTCTGGCGAGAGCATCTTGAATTATTGAATCACAAGGAGTATTACAAAATTGAATCCATGGATTTGAATGAACGGGTCCAAGAGGTGCTATGGCTTATCCGACATTCCGGATAGCTGCAATTCCTGGTAACACGATACCTTCCAAACTCTCCAACATGGCACCACCTCCAGTGCTTACATAGCTTACCTGTTCCGCCATTCCCATTTGATTGATCGCAGCCACTGAATCACCGCCGCCCACCAATGTGAATGCGCCATTGGCAGTGGCCCTTACCAAATCTTCCGCAATGGCTTTGGTTCCATTGGCAAATGCCGGAATCTCAAATACACCCATGGGCCCATTCCAAAGCACGATACGTGCAGAGGTGATGGTTTGATTAAACAATGCAATGGATTCAGATGCGATATCCAATCCCATCCAACCTTCCTCTATCTCATTGATCTTGCAGACCTTTGTATTGGCATCCCCACTGAACTTGTCCGCAACAATTGCATCCACAGGCAACAACATCTTTACACCTCTGGCCTCGGCCTTTTTAAGCAGATCCAAAGCTTGATCCAATCGATCCTCCTCAACCAATGAACTTCCTACTTTTCCTCCCATCGCCTTAACGAAAGTAAAGGCCATTCCACCACCGATGATCAATGCGTCTACTTTCTGAATCAAGTTCTCAATGATGCCAATTTTAGATGACACCTTGGAACCACCAACAATTGCAACAACCGGTTTCTCTTCTGAGTGAAGCACCTTGTCAATCGCTTGCACTTCGTTCTCCATCAAGTATCCAAAATATTTATCCGTTGGGAAAAAACGAGCAATCAATGCTGTACTGGCGTGCGCTCTGTGCGCTGTCCCAAATGCATCGTTTACATATGCATCCCCATTTTCAGCAATCTGTCCCGCAAAAAACTCATCACCTTTTTCCTCTTCTTTATAAAACCTTAGGTTTTCCATCACCATCACAGAACCCCAAGGCATCGCATCAACCGCATGTTGTACTTTTTCACCGATACAATCCTCCACAAAAGCAACCCCACAACTCAAGTATTTCTTTAATCCAGGAATAACATGTTGCAATGAAAAAACCGCCTCTGGTCCGTTTTTGGGACGACCCAAATGCGACATCAAAATCACCTTGGCCCCATCATTCAATAACTTTTGAATCGTTGGAATGGCGGCCTTGATTCGGGTATCATCGGTGATGTTCAATTCAGCATCCAAAGGGACATTGAAATCCACACGAACCAAAACACGTTTGTTGGCAAAAGAAACTTGATCTATCTGGTACATAATAATTGTTTTTGCAAAGCTAATTTCGTTTCATAAAAAAAGGGACCGAAGTCCCTTTTTAATTTTCTTTATTTGGTCACTTGAAGTGCCTTGGTGTACATCTTCTTTCCGTCAACCACAAGAGACACTTGGTATTGACCAACGCCCCATTGTGATACTGGCAATTCTAAAGAGTGGGTTCCAGCATTCTTGATCCCCAAGTTGGAATAGGTTACCAATTTGCCTTGCAAATCACGAACTTCATAAGCCACTGCTACATTCTGTTTCAAAGTGTATTGCACTTGAGCTACCTGAACTGCAGGATTTGGGAACAATTTGAAAGTTTGCAAAGACTCACCGTTGATTTCATCAACCGATACACGCTCAGACAAAATCAAACGCAATGCGGGAGAATAAGATCTTGAAGTAAACCATGCATAGGTATTGCTTCCTGTTCTTGAGATCTCTGCAGTAGAGTTATCAGAATCAGCATTGTCTTGCGCCAACATGGTCATTTGCAAATCAGTGGTCGCTGTTGGAGTTGATGTAGCCTCTGGGTTGGTGATTACACAATTGAAGTAAACCTCACCAGGCAACATTTCTGCTGGATCTGCAAAAGGCAAGTAATAGAAGGGTTCAGAGCCAGTAGTGCCAATCATTTGTTGTGTCAATTCAAATTCATTAGAGGCTGCAACACCAGGTGCGTTATTCAAACCATCTGTAGCCTGATACAATACAGTGCTGAAATAAGCGCCGATATCTGAATTATTACCCATCAAAACAGTAGAACCATAAGCAAATGATCCTGGATATGGGAAATGGAAGAATGTTCCATAGCCATGTGGTTCATACACCACAGGATTTGAACCATCCACTGTAGTGGCCGTTAATTCAATATCCAAAGCAGTATCATCATGACCATACTCATCTGCGGAGAATTCGATTACACGGGACATCACATTGTTGGCTGGGGTTTCATCAGTAGAATCCGCTGTCATGGTAACCGTGATGGTATAAACACCTGTAGCTGTTGGTTCCCAACCTGTATTAACATACATCGTGTCATTAACAAAAGCAGGACACTCAGGAGCATTGGCGTAAGAAGGCATATCGGCGATTACTTCGGTTTGCGAATGCACCACAGTACCTGAAGCATCGGTGATATCAATTTGAACGTTCACGTTGGTTTGATTGGCAGATCCCACATTGCGAGAAAGGATACCCACCATTTGACCACCGTCCGCGCTGGTAATGCGTTGCTCCATTGGCGTTAAACGATATTCCCAAACATTGAATACGTCACCGTTGGTGATTTGACGCACCTCGATATCATTGGTCTTTGGATTTCCGTAAACTGAAATATCATCCAATCCCCAGAAGTAGTGAGAGTATCCTGACGTTTGCGCGGTGTTGTAACCAAAACGAACCAATACATTGGGTTGGTTTGCAGCGACACAAGAGATATCTACTGTAGTATTCAAGGGATTTGCTGAGAATGAATTGGCAGATGGTGAGAAATCACCATGACCTGGGAAAACAACCCAAGTAACACCGCCATCATTGGAAACTTCAACCGTCAAAGGAGAAGCAGAGAAACAACAATAGATAAAATATTGATTGTACTCTACAACCACAGAAGACAAAGTACTACAATCGATGGCTGGGCTTTGCAACCAACCGTATACATCCTCAGCGGGGTTTGTTGCGCTAATGGTACCTCCTTGGTACAAATCTGCATCAAAAATCACCCATCCCGTAGAGGTAGTTGGTCCAGTCATTGCGGGAGCGCTTGAAGTGTAAGCACCTGCTGGACTATTGGCATTGGCCACCATCCAAATGGAGGTGTCTGCACTGCTGTCCCATGGCAACCATGAGCCGAAGCCGTTGCTGAAATCCTCAGTGAAAACAATCGCACCACCGCGATCAGCAGCTGTTGCCGTCACAGGGGTTTGACGAATTTCTTGAGGCTGAACCACCTTTGGCGCATGCAAAGGTTCGTTGTTATTCTTTTGAGCAATCACTGTAAAAGCGGCTGCAAAGAACAAAGCTGATAAAATTTGTTTTTTCATTTTTTCCTTGATGATGGACAAATATAACAAACAAAAAGGCCTCCAATTGGAGGCCTTCTTTTTATTGCTAAAAAATCTGATTATTTAACCATCATTTCTTTAGTCATGTGAACACTACCAGCGTTCAAAGTATAAGTGTAGATACCAGCACCCAAAGACTCAACATTGATGTTGATTGAGTGGTTACCTGCAGCTTGAACACCTTCGTTGATATTCATAACGATTCTACCAGTGATATCACGAACGATCAAAGAAACTTGCTCGTTGTTATTCAAAGAATAGTTTACTACGGTGTTAGCAGCAGCTGGGTTTGGCATGTTTTGAGACAAAACAACACCGTTGTTGTTGTTCTCAGCAACATTGATGTCTTGCATCAAAGACTCGTCAAAGTTCAGACGGATCATTGGGATTCCGCCTGTTGCGCCCCAACCTGTACCATCATTCAACCAAGACACAACCCAATCATTGTTACCTGCAACTGGCGTGCGGATAGCACCGTCAGAAATCAAAGTAGCCATGTAGATTTTTCCTGCTTCAACAATCACTTCGTCTGTGAAAGACAAGTGAATGAAAGATGAACCACCTGCAGCGTTATTATCAGCAGCAGTTACAGCATATTCGATTGTAGAGATACCCAAGTCAGTTAAAGTTGGAAGGCCTGTAGCATCCAAACCTGTGAATTCGTACAATTTACCTTGAATCAAAGAACCTTCGTCAGCTGTTGCAAAGTTTACAGCAACATCGATAGCACCAATGGTATCGTTGGCATAGATGTCAAACAAGTTTCCGTACTCATAAGCAGCGCCAGGACCTACGAAAGCTTGAGCAGCACCCAAGTCACGAGCGTAGATATCATTGGTAATAGCCAATGAAGCAGAACCAGTGTTGTTAGCCAAATTGTCATCACCAGCAGGTGAAACAACGGTAGAAGCAATAGTAACAGAACCTACAGCAGAAGGAGTCCAAGCAGACACAGCAGACAAAGTATCTTTATCCAAAGAAACTACATCCAAGATATCAGTAGACCAAGTAGCTTGAGATGTTCCATCAAAGCTAACTTCATAATCTACATAAACACCAGGTTGATCGAAGTAACCCGCATTGTATACCACTGAAGTAGCACGGATGGGGCTAACTTGAGATACAGGAACCTGAGCATATTCCCAGAAACCCAAACCGAAAGTAGCATTGTTCCAGTCAGAAGCGATTGTTTTGGCAATGGCCATATCATTATCCAAAGCAGTTTGAATAATCACGTTGTCTACAGCAAAACCAGAAGCCCAAGCTCCATTGTCAGACCATTGGAAACGTACGTGGATTGTTTGACCATTGTAGCTGTACAATGGCAAAACGATGCTTTGCCAGTATGAACCATCCACAGCCAAAGTATCGATAATGCTCCAAGAAGCACCACCATCATTTGAAACTTGAACAGTAGCTTCACCACCGCCAAAGTTTTGATCGTGGAAGAAGTCAAATCCCATGGTGTAGTTACCTACGAAAGTAGAATCTACAACATCGATTACACCAACGACTTCAGCACCTGCATCACCAGGATTTGCAGGAATAGTGTCATTGATAACCTCACCTGTTTCGTATGTACCAGAAGCACTTACAACAACGTTAGTCATCACTTCGATTCCATCTGCAGATGTGATGGTAACATCCAAGTCACCGCTCAACATCAAACCAGAAATATCCAAAGTTCCAGCAGAGAATACTGGGTAGTCCATGCCATTTACGTTTACAGTCAAAGGAAGACCTGCACCTGCAACGTCAAAAGCCAAAGAAACGGATTCCCAAATGATGGTTCCGTTTGGAGCCAAAATTTGCGCCAACAATTGAGGACCTGAACCCAAATCTTGAACGTCATTCCAGATATCAGTTACTGGTGTAGTGGTTACGATTCCCCACACATCTTGTGTAGTAGTCGTGTACTCATACTCGTTCAATGCAATGGCTGGAGTTTGTAACCATGCATCGATGAAATCACAGTCACATGGAGCTGGATCATCATTCACACCTGCAAACTTGTTGTTCACTCCAACTTGAGGAACCGGCCAGTAGCCACCTGCGTTGGCCAATGCAGAATTATAAATTTTGAAAGCGGGTGTAGTTACACCAGCTGTAGCAGTAGTGGTTTCGTTGGTGATCCAACCTGCTGGGATAACACCTGGGTTACCACCAGCCAAAGAAACACCTTGGAAATCTTCTTGAAAAGCAACAACGCGGTCAGCGCTTGAAGCATGATTCAATTCTTGGTGAGTGATCACCGTTGTAGGACTTACCTGATTTTTGGTAAGAACTTTTCTAGCTGGGCTTTTGTGAATTGGAGCAACGTTTTGTGCGATTGCTGCAACTCCCATAGCCATCAAGCCAAGAGAAATGTAGAGTTTTTTCATTTTTAGATAATTTAGCCTTACAAAGATAAAAAAATATAAGTTAAAAAAAGAGGCTTTCGCCTCTCTTTTTTATTCGATTATTAACTTCTCAATTCCTTCAGATGTCCTGACCAAATACAAGCCTGGAGCACAATTTGAAATATCAAGTGTCATAGATGATGAAGTTGAATTGCCTGACATCACTTTTCTTCCGTTCATTTCAACAATCTCCCATGACCACTGACTTAAACTGCTTTGCAAAGTGACTTGCTCGCGGGCAGGATTGGGGTAAACGGACCAAAGTCCTTCTATCGCTTCATCCACTCCCACTCCATTAACAAATATGGTAATGCCGTCGGATAACTCACATCCATTGGCATTTTGAACCACTGTTACATTTCCAAAATTGACATCATTCCAAACCACATTGATGGTTTCTGTTCCCTGACCAGAGACAATTACGCCTCCTGTCACTGTCCATGTATATGACGCGCCAGGATAGGTGTTGACTGTGTATTGAGCATTTTCGGCGGGAGCCGTGTCATTGTTTCCTGAAACAACAGGGAAGCTTCCATCGGGTTGGGTAATTTCTACAGTCACCGTATCGGCGCAACCTTCAGTATCCAAAACGATCAACGTATGGAATCCAGCGGGCAAATTGCTGGCAAAAGGAGTGGTCTGAATGGGGTTGGTGTTCCATTGTGCGTAATACAAACCTGAACCTCCAGTTACCGACGCGCCGATGTAGCCTGTTGGAATACCAAAACATTCCAAATTGGCGATAGAGTCGATAGAAATAATTACGGGGTTGGGGCATCCTGCAGGACATTGAGCCACAATACCATCACAGTTCTCGTCAATGTCATTTCCGCAAATTTCTGAAGTTCCCGCATTCACGTCTGCGGCATTGTCATTGCAATCTCCTTGAATTCCCCCAACATTGTTGAAAGTAGCACCTGGTGAAACACAAGATTGAACTGTAATTGTATAATATCCATCTGCATCAGCATCCAAGTACCAAGTAGTGCTGTATGTACAAGAACCGTCATCAATGGTTGCTGCAGCATCATAGTTACACGCTGTAGCATCCGTACAACCTGATACCGTGCAAGACGCATCTGCACCTGTACAATCTTCGTCGATTCCATTGTCGCACACATCGTTTGCGCCAGGATTGATATTCGCATCCGTATCATCACAATCCGTTAGAATAAGAACAGCCTCTGTGTAATCCACACCGGGGCTGGTACAAGCGTTAATGACTTCAGAAGCATATCCATCAACATCCAAATCCAAATACCAATCGACAGCAAACGTACATGAGCCATCATCTTGGGTTGCCGCTGGCTCGTAATTACAAGCTGTTGCGTCCATACATCCCAATATCGCGCAAGCATCATCAACACCATCACAATTCTGATCAATTCCGTCTCCACAAATTTCAATTGCCGCGGCATTGATTGAAGCTGAGGCATCATCACAATCCCCATTCACACCCATGGTGCTGGTATAACCCGCGCCGGGATTGGCGCATGCCGATTGGGTACTTACATAGTATCCATCAGCATCTGCGTCCAAATACCAAACCGTAGCGTAGGTGCAAGATCCATTATTTTGCGTGGCTGCTGGGTCGTAATTGCATGCGGTGTTATCCGTACAACCCGGAATCCCAGTACACACTTCATCCGCACCATCACAGTTCTCGTCGATGTTGTTTCCACAAAATTCTGTTGCCGTAGTATTAATCGCAGCATTGTTGTCATTGCAATCACTGCTGTTGCCTACTCCACATGCATCCAGAGTGGTCGAACCTTCGCCATCACCATCGGCATCCAAATAAGTAACTATTGCATCATCGCAATCATCAAAGTTTGTAACGTATCCTGCTGGAGGAGTACATGCCAATGCAGAAACGTTCAAATCTCCAAACCCGTCTAAATCCGTATCTGCGTAATACGTAATTGTAACGAACTCGTCTATTTCACCATTGCAATTCTCGTCTATTCCGTTACAAATTTCAACTCCATTGGGATTGATGGAAACCACCGCGTCATTGCAATCCAAATCATTGGCTGAATATCCAGTTCCAGGATTGGAACAAAATAAAGTTGCATTTCCAGCACCAAATCCGTCCCCATCCGCATCTGTGTAGTACGATAAATTGGCATAGGTGCATGAACCATCGTCTATGGTAGCAGCTGCATTGTAATTGCAAGCAGAGGCGTCGGTGCATCCTGCATTTCCGCAAGACAAATCCGCACCCGAACAATCCTCATCGATTCCATTGCCACAAATCTCAGTAGCGCCGACGTGGACACTGGCCGCCGCGTCATTGCAATCACCATTGATTCCTGCGGTTGATGTATACCCCGCGCCAGGATTTGTACAAGCCGAAGTTGAACTCACGTAATAACCATCTGCATCTGCATCCAAGTACCAAGTAGTTGCAAATACACAACTTGCGATATCATTGATAGTAGCCGTTGGGTCGTAGTTGCAAGCATTGGGAATCATACATCCCGTTGAACTTGTTGGACAAGCGTTGCAAGATCCGAAGCAAACAACAGGCAAAGTCAAATCAATTGTAGTGGTGGTGTCCGCACGGTTATAGCCGTCCACGTTTACCAAGTCAGGAGTACCACATGCTGCCAAAGCAGGAGTTACTTCCCATCCACCTGTACCATTCAAAAATTTGTACTGAAAAGGCGAGTTGGCAGGAAGTACAACCGTAACGGTGTACACACCATCTGCATTGGCATCCGTCATGGGGATATCGGGGTTGGCTTGCCAGTTTTGGAAATCACCTTGCAAAAAGACACCAGAAGCAGCAACCGTGCTGGTATTCATGTCCACTTGAAAGGTCACGTTCACTTGGGTTACCTGACCCACACAATTGCAACTGGCATCGATTGCATCCCCTGTTGAATTTGGATTGCCATCATCGCAGGTTGCACCGGTGTATAAGCAAGAATTATCGTCTACAGTAGCCGCACTGTTGTAGTTACAGGCATTGACATTCATACACCCAGCAACAACCGTAGTTGAATTGGATGTTCCTGGAGTGGGCAATTGTTGAACATAAGAAGTGACCACCAGTGGCGTACCTCCATCTGGAACACGAGCCAAACATTCCGCGATATTACCCGCGGTTTCATTCACCTGCAATTGACCTGGAGTAAGCACCGTAATTAAACCGGTTGCATCAGGATCGGCTGTTCCGTATACTACCGCGTCTACCAAACCTGTTGATGATACCGGTGCATCCACTGGCCATGCCGTAGCATCAGCCAAATAAAGCGCCACCGCATCGGGGCCATTTTGCAAGAAGCCAGATGCCCCGGGATCAAAAGTCAAATCCACATTAGGAACCAAAGGATTTCCCAAAACAAAAAACCCATTGGCGTCCAAACTATAACCATCCAAATCAAAGGAAGAGTAAGCCAAACTATTGTTTCCATTGAAAAACACAATGGTATATCCTGTCAATGACATATTGGGCGTTCCATACAGCTCCACAAATTCTTGTGAATCTGGGCCCGATTGATCACAATCCACCTCATTGATTACCACTACTCCACCACCCATTGTGGCAGGAGCCAAGGTCAATGTCGAAGAGTAAACAAAATCACCTGTAGTGCCGCCGTTGTTGTTGGCTGCCAATCCTGTGAAATAAAAATTGACACTGCCCGAAGTTGGAGCAGTCCATGAAAAGGTAAAGGTCTTTTGATTGCTCGCCAAGCCACCATTGGCATTGTGCGTCACATAATTTCTGTTGGTTCCTGAAGCAGAGGACATCTCAGTATGACTGTCCGCACCTGCAGTCAAAGTACCTGCATTCTGTCCCGAAGCGTCCAAAGCAACCGCACTAAAACCAAACAAAGACTGACCGGTTTTAGCAATGGTCACGCTAACTTGATAAGTCTGACCCGCTGTATATTGACCATTGGTAACTCCCGCTACATTGACGGTGATTGACCCTGTTGGATCATTCAAAGCATTGGTACTGTGGCACTGAATACAAGTATTCTCACCTGGAGCACCTGATTTTCCTGATTTTCCCGCACTACTGGTAACACCATTGAACATCATCCATGCAAAAAAGCACATGAATAATGAGAAGTAATATTTGTTCCTCATCTTAAGATTTTGGTTTGCACAATATTACATCATTTTCAGACAATTTGAATTGCCGAAACTGCTAAAAATACAGGGATTTAATCTTTGCGATTCTTCTCCACTCGGGCAACAACCCAGATGCTCACTTCATAAAGCAAAAGAATCGGCATACTTACCAATAATTGACTGGTAACATCCGGAGGTGTTATGATTGCTGCAATAATCAAGTTCACCACAAATGCATGCTTGCGGTATTTTCTCAAAAATTCCGATGAGATGATTCCGATTCTTCCCAAGAAGTACACCACAACAGGAAGCTGAAAAAGCAGGGCTGTTCCCAGAACCAAAGAAGTAACTAACTTGAGGTAGGACAAAATAGTGGCATTTACCTGCACATCTCCAAATTCAAAATTACCCAAGAAAGCAATGGACAGCGGGGTAAGAATAAAATAACCAAAAGCCGCACCAGCAAAGAACAATAGACTTACAAAAAATATAATGCCATTCACTGCCCCTTTCTCATTCATGTGCAAACCTGGTTTGATGAATCCCCAAATTTGATAGAACACATAAGGAAATGCGATGATCAAACCACCAACAATACAAACCAACATGTAGGCCGAGAAGTTTCCTCCCATGGTGGTGCTTTGCAAAGTGAATCCCATCTCCTGGTAGCAAAGTTGATCCCCCAAACCCATCCAGTGAGAAAAATCACAAAACCAACGGTAGGTAACAAAATCCAAATTTTTGGGACCCATGATCAAATCGTTGATCACAAAGTCGTCAAAATACACAATGACACAAATTCCAATGACCACACCAATCACCGACCAGAAAAGTCTACGTCTCAACTCTTCCAGGTGATCTAAGAAACCCATTTCCTTTTTATCCTCTGCCATGTCGTTTAGAATATTCCTTCACGCAACAAATCGTGTAAATGCACCATGCCTTTCCATTTATTGTCTTCTGCAACAATGAGCTGGGTGATGCTATTGCTTTCAAGTACCCTAAAAGCTTCAACTGCCAACAACGAAGGTGATATCCATTTGGGTGATGGATTCATGACATCATGGGCTTTTAATTCGGCAAAGTTGGGCGTCTTTTCCAACATTCTGCGAATATCACCATCTGTGATTACGCCCATAATTTTGTGATCTTCGAGCGCAACGGCCACTGCACCCATTCGCCCTTGGGAAACGCGAGAGATAACCTGAAGCATCTCCATGTCAGGGTGGACAATCAAAGCCTCCTGGCTATTCATCAATTCTTGAACTTTCAAAGCTACCTTTTTTCCCAAGGCGCCACCGGGGTGATATTTGGCAAAATCGGAAGACCCAAACTCGCGCATTTTCATCAATGCCACGGCCAATGCATCCCCCATGGCCAATTGTAATGTGGTACTGGTAGTTGGAGCCAAATTGTTGGGACAAGCCTCCTTTTCCATGGGCGTATGGAGCACAAAATCTCCTTCAGTACCTAAAAACCCCCCTGCGTTGGCTGTTACCGATACCAGCTTATTGCCCATGTCCTTAATCAATGGAACCAGATATCGAATCTCAGGAGATTCTCCTGATTTTGAAATGCACATCACCATATCATCCGAACCCACCATACCCAAATCGCCATGAATGGCATCAGCGGCGTGCATGAAAACAGCAGGCTGACCCGTGCTATTGAATGTCGCTACCCACTTTTGGGCGATGATGCCACTCTTACCAATCCCCGTGATTACAATTCTTCCTTTGCATACCAGAATTTCTTGAACTACCGATGCAAAAGCATCCCCAATTGTTAACTCCATCTCTTGAAGAGCTTGTGCTTCTTGAGCCAAAGTGTCCTTGGCAATTGCAATAATGGAAGAATTTGAAATTGACATGGTGCAAAGATGCATGATAATGCAGGAATTCAAAACAAAATTGCTCGTAAACGGTTAATAAAACGTAGGTAAAAAACATTTTAACCAATGTTTAAGTCTTCGTAAATTCGTTCTCCCATAAAATCGGGAATTGTTTAGGAAATCAGTCTATGAATACCATTGTCGATTACACGCCCAAGGAAGCGCTCAAGCATTTCTTTGGTTTTGATCAATTCAAAGGTCAACAGGAAGCAGTTATCCAGTCTGTTTTGTCTGGAAACGATACTTTTGTTATCATGCCAACCGGCGGTGGTAAGTCCATGTGTTATCAATTGCCTGCCTTGATGATGGAGGGCATGGCCATTGTGGTTTCGCCATTGATTGCCTTGATGAAAAACCAAGTGGACGCTATGCGCGGATTCAGCTCTGAAGACGGGGTAGCTCACTTCATCAATTCATCCCTGAACAAAACTGAAATCAATCAGGTTAAATCCGATATACAAAACGGAAAAACCAAAATATTGTATGTTGCTCCTGAGTCATTAGGCAAAGAAGACAACATTGATTTTTTACGTTCATGTACCATTTCATTTGTTGCTATTGACGAGGCGCATTGTATTTCGGAATGGGGGCATGATTTCAGACCTGAATACCGCAAGCTGAAGAGCATCATAAAAAATATTGCTGATGTGCCGATCATGGCGCTAACGGCAACCGCCACTCCAAAAGTACAGCAAGATATTCAGAAAAATTTGGGCATGACTGAAGCCAATGTTTTCAAAGCTTCATTTAACAGACCCAATCTATACTACGAGGTACGCCCTAAAAACAACATTGGTAAACAAATTATTCAATACATCAAGTCTCATGCAGGAAAGAGTGGTATCATATACTGCTTGAGCAGAAAAAAGACTGAAGAACTTGCCGAATTGTTGGTGGCCAATGGTATCAAAGCCTTACCGTATCATGCAGGTATGGATGGTCATGAAAGAAGTGATGTCCAAGATAAATTCTTGATGCAAGATGTTGATGTTATTGTCGCTACCATCGCTTTTGGAATGGGGATCGATAAGCCGGATGTTCGTTTTGTTATCCACCACGACATTTCAAAAAGTTTGGAAAGCTATTACCAAGAAACGGGACGTGCTGGGCGTGATGGTGGTGAAGGAAATTGCATTGCTTTTTACAGTCCCAAAGACATCGAAAAGCTTGAAAAATTCTTGGCAGGTAAACCCATTGCAGAGCAAGAGATTGGAGTTCAGCTTCTTCATGAAGTGATGGCCTATTGCGAAACTTCATTGAGTAGAAGAAAATATTTGCTTCATTACTTTGGAGAATATTGGGATGAAAATACCGGTGAGGGTGTGGGCATGGACGATAATCAGAGAAAGCCCAAAGAGACTTTTGAGGCGAAAGAAGATATTCATCTCATTCTCAAAGTTGTCGATGCCTTCAGTGAGAAGCACAAATCAAAATTCACTGTCAAGGTGCTTTTGGGCTTAGAGGATGCCGAAGTCAAAACCTACAAAGGAAGTCAATCTGAATTCTATGGAATTGGAAAAGATCAAGACGACCGCTATTGGCATGCATTGATTCGTCAGATGCTCGTTGCAGGATTGATTAAAAAAGAAGTTGAAACCTACGGTACCGTGAAAATCACCCCAGAAGGAAGGGAATTTTTAAATAACCCGCAGTCTTTCATGGCGGTGAAAGAAGAAGAGTTTCCCAGCATCGAGGATGATGGAGACTTGTCGATTTCCCGCAATACCGGCGGTGGTGCGGCGGATCAAACGTTATTCAATCTTTTGAAAGAGCAGCGCCAAGTCATCTCCAAGGAAAAAGGCATTCCACCCTATGTAATTTTTTCCGAGCCCAGTTTGGAAGAGATGGCTACTCAGTACCCCATTAACATGGAGGAGTTGTCGCACATAGGTGGTGTTGGAAAAAATAAGGCCGTGAAATTTGGTCACAGCTTTATACAATTGATTTCGAAATATGTCGAAGACAACAACATAGAGAGACCCCAGGATTTATTTTTGAAAACGGCTCCTTCTAAAAGCGGTCAGAAGGTTCAGATTATTCAAAATATTGATAAGCGAATTCCCATTTCTGATATCGCCCGCGGTCTCGGAAAATCCAAATCAGAATTGATTGGTGAAATAGAAGCTGTTGTCAACTCAGGTACCAAATTGAGTATTCAATACATCATCGATGATGAGGTAGATGAGGATGCGCAAGAAGAGATGATGGAATATTTCATGCAATCAGAAACCGAAGACTTATTGGAGGCAGAAAAATACTTTGATGGCGACTACGAGGAAGACACGCTTCGTTTGATGCGATTGAAATTCATGAATGACGTTGGACATTGATGATCATTCGATTCTAATTTTTCATATTTGAAAATCAACCCCTGAAATTCAGGGGTTTTTTCATGAAAAAAAAAGCCCCGATTACTCGGGGCTTTTTATTCTATTGTTTCAATTATTTCTCAATCACCATTGGCAGGCGGAAGATCTTGTCATTGGTAATTACGCGAACAACGTAAATTCCATCACAAGCATCCAAGTTGGCCATCCAAATGGATGAAGTCAAATTGCTTTCGCGATGCACCACCTGACCGGTCATGTTGACCACCTCAACTTGGTAAGTTCCATTTTCCATTTCTGGCAATTGAACCGTGAAATTACCTTGTGTCGGATTGGGATACAGTGTTGCTCCCTCTGCATTGGCCCATTCACTTACACCGGTTACAGTGAAAGTAACTTCCAACTCTACCGTGTACACTGCATTGGTTCCGCAGTTGAGGTCAACGATAGATACAGAAACGGTACCTACTGAATCTGCAATCGATTGGTTTGACCAGAACACTGTGATGCTTTGGTTTACTTCGATTGAGTTATTGGGTACAAACACACCCAATCCGTTGATGTCCCAGTTGTAAGCCAAGTTATCATTGGCATTGGCTGGTTGGTAAGTATAAACTTGAGCTGAGAATGGTGAAACAGTATCTGGTCCAAGGATAGTTCCCAACTGAACCGTTGAGTACGTACATAATCCATTGTCCGCCATGGCCGCAGCGTCGTAGTTACAAGCTGTTGGATCAGTACATCCCAACAATTGACCTACGCAAGCACAGAATGGCTCCAACTGATAAGTATCCATTACATCGGTAGCATCTCCATTGTCACAAGCTGTACCAGGTCCAGCAACTGCTGCATCCGCGTCGTTACAATCATAATAGTTTGAAGACCATCCGTTGGCTGGCAATGAGCAGAAGTAGTAGGTAGCACTCAAGTTACCCAATCCATCTCCGTCAGCATCTTGGTAGAACATCGTACCCGTATTGTCATCAACCAAACCATTACAGTCATCATCGATGTTATTGCAATACTCAGCAGCACCTGGATTGATGGCAGCATCGTTATCATTACAATCGACAGTAGATACAAAACCATCACCGTCGTTGTCAACTGCGATACAACCCTCATCAATTCCACCGGTACAGTTGTTGTCAATACCGTCGCCACAAATTTCTGTAGCACCAGGGTTGATATTTGCGTTGTTGTCGTTACAATCAGCAGGCGTAGTATAACCATCGCCATCAGCGTCTGAACCCGTAGAACATCCTTCATCTATTCCACCAGCGCAGTTGTTGTCAATACCGTCGCCACAAATCTCAGTAGCTCCTGGATTGATAGCCGCGTTGTTGTCGTTACAATCCGCAGGAGTCACATATCCGTCACCATCAGCATCATTTCCTGTTGAGCAGCCTTCATCGATACCACCAGTACAGTTGTTGTCGATTCCATCTCCACAAATCTCGGTAGCACCAGGGTTGATGGTTGCATCATTGTCATTACAATCGGCAGTTGCATTATAGCCGTCACCATCGATATCGATTGGGTTACAAGCGTCGTCGTTGGCGTTACAGTTCTCATCAATTCCATTATCACAAACCTCTGCAGCACCTGGGTTGATTGTTCCATCTAAATCGTTACAATCCGTATTGTCTGCTACATATACACCCATTGCAGGGCAGTTTGCAGTAAATGAAGTCAAAGTAGTTCCTTGCAAACCACTGGCCGATGGCAAGTTGAAAATGATCGCACTTGCTGGATCCAACAAGTCAAATCCAACCTCTGTTGTAAATGACCCAATGGTTGACCAAACAACATCATACGCTACACCCGTGCTCAACAATACCGTTTCAGTGGCAGAAGTTCCACCCGTGAAAGTAGTACCAATGGTACCTGCGATACTCAATCCACCATTGGAAGTAACTGTCATCAAGTTTCCATTCCAACCATCACCGTATGTATCGGTCATGTTAAAGGTATAGTTACATACTGGAGGCGTGTTAGGATCGAAACAAGAAGTCAAAGCCCCATTGATATCTCCATAACCATCTCCATCAACATCCGCATAATAAGTTGTAGTTGGAAGACCTTCGTCTGCTGTTCCATCACAGTTCTCATCGATGGTGTTACAAACTTCAGTTGCGCCAGGATAGATGGCCGCATTGTTTGGTTGACAATCCAAAGCGTCTACCACTCCATCTCCATCCGCATCTGTGGTACAACCTTCATCTACTTGACCATCACAGTTGTTGTCAATCAAATCATTACAAACTTCAGCAGTACCCGTATTGATCGCGTTGTTGGTATCATCACAATCCGTGTTGTCCGTCACCAAAGTTGGATCAGGAGTACACAAGAAAACTGCAGTCGCGTTGGCATCACCAAATCCATCACCATCAGCATCTGTATAATAAGCCACAGGGTTAGTACACTGAGAAGCACAGAAACTAAAGTTGATGAATCCTGAAGAGTATGCCCACAAAGAAACATAGATCGGTGTTCCCGCTCCTTGACCCGTAATGGTCAATTGTGGCATTAAACCGGGACCTGTATCATCGTCACAACCCAATTGTGTGTAAACACCAGTTGTAGCATCATATGTGTAAGCCGCCATACCAGCATCCACTGTTCCTTGAGGATTCAAGAACAAAGTATCATTAGCTGGAACATTGATTAAAACCCAAACCTCTGGATTAGGAGAGGCAGCTGTATTTCCAGCACAACCGGGTGCAGGAACCAAGCTTGTAATCGTGTACAAAGCTGGATCAACCGTTACATCGATACATCCTGTTGCTGGATCTGCTGTAAATGCGTTGAATGGTTCGTCACCAGGAATTGTACTTGTAATACCTACGCAAGTACAGTTGGCATCGTAGGTATCACCAAAAGTACCGGCGTTTCCATCATCACAAGTAGCGCCTGTCCAAATGGTAGGATCGCTGTCATTACAGTCACCATTACATGATGTAAAGCCATCACCATCCGTATCAAATCCTTCGTCGATAACAGCATCACAGTTGTTGTCTATCAAATCACACAATTCAGTAGCACCTGGATAAACCGCAGCATTGTTGTCATCACAATCCACAGCGGTAACAGCGCCATCGCCATCTACGTCTGTTGTACAGCCTTCGTCAATCTGACCATCACAGTTGTTGTCGATACCGTCACCACATACTTCCGTAACTGAACCGTTGATGGCTGCATTGGTATCGTCGCAGTCGGTTCCGTTGGTCACCCAACCTGCACTTGGAGTACAAGTCAAAACTCCAGCAGTATTGGCATCACCAAAGGTATCACCATCTGCATCGGGCCAATAGGTCACAGCAGTAGTACAAGAAGCTGCACAGAAACTGAAGCTGATGAATCCTGAGGAATAAGCCCACAATGAAACATAGATTGGGGTTCCCGCACCTTGACCGGTGATAGTCAATTGTGGCATCAAACCAGGTCCTGTATCATCATCACAACCCAACTGGGTGTAAGTATTTGTTGTAGCATCATAAGTATAAGCCGCCATACCAGCATCTACAGTTCCTTGTGGAGACAAGAATAAAGTATCGTTTGCAGGAACGTTAATCAATACCCAAACTTCTGGGTTTGGAGAAGCAGCAGTATTTCCAGCACAACCGGGCGCAGGCACGGCTGTAGTTATTGTATAAGTTGCAGGATCAACTGTGATGTCTATACATCCCGTTGCGGGATCTGCAGTAAAGGCATTGGTTGGTTCATCACCCAAAACACCGCTACACGTACAATCCGCTTGAATCAAATCATTGGTAGTGCTTGGATTACCATCATCGCAAGTTGCACCAATCCAAACCAAAGGATCGGCGTCATTACAGTCACCGCTACAAGAATTGTAGCCATCGCCATCTGCGTCTTGGTTCTCATCTATGGCTCCATCGCAGTTGTTATCAATAAGGTCACAAATTTCGATTGCTCCAGGATTAATCGCTGGGTCGTTGTCGTTACAATCATTGGCTGCTACATAACCATCCGCATCTGCATCTTGGCCAGCACAGAATGATGGAGAAACAAATGTTGTCGTTCCCATGCAGCCTGGGTTTGCCGAATACATGGCTGTCAAAACGTGGGTTGCACCATCAGAAGACAAGCTATCTACATTGATGGCCATAGTTGAATTGAAAGGCGCTGTAAAGCTCTGAATCAAGTTACCATCCAACATCAAGTCCAAAGTACCTGTTGTTGGAGCCATGAATGTCTGAATATAGTTGTTCTGAGCAGGAACCAAGGTGTACTGGTTGTTCACAGGATCACAAGATGAAGGTGTAGCACAGTATGGGAAAGTAACCGAACAGCTTGGCATGCCCGCCGGATCAATCATATAAACCTCGATTGGACATCCTGTTGTTGAAGTATAGCTACCAAATTGGCTATCTCCACCTGAAGCAACACCTACCCATAGATCCAAGTCAGCAACTGTAGTAGCCGTGAAGCACATGCTCATTACGCATGATCCGCCATCACCCCAATCTGATCCACCATTTCCATCATTGTTATAATCGTAGTAGTAACCACCGAAATAAGAAGGATAAGCTTGGCCACCCGTTGGAACGATGGTATCCTGCCAAATCCAATCACCAGGACCTCCATTACATTCAATTGGCGCTTGCAAGGGTTGTGGATAAGCCCAACCTGTTCCCAAAGAAATCGCCATTCCGTCTAACCAGTCACCTGAGTTTTGACCGTAGTCTAATGAATAACAAATGGTAACGTTGGTTCCCACTGGCCATGTGCCGGCAACAGGTGCTGGATCAAATGAAATACTTTGTGGACCAAGGCAAGTTGTTACTGTCGTTCCACCGCCACAAGTACAATCGGGTTGAATTGTCTCATCGATGGTTAATTCGTTGCCATCATTACAAGGTGCACCGGGATAAACGGTCGCACAGTTGTCATTGCAGTCGGTTAAGGCATCAAATCCATCACCATCATTATCTGAAGCGGTACAACCTTCATCGGCTACACCAGAACAGTTTTGGTCGATTCCATCACCACAAATCTCTGCCGCTGCATTGTTGATAGTCGCATCATTGTCATTGCAATCGCCGGTTGCGGCAACACCGCAAGGGTCAATGGTTGTTCCACCTTGACCATCCCCGTCCAAATCAGCATACGTAGTTGCTGTGTCATCGCAATCATCGAAATTGGTAACGTAACCTGCAGGCTGAGTACATGCTTGAGTTGCCATGTTGATATCACCATATCCGTCACCATCCGCATCTGCGTAATAAGTTGTGGTTACAAATTCATCGATTTGTCCATCACAGTTGTTATCAATGCCATCACAAATTTCTGTGGCTCCAGGATTAATAGCAGGATCGTTGTCATTACAATCCACATCTGAAGTATAGCCATCAGCATCTGTATCGACAGTGCCTACGCAGGCATCATCGATGGTTCCGTTACAATCGTTGTCCAATCCATCACAAAATTCTACAGCACCTGTATAAACAGTGGCCGCGTTATCATCACAGTCACCTGCAGCCAAAACCCATGTAGGATCTGGGGTACAAGTTAACACTGGAGCTTGGTTATTGTCTCCAAATCCATCAGCATCGTTATCATAATAATATGGGACAGCTGTTGTACAATCTGAAGCACAGAAATAGAAATTGATTGTAGTTGCCGCATTGTAGGCCCACAACTGAATATAAATGGGAGCTCCAGGAGTCAAGCCAGTCAAGTTTAACAAAGGCATGGTACCGGGTCCTGTATCATCATCACAACCCAAAAGTGTATAAACGTTGGTAGTGGCATCATAGCTATAAGCCGCCATACCGGGGTCTCCGGTCCCTTGAGGAGACAAGAACAAAGTTCCGTTAGCAGGAGCGCTCAATAAAATCCACAAATCTGGGTTTTCGCTTCCCACTGTATTACCAGCACAACCTGGCGCAGGAACAATGGTTGAAATAGTATATGTAGCAGGAGATACTGTGATATTGATACATCCAGAAGCAGGATCCGTTGTGAAGGCATTGTAAGGCTCATCCCCCAACGAACCCACACAAGAGCAATCCGCTTGAATTAAATCGTTAGTCGTATTGGGATCACCATCATCACAAGTAGCGCCGATGTATACCGCTACGTTGTTATCATCACAATCACCATTGCAGGTTGTGAATCCATCACCATCCAAGTCAAAACCTTCGTCGATTTGTCCACTACAGTTGTCATCCACTCCATTACAAACCTCGGTTGCGCTGGGATTGATTGCCGCGTTGGCATCATTACAATCCACACCAGTGTTGAAACCATCACCATCCAAATCGCTGTTTGGCCCAGTTACGAAAGGAACCAAGGCGCAATCGGTACCTGTATAACCTCCCATGGAGCCGTCACCACCTGTAGTTACTTGGATATTCAAATCCACGTTGTCCACCACCTGCGCTTGAACGCAAAAAGTCATGGTACAAGTTCCAGCATCTCCATCGTCATTTCCTCCGTCACCATCGTTGTTTGCATCGTAATAATAACCTTGGCCAAATGCCAAACCGCTTCCGGTAGCATTTAAAGATGCTTGCCAAATCCATTGACCAGCTCCAGCCGTGGCACACGCTGAAGGTGCAGATATCGGCTGAAGGTTGGTCCAGCTTGCGCCGGTTACAACTTCAAAACCATCCACCCAACTGCTGGTGGCTTGTGTATAATCTACCGTGTAGCAAATCAACACCGTTGTGCCTGGAGCATATACTCCACCCACTGGAGCTGGGCTGAAAGTGATGCTCTCATTGCTCACACATTGGGCATTAGCGTTTTGAATCGCCAAAGTCAATATTGACGCAAAGAGCAAAGCCAAAAAGCCCATCGACCTTGTGTAAAAAGATTTAAAATACATCTTTAAAAGTTTTGGTTAAGTGCCAAAAATAATAAAAATGACCTTGATATCCAATAAAACTTTATGAGCCTGACTGTTTTAACAATTTCATCCAAAAGTGCTGATAATTCTCAAATTTGTCGTTTAGTTTAGTAACGTGGAAATTGATTTAGTAGAAGAAAACAAAGAGATTGTTCGCAGGTATCGCGGACTTTTGCGTGTGTGCAACCGATCAAAAAGTCGTGCGGATCGTGCCAAAATCAGAAAAGCATTTGAAGTGGCCTTGGAGGCCCACAAAGACATGCGTCGAAAAAGTGGTGAGCCCTACATTTATCATCCGCTGGCTGTGGCTAAAATTGCGGCTGAAGAGTTGGGACTTGGGACCCTTGCTATTGTCTGTGCTTTGCTGCATGACACGGTGGAGGACACCTACATCACGCTGGATGACATCGAAAATTTATTTGGCAAGAAGGAGCGAATCATCATCGATGGTTTGACCAAAATATCGGGTGTTTTCGATCACCAAACTACCAGCCAGCAAGCAGAGAATTTCAGAAAAATGTTACTCACCCTGAGTGACGATGTGCGGGTAATTCTAATCAAGTTGGCAGACCGCCTGCACAACATGCGAACCCTCGATCACATGTCTCGTGAGAAGCAATTGAAAATTGCCAGCGAAACCGTTTTCATGTATGCCCCTTTGGCTCATCGCCTCGGCTTGTACAACATCAAAACAGAATTGGAAGATTTATCGCTCAAGTTCAAAGACCCTGAAGCCTATGATGACATTGCCAGTCGTCTACAAAAAACCCAGGCGGTAAGGACCCGTTTCATCAACCAATTTACCCTCCCCATTCGACGCGCATTGGATAATTTGGGCTTGAAATATGAAATCAAGAGCCGAACCAAATCCATTTACAGCATCTGGAATAAAATTCACCAAAAAGGGGTGCCCTTTGAGGAGATCTATGACCTCTTTGCCATTCGAATCATTATCCAAAGTGATGAGGAACATGAAAAGAGCGATTGCTGGCGTGTTTATGCCGCTGTCACCGACTATTATCAACCAAGTCCTGAGCGTCTAAGGGATTGGATCAGCATTCCCAAATCTTCGGGATATGAGGCCTTGCACACCACCGTAATGTCTCCAACAGGAAAATGGGTAGAAGTTCAAATAAGATCTGAAAGGATGGACGAGATGGCTGAAAAAGGCTACGCCGCCCATTGGAAATACAAAAATGCCGCTGAGTCACCTGAATCCAAATTAGACAAATGGTTGAGTCAGATTCGGGAAGTCTTAGAAAGCCCCAGTGAAAATGCTATCGAGTTTATTGACAATTTTAAACTTTCCCTATTCTCTGAGGAAATTTATGTTTTCACTCCAAAAGGTGAGTTGAAAACCCTTCCCAAAGGCAGTACCACATTGGACTTTGCCTTCCACATACACTCTCAAATTGGCAGCCAATGTATTGGTGCAAAAGTCAACTTTAAGTTGGTGCCGTTGAATCATGTATTGCGGAGCGGTGATCAAATAGAAATTTTAACTTCCAAAAAACAAAAACCCAAAGAGGAATGGTTGCGTATAGCTATTACAGCAAGCGCAAGACAAAAAATCAAAGCGGTGCTCAAGGAGGAAAGAAAGCAGGTGGTAGAAGAAGGCAAGGAACATTTGCACCGGAAATTCAATCATCTCAAGGTGGAGTGGCTTTCAGTAAACATTGACGAGCTGGTCAAGCATTATGATGCTTTTGGTGCCAATGAACTTTACTTTAGAATTGCCAAAGGAAAAATTGATCTCACCAAACTCAAGGGCTTCAAAGTGGAGGGTGGTCGTATCAAATTTCCTAAGAAAAAAACGCAAGAATCACAAGAGCCAGACGAAACCAAAATTGTTGCTACCCCTGGCATCAGCGAGACGGTACTGATTGGTGATACCCCGGAAAAAATTGATTTTACCTTGGCCACTTGTTGCAATCCCATTCCTGGTGATGAAGTCTTTGGATTTACAACAGTGGATGAGGGCATAAAGATACACCGTACTTCGTGCCCCAATGCCCAAGAGATGATGAGCAAGTATGCCTATCGCGTGATCAAAGCCCGCTGGAACAGTCAAAATTTAGTGCAGTTTGAAGTAGGGTTGAAATTTTCTGGAATTGACGATGTAGGACTGGTTCAGAAAATCACCAACATCATTTCTACCGACATGAATGTAAACATGCGTGCCATTTCATTTGAGGCCAATGCCGGAATATTTGAGGGAAAGGTAGTTGTTCTGGTGCACGATACCGCGCACTTGAATGACCTGATCATGAACTTGAAAGCCGTTGAGGGTGTTTTAAATGTGGACCGGATTGAATCCGAGTTTGCTTAATCTATCTTTGCCTCATGTCATCGGAAGAATTGCAAGATAAAGTCAGGGGAATCTTCACCACTTATCTCGAGGAGAACAGTCACCGGAAAACGCCGGAGCGATTTGCTATCCTTAAAGAAATCTACAATTTAGATGGGCATTTTGACATTGAGTCGTTGTACATGCGAATGAAACAACAAAAATATCGGGTTTCTCGCGCCACATTGTACAATACCATCGAACTACTAATGAATTGCCATTTGGTTCGAAAAAACCAATTCGGTCAGCAAAATACCGCACATTTTGAAAGGGCATTTCAAAATCAACAACACGACCACATCATATTGACAGACTCCGGCGATGTCATTGAATTCTGTGACCCACGTATTCAGCAAATAAAAAAAACCTTAGAAGAGTTGTTTGACGTGGAGATACAGCACCACAGTTTGAACTTTTACGGCAAGCGCGCAACAAAAAAATAATTCGCATCCATTTTCGATTTATTTTTGCGCTTTACCAATAGTATGATTCAAAAAACTGCGGTTCTTCTCGGATTACAATGGGGAGATGAAGGAAAGGGGAAAATTGTTGATGTTTTAACCCCACATTACGATATCATTGCACGCTTTCAAGGGGGGCCAAACGCTGGCCACACGCTTTTGTTTGATGGCATTAAACATGTCTTGCACACCATTCCATCTGGCATATTCCATTCTAATGTTCAAAATGTCATTGGAAATGGAGTTGTGATTGATCCAATCATCTTTAAAAAAGAATTGGATAAATTGACGGAGCGCAATATCGATTTCCAAAGTCGACTTTTAATATCTCGAAAAGCGCATTTGATTTTACCTACCCATCGCTTATTGGATGCGGCATCAGAGGCCGCCAAAGGGAGTGCAAAAATTGGTTCTACTCTCAAGGGCATAGGGCCAACATACATGGATAAAACGGGCAGAAATGGTCTGCGTGTTGGGGATGTTTTGGAATCTAATTTTGAAACCAAATACAACGAACTCAAAGAAAAGCATTTGAAAATGCTTAGCCAATATAATTTTGAATTTGATTTGGCTCCCATGGAAGCAGAATGGTTGGCAAGCGTGCAGTATTTGAAAACGCTTCAGATCATCGATAGTGAGCTCTACTTGAATTCTGCATTAAAATCAGGTAAAAAGATATTGGCAGAAGGCGCGCAAGGTTCATTGTTAGATATTGATTTTGGTTCGTACCCTTTTGTAACCTCCAGCAACACTGTTACCGCAGGAGCATGCACTGGATTGGGCGTTGCCCCCAATCGAATTGGGGATGTATTCGGCATTTTCAAAGCCTATTGCACCCGCGTGGGTTCTGGTCCTTTCCCAACTGAACTTCATGAAGAAACGGGAGAAAGAATGCGTCAAGAAGGCCATGAGTTTGGCTCCACCACAGGTCGCGCGCGTCGTTGTGGCTGGTTGGATATTCCTGCATTGAAATACGCTTGCATGATCAATGGTGTAACAGAATTGTTCATGATGAAGGCCGATGTTTTAAGCATTTTTGACGAGATTCAAATCTGTACCCACTACCGTTGGAAAGGAGAGTTGATCGACTATTTGCCCTATGACAGTCACGCTGAAACGTTGGAACCAGTATTCACTAGTGTTCCTGGCTGGAAAATGGACTTGACTCAACTGGAAAACAAATCACAATTTCCGGCAGAACTTAACCAGTATATTGCCTTTATTGAGCAAGCGTTAGAATTGCCGATTACTTACGTGTCTGTGGGACCTGATCGCAAGCAAACCATATCCATGAAAGCATGATGTCTCGCTTGTTCCTATTGGGATTGCTCATTTTAGCAGGCCTCCCAAACTTATGGGGACAAGACAAAGTGCAACTTGTTTATTCGGATAATATATACTATTCAAAAAAATTGGTCGACGCGCAACGCGTCATTGGCAATGTTCATTTTGAAAGAGGTGGCAACCATCTGTATTGCGATAGCGCTTATTGGTATGACAATCGGGACTTCAAAGCCTTTGGATTGATTCGAATTGTGAAACCCGGAGACTATACCCTTACCGGAGATGAATTGTTTTATCGAAATGATGAAAACAAAGCCGTTCTGAGCGGAAATGCCAAACTTGTGGATGAAAACATGACTTTAACTTCGCCCAAAATGGAATACCTCTTGGGAACACATATCGCAAGTTACTTTGGAGGAGGAAAAATTGTTTCAGAAAACAAAAAGAATACACTAACAAGTAACAAGGGAAATTACAATACTGATTCAGGAATCTCATTTTTCGAAAAAAATGTGGTGCTTCAAAACGAAACATACACCTTAAAAACAGAAAAACTCAAATACGACAATCTCAAAGAAGTGGCCCATTACATGGCGCCAACGAGCGTTATATCTAAGGAAGAAAAACTGTTTTGCTCCAAAGGATTTTACAATACCAAAACGGAATACTCAGAGATGATGGATCATCCAAAATTGATCTCCAACGCCCAAGTGCTTACTGCCGATACCCTATACTTCAATGGCAAAGAAGGTTGGGGCAAGGCCAAGGGACACGTTGAAATAAAAGACACTGTGGAGAACAAATGGATTACCGGAGGTAGGGGCCAATACTTTCAAAATTCAGGTATACAATGGGTAACGCAAGCACCCCAATACTACAATGTGCTTGAGAGCGATACTTTGATGATGCAAGCCGATACGCTTTGGATGAAAAAAGACAGCATCAATGGTGATATAATCAAAGCCTACAATCAAGCCAAATTTTATCACCCTGAATTTCAGGGCAAAGCAGATTCCTTGGTTTTCCAATCCAGCGACAGTACGTTATACTTCTTTGACAACCCCATTCTTTGGGCCGGTTATCGTCAAATTTCTGGAGACTCCATGCGAGTTGAAATTAAAAACAACAATCCGAATCGGTTTTTTGTAAGAAAAAATTCCATGATTATCTCTCAAACCATTGAAAATGACACCTCGTATTACGACCAAATCAAAGGGAGAGATGTCGTTGGCTACTTCAAAGAAGGAGAATTGTATCGAGTAGATGTCAATGGGAATGGTCAATTGATTTATTTCCCATTGGAAAAAGAAGACAGTACTTCCCCAATCGGTATAAACAAGGCGGAATGCAGCAACATCAGCATACATGTCAAAGAAAGAAAAATCACACAAATAGGATTAAAAAAGGAACCCGATTCTCATTTTATTCCGCAACAACTTTCTGAAAAAGAAGAGAAAAAATTAAAAGGTTTCAGTTGGCTTATTGAACAACGACCTGAAAGAAAAATATTCCATTAAAAAGTAAAGTGATGTATAAAGATCAAGCGATTGCGCAGCTCATTCAAGAAGAATTAAAAAGACAAACTGAAGGCATCGAGATGATTGCATCTGAAAATTATGTTTCAGATCAAGTGATGATGGCCGCAGGGTCTATCTTAACCAACAAGTATGCAGAGGGTTTACCCAAAAAGCGTTATTATGGTGGATGCGAGGTAGTAGACCAAGTGGAACAATTGGCCATTGATCGTTTAAAAGCTTTGTTTGGTGCCCAATGGGCCAATGTGCAGCCGCACAGTGGTGCCAATGCCAATAGCGCAGTGATGTTGGCTCTATTGAAACCAGGAGATCGAATTCTTGGTTTGGACTTATCACAGGGCGGTCACCTTACCCATGGTTCACCAGTTAATTACTCAGGAAAATTATACGAATCTCATTTCTATGGAGTCAACCCAGAAACGGGTCGTGTGGAGATGGAAACCGTCAGAGAAAGAGCCCACGAAGTAAAACCCAAAATGTTGATTGTAGGTGCTTCCGCATACAGCCGTGATTGGGATTACGCAGCCTTTCGTCAAATCGCAGATGAAGTGGGGGCATTGCTTTTAGCCGATGTTTCTCATCCATCGGGTCTTATTGCCAAAGGATTATTAAACAACCCCATTCCTCACTGCCATGTGGTAACCACCACCACGCACAAAACTTTGCGTGGACCAAGAGGAGGTGTGATTATGACTGGGAACGATGGTCCCAATCCCTTGGGCATTACCAATAATAAAGGTGAATTGAGAACATTGAGCAGTTTGCTCGACAGTGGCGTATTCCCTGGTATGCAAGGAGGTCCATTGGAGCACGTCATCGCCGCCAAAGCAATTGCCTTTGGCGAGGCACTTGAGGACTCATTCAAAACATACGGAGAACAAGTAATCAAAAATGCCCAAATTCTTGCAGAAACTTTGGTTGGCTTTGGTTACAATATTGTCAGTGGTGGCACCGACAATCATTGTATGTTGATTGATTTGCGAAGCCAAAACGTAACCGGCAAAGAGGCCGATGCAGCGCTTGGCAATGTGCACATCACAGCCAACAAAAATATGATTCCCGGAGATCCTCAATCGCCCATGGTTACTTCAGGCATTCGATTGGGTACCCCAGCTATCACAACACGCGGACTAAAAGAAAGCGACGTGCAGCAAGTGGGGCAATTGATTCATGAAGCCATACTACACAGAAACGATGATACACAGGTAGCGCATATCAGAGAGAAAGTCAAATCCTTGATGGCGCACCGTCCTCTTTTTGAAGCATGAATGAATTAGCCCATCACGCCAATCTTTACCTCCGTCAACATGGCGGAAATCCAATACATTGGAAAGCTTGGAGTGAGGGAGCCTGGGCCAAAGCCCGAGCAGAAAATAAACTCGTCATCGTTAGCATTGGATACAGTGCTTGCCATTGGTGTCATGTGATGGAACATGAATGTTTTGAAGATGATGACATTGCCCTTTTCACCAATGCACATTATGTCAGCATCAAAGTAGACCGAGAAGAAAGGCCAGACATTGATCAATCATACATGAGCGCAGTACAACTGATGGGAAAGCCCGGTGGATGGCCGCTCAATTGCATCTGCCTTCCCGATGGCACCCCTGTATTTGGTGGTACTTATTTTCCCAAAACAAAGTGGTTTCAGATACTTTCTGAAATTCATCAGTTGTATCAAAAGTCACCCCATCAATTGCATGACTATGCTACGCAAATAAAAAGTGCCATCGAAGATTGGGATGCTACCATCAAAAAAAACGAAATCGATTTTTCGTTGGATCATGATGCCATACAGTCATGGATTAGCGAACAGGACATGGAATGGGGTGGAACAGCCCATGCTCCCAAGTTCCCCATGCCTCCTCTACTCCATGCCATGCTAGAATATGGTCATTACTACCCATTGTCCAAAAAATGGGCATTGAATAGCTTGCATAAAATGGCCATGGGAGGAATTCATGATCCTGTACAAGGTGGTTTTTCAAGGTACAGTGTGGATGCATTTTGGCATATTCCACACTTTGAAAAAATGCTCTATGACAATGGACAACTCATGTCGGCTTATTCCAAGGCATTTGCATTGGATCCAAAGCCAGAATATCGCTTGGTTATTGAAAGCATTGATCGATGGTACGCTTCAATCACCCACGCCAAGACGGGATTGCTTTTCAGCGCCCAAGATGCAGACTCTGAAAGAGAAGAAGGAAAATTCTATTGTTATACGATTCAAGAAATAGAACAATGCGCAGGAGATGATTTTCACCTTCTCAATCAACTGTATTTCTTTAATCCTTTTTGCCATTGGGAAGATCATAAACTCGTCCTTAGACAAAAAATAAGTCTCACCGATTGGGCCATTGACGCCGAAATAAATATCGAAGATGCCTTGGCAATTCTCGAACGATTTCATGCCAAACTCCGATCATACAACGAGCATAGAATGGCTCCCGCCATCGATCAAAAAATATTGACGACATGGAATGCCCTGGCTGTAATCGGATATACCGAGGCTTCCTATATCGAACCTGATTACTTACAAAAAGCCGAAAAGCTATTTCATCAGATGACGCAACATCTCCAGGTAGAGGGCCAGTGGATTCAAGGAAGATATGAAACGGGGTATTTGACAACACTTCTTTCCGATACTTTGGCTACTGTGCAAAAGGCAGCTCTGGCATTGTTTTTTAGAACCACCAACGCCTCATATCACCAACGTGCGCTGCATTGTCAAAAGATGTTGTTGGCTTTCCGAGACAGTCGGGATGGACTATACTTCTTGGGAAAAGGAGAAGATGTTTTTGTACAGAAAAAAGAGATTACCGATAGTGTTCAGCCCTCGGTCAACGCCATCATCTGCCAAAATCTTTTCTTGCTCGGGATCCTTGAAGGGCATTCGCCTTGGATTGAAGAAAGCACAGCCATGATGACGCAGGTAGCTGAAGTTGGTCAACACCCCGCATACAGCGCGCAGTGGCTTCAGCAATGGATGTACCGACAACATGGGGGAATCATCATTGCCTGCCATGCCTCCGTTGAAGAGATTTCGTCTATCCGCCAATGGGGGATACAAGTGATCGAGCTCAATCAACCTTCGGAAGTATATGCTTTATTGGGAAAATACAAAGAGGAAAAGCAATTTCATCTTTGTACCTTTGAGTCATGCTCAACTCCTTTCACAGATCTTTCGTCTTTGCAAGCCTACTTTCTTTCGCAATTCCCGCAATAGGATTTGCGCAGATGGTCAACAACAAAGAAGGCAAGGCATTTGAAAATCCAATCACCTTCAACCGCAGTTTTATTTGGGAAAATAAAATACTGAGCATTCAAGAAAACATTTTAGTAAAAATGCCAGGAAGGCCCATTGATGACCTGGAGCAAGAGATCCTTTACAAGTTTGGAAATACCGGAATCTTAGAGAGTAAAACCACCATCTCACCCAAGAATTACGAACGCGACACCACCTCTATTTTGTTTAAAAGAAATGATGTCGGACAACTATTTACGGTCGAATCCAAAAACGCTCAAGAAACCACCATTACCACCCACGCTTACGACAGCAATGGAAAACTAATTAGACAAGATACCAAACAAATCGTTGGAGGGAACAATAGTCCTGATCGGCGGGAGATTTTGGTGGAAACCAATTCTTTTGAATATCAATTCCCCAAACCCAACCTTGTTGTCAGAAACAACATCAACAATTACGGATTAACCTACAGCACCTTTACCACCGAGCGAAATGATCAAGGCTTTTTAATCAAAGAAACAGAGGAATATTTGATTTCAAAACGCATGATTGAGGCCAATTATCGATACAATGAAAGAGGATGGGTAATGGAGGTAATCCGAACCGACAACCAAAGCCAAGAGATCGAGAAAGTGACCTACGAATATGATAAAATAGGCAATGTCATTTTTGCCAAGAAGTTCATCAACAATACCCCTGTTGAAGAATACGAAGTACTCTATCAAAATGCCTCATTGGTTAAAGCTATCTTGCATCAAGACATCAGTAGTCAGATGATTACGATTCACAAATACGAATACCAGTTTAGATGAAAAGAATATTGAGTGCTTTGGTTTTTTGCTTCGCGATTTTGGGTGCGCAAGAGAGTGCTGCCCAAAACAAGCCCCCGCGTCAAACCAACGTAGTAACGCCAGAGGATGGCGCCAACAAGCAAAAAGAGAATAGAAGAAGAAAGGAAGAGGAGTACAAAATGAGGCAAGACAAGCACGCCGCTATTCAAGACAAAGCCACCAAAAAGCGGATGAAGGAAAGTCGTAAAAAATCGAATAAAACGGGCAATGCCAATCGATTGCCTTGGTACAAAAAAATCTTTTGGTAATGAAAAAATACATATTTGCTTTGTGGGTCGTTTTGACCAGCACTGGGATCTTTGCTCAAAACTGGAGTCAAGATATTGCTCCCATTTTGTTTGACCATTGCACCCAATGCCACCATCCCGGGGGCATCGGACCATCTAGCTTGATGACCTATGATGATGCCTACAACAGTAGCGCAAGCATCCTATCCGCTATTTCAACGGGCTATATGCCTCCATATCCTGCCAATACCAACTACAGACATTTCATGAATGAAAATGTGTTGAGTGATGTGCAAAAACAGAACATCACGGATTGGGTTGTTGGTGGCGCACCCAGTGGTGATTTGAGTCTGGCTCCCGCTCCTCCTGTTTACAACAATTCAAGTCAACTGAATCAAATAGATTTTACAGGAACAACTCCTTTGAATACCAGTTTGGCCGTTGGTAGTGATTACTACAGAACCTTTGTATTGAGTCCCAATTATACCACCGACACTTTCATTGATGGGATAGAAATCATTCCTGGCAACAGCGACATTGTGCATCACGTTGTTATTTATTACGACCCTACCGATGCATGCTTGTCCTTGGATGGAGCCGATGGAATGCCTGGTTTTCAGACCAACGGAACAGGTGGTGGTATTCCGACTGATGCCTATTTTGTCGGAGCTTGGGTTCCTGGAAAAGGGCCACAATTTCTACCATTTGGATTTGGTATTCGCGCATCTGCAGGTGGACATTTTTTGGTTGAAATGCACTATCCCGCTGGTTCCAATGGTCAACAAGATCAGACCATCGTGAACATCCAACACACCCAAGATCCTTCCCCACGTGAGGCTTGGTACAATCCCATTTTGACCCATGATCCTGCTACTTTGGATGAACCCGCGTTGATCATTCCAGCCAATACCCAGCAAACTTTTCATGCTACCTACAACGTGCCTACCAACGTCTCGCTCATTGGTATCACACCTCATATGCATTTGATCGGAAAAAGTATTCGCAGTTTTGCCCTAAATGCTGGAGATACCATTCCTTTGATCGACATTCCCAATTGGGATTTTCATTGGCAATTGGGCTATGATTATCCCCAACTCATCAAAGTTCCCATGGGTGCGCAACTCAAAGCGGTTGCGACTTATGACAATACCGTAAATAACCCCAACCAACCTTCGTTTCCACCGCAATTGGTGATGTGGGGAGAAGAAACGACAGATGAAATGATGGTAGTTTTTTACCTCTATACTTACTATCTGCCCGGTGATGAAAACATCATCGTCCAACACAATACCGGTGTCATAGAGAATGGTCCAACACCGGAATCCACATGGGATTTTTATCCCAATCCCAGTACAGGTCAATTTTACTGGACCAGTTTCCAAGCGTTGTCGTCTCAGCAAGTGGTCAGGATTTTCAATAACCAAGGACAATTGGTGAAGGAAGATGTTTGGCGGATGCACGGTGGAATTAACCAAGGACAATTGGATTTACAAGCCCTTCCTCAAGGCCTTTATCATGTGCAGTTTCTAAACAAGAAAACGGGGGCCGTAGAGGTTCAATCGTTGATTATCGAATAATTATTTTTTAATGATTCGGTCGGGATTCTGAGAGATAAAAGACTTCCAAGAATTGGACTTGGCTCCCAATAATGGATTGGAGGTTTGGTAAAAATGACAAACTGCCGCAGCCAATCCATCGGTGGCATCCATTTTCTCTGGCATGTCTTTGTCTTCGATTTTAAGAAGTCGTTGAATCATGGCTGCCACTTGCTCTTTACTGGCATTTCCATTTCCAGTGATGCTCTGTTTTATTTTTCTGGGCGCGTATTCACAAACGGATAATTGTCTGCTCAAGGCTGCCGCGATGGCAACCCCCTGGGCACGTCCTAGTTTCAACATACTTTGAACATTTTTCCCAAAAAAAGGTGCTTCAATCGCCAACTCATCTGGATGAAAACCGTCTATCAACTCCACACATCGCTCAAATATCTTTTTCAACTTCAGCGCATGATCGTCAATCTTGTCCAAGCGAACAACGCCCAATGCCAACAACTTCATTTGCTTACCTTTGACTTCGATAATCCCGTACCCCAAAATAGAGGTTCCCGGATCTATCCCCAATATGACGCGTTCCTTATTCATCCAATGAATCAAAAATAATGCTTCTGACGCTGTGCATCATCATTCTGATTCTCTATTTTATCCAGTGGATGAAATGGCACCAAACCGTGCCACCCAAGTTGGAAGGATATCAGTATATCCCGGATTGCACCATCATCATTCCTTTTAGAAATGAATCCGAGCAAATACCGGCACTACTTAAAAAACTTCAAGCGCATTTGCCTGACCGCTGGAGAATTATTTTGGTCAATGATCACAGTGAAGATGACAGTTTAGACAAAATCAAACCCCATTTAAATCTTCAGACACAAGTTCTGCAATCCAAAGGAGAAGGAAAAAAAATAGCGTTGCGAACGGGAATAGAGATGGCGCATACCCCTTGGATTATCACCATGGATGCAGATGTTCAACTCTCAAACGATTGGACTTCCTCATTGTATTGCGCAGATTGGAGCAGTGACATGATTATCTTTTCATTGCACATGCCTGGATCTCATGATTTCATCTTTAAAACGCAAGCCCTTGAGTTCTCCATTTTCCAATATCTAACGGCAAAGTCTTGTTACAAAGGACAACCGCAACTTTGTAACGGCGCACTTTTGGGATTCAAGAGAAAAGCGTTCATTGAGGTGGGGGGATATGAGCGGCATGAAGAAATCGCCAGCGGCGATGATCAATTTTTAATGGCCTATTTTCGCGAGAAAAATAAACGAATCACCTTCCATGACACCCAAGATAAAGTGCAAATTGAAGGACAAAGCCACTGGAGATCTTTGATTCAACAACGCATGCGATGGGCGCAAAAATCAAAAGACATGCCCCTGCATGATATGAAAAAATTGGGTTGGATCACATTATCCGCCAACCTGGCTGCGATTGCCCTTCCCTTCCTTACCTCTGGGATTTTGGCAATAGGCTTGCTCATGATGAAATGGGTACCTGAATATTTTGCAATTCGCCCTGATCTCCGAAAACAATTTCCTATAATCACCATTGTCTTTTTAATAACCTATCCGATTTGGGTTTTAATCATCGGAGTGGGTATTGTAATTTTCCCTATTGAATGGAAAGGACGACCACTGAATCAATCTTAATTTTTTGGAGAAAATTCAAAAAAGACCGACTTGCATTATTGGGGTTGTCTTTTATATCACTACTCATTTCAATAACAATGCTTGGCCCAGTCATCCGACCAGACCATAGTGAAGATGCCAATCACCAGTCCGTTGGCTTAGCCAAATTACCTCCATTCACCTGGGTTGTTGTTCACAACGACGATACCCCTTGTGAGATGGCGCAATGCACAGAAGAACATCACCATCGTTTTTTCCTTCTGGGTAGCGATCGCTTGGGTCGTGATGTCTTGTCCCGTCTTATGGCCGGCACCCAAATCAGCTTATTGGTGGGATTTATCGCCGTTTTACTTTCACTCCTGGTTGGCATTGTCATCGGATTGGCAGCGGGCTACTACAAAGGAAGTGTGGATGCAATGCTCACTTGGTTCATCAATGTCGTTTGGTCAATTCCCAGCTTGTTGATTGTTATGGCCTTTATTTTAGCATTTGGTACTGGTTTTTGGAAAGTATTTATTGCCATCGGCCTTACCATGTGGGTAGAAGTAGCTCGTGTGGTTCGGGGGCAGGTTTTAAGCATTCGTGAAAAAGAATATATCGAAGCTGCCCGGTCCATGGGCATGTCAGACTTTAAAATCCTTTTTCGCCAAATATTACCCAACCTATGGCCCGCCATCATTGTTATTTCAAGTGCCAATTTTTCCAGTGCCATTTTGATAGAAAGTGGAATGAGCTTTTTGGGACTTGGGGTTCAAATCCCCACCCCCAGTTGGGGAAATATGATTAGGGAAAATTACAGCCTACTACCAACCAATCAAGCATATTTGGCGCTGGCGCCAGGCGTATGCATCATGCTAACCGTTTTGGCTTTGATGTATATTGGCAATGGCTTAAGAAGTGCGTTTGATCCAAAAAATGAAGGGAATGAATAAACACGATAAAATTTTTGTTGCAGGACACCGTGGAATGGTAGGTTCTGCCATTGTCAGAAAATTAATAAAAGAGGGATATCAGAACATCATCACACGAACATCCACTGAATTAAACTTGATGGACCAAAAGGAAGTGACTTCCTTTTTTGAAACTGAAAAACCCGATTACGTGTTTTTGGCTGCTGCCAAAGTAGGTGGAATACATGCCAACAATACTTACCGTGCAGAATTCTTGTACAACAATCTCATGATTGAAGCCAACGTCATTCATGCCGCTCATTGTCATCAAGTAAAAAAATTATTGTTCTTGGGTTCATCTTGCATTTATCCCAAAATGGCTCCACAGCCTTTAACAGAAAACGCCCTATTAACGGGAGAACTTGAATCCACCAATGAACCCTATGCTATAGCCAAAATTGCTGGGATAAAATTGTGCGAAAGCTACAGAGATCAATATGGCGACAATTTCATTTCGGCGATGCCCACCAATCTTTATGGCCCCAATGACAATTACGACTTGAACAACTCCCATGTGTTACCTGCGTTGATTAGAAAATTTCACGAGGCCAAAATCCACAATCAATCTCAAGTAGAAGTTTGGGGGACAGGGGCGCCATTGCGTGAGTTTTTACACGTGGATGATCTGGCTGATGCTTGCTATTTCTTGATGCTCCAATACAACGACAAAGGTTTTGTGAACGTCGGAACTGGAAATGACTTGTCCATTAAAGATCTAGCTGAAATGGTAAAAGACATCATTGGATTTGAGGGTGAGTTGGTATGGAATACAAGCAAGCCCGATGGCACCCCGCGTAAACTGATGAATGTCGACAAAATAGAATCCTTGGGTTGGAAGCATCAAATTGGATTGAATGAGGGAATAAAAAGTGTTTACGAAGAATTTGTACAAAACTACAAATGATGCATAAAATTCTACTGATTCTGATTCTCGCCATTTCCTCTTCTTTGAGTGGCCAAATACTGCCCCTATCGGATTATTGGAATAGAGAGTTGGAAAGAGTGGAACATGTCAACGGGAATCCTGGATTTACCAGTTTTAAGCCTGTATTAAAATCCGAAATCAATTACAGAAAGCTAACGGGTGAAGTGAGAGATTCAGCCAAGTATTACTCTACCTTAAGTCGTCTTTTCTTCAGAGACCATCTTTTGGAATACAAAAAAGACGATGCGCACATTACGGTGGATCCTTTGTTTCAATTTGAATTCTACAAAGACCAAATCAACCCAAACTACAACGCGAGTCATTCAAAGCTGTATTTAAATAGTCGTGGTGCTTTATTACAAGGCAAATTGGGAAAAGCGTTTGAATTTCAATCTTTATTCATTGAGTCACAAAGTGTTCTTCCGTACTACCAAGACACCATCGCTACCACATTGGGCGTTATCCCAGGTATGGGTCGACATAAGCCATTCAACAAAGTGGGTTACGACTATGGTGTCTCTCAAAGTTGGCTGTCTTATTCTCCCAAATCATGGTGGTCCGTGCAAGTAGGCTATGGTAAACAAATGATTGGCAATGGTTATCGGTCCTTGCTTTTGTCAGACGCGGCGATGTCCTATCCCATGGTACGACTCAATGTAATGAAATCCAAATGGCAATACCACACCACAGCTGCTATTTTACAAGAGCAAATCCGTTTGCCTTTGGGGGATACCGGGGAATCATTGTTTAGAAGAAAAACAGGTCTCTGGAATTATTTGGTTTTTTTGCCAACCCCAACTTTGGAAATTGGAATCATGGAGGCATGCATCGATCAGCGTTGGACTCCTCACGGGACGGAGGCCCCTCCGCTACACAGTTATATTCCCGTTATTGGTCTTCGCGGATGGATGGCCCAAAAAGACAGCGCAAACCTTTCCTTATACGGTTTGAATTTGAAATGGAATCTATCTTCAAAAACCACGTTTTACGGACAATATCTCGTCACGGCCCATGGTGGAAGTAGCAGTGGTTTTCAGATGGGAGCTCTCTTCACAGATATCGGGGTTAAGAACTTTGATGTACGTATAGAATACAACTCAACCCAAGCATCCTTATACAATCATCCTGAACAAAATTGGTTGGGATACTCCCAACAAAATCAATCCCTCGGATTGATCCATTTTGGAAATAGTGAAGAATGGATAACCCGAATTCATTATCGCTTTAATCGCTGGCTCTTGGATGGGCATTACAACCAATTGAATCAAAGCATGGGTCATGGTTCCAATCCCTATGCCCTTACAAGTGCGGATGTAACCGGATATCGTTTGCTTCAGCAGCTACAAGCAGAAATAGGTTATCTCATTCATCCCCACACCCGAACATGCCTTTATTTGGGATTTTTACAACGTCACGATACGCGAAATTACATCGTATATTTTGGCAACCCCAAGATTGAACATTGGGACGCCCAACTGATTACTTTGCGCTTTAGCTGCGACATTTCCTCTCGTTACTTCGACTTTTAAAGATTTAGGGTTATATTCACATAACCAAAACCGAAAACTTTGTTACTGGACCTCATTCTTGCTTTCTTCACAGCATTCCTATTGGTGATGATTGCCATGCCATCTCTCATCAAGGTAGCCAAATTAAAACACTTGGTTGATGAGCCTGGAGATCAGCGCAAATTGCACAACCGCAGCGTCCCCACCATTGGGGGCATCATGATTTTTGCAGGAACGCTTTTCGCATATTGTCTTTTATTTCCATCCAAGGAAACTTGGATGATGGGCCACAACTACGATCCATTGTCTGCCCTGAATGAATTCAAATATTTGGTAGCTTCGATGTTCGTCCTCTTCTTTTTGGGACTAAAAGACGACATCATTGGTGTGTCGCCCAACAAAAAACTCTATGTCCACGCCTTGGTTGGGATCATATTGGTCTACTTGGCAGATATCCGCATTACGAGCTTTTGGGGATTGTTTGAAGTCAACGATTTGCCTTATTGGTTGAGCATAGCTTTGAGCCTTTTCACTTACATCGTCATTGTCAATGCCATGAATCTGATTGATGGTGTGGATGGATTAGCAGGAGGTATTGGTGTCATTGCCTCTCTAACTTTTGCCTATTGGTTTTATACTACTGGCGATTTGCCTTTGGCACTATTGGCCATTAGTCTTGCGGGTGCATTGATTGGTTTCTTGGTCTTTAATTTTCAACCTGCCAAGATTTTTATGGGTGATTCGGGATCTCTGATTTTGGGGATGGTGCTTTATGTCTTGGCCATGAAATTGATTGAATTCCCTCCTAGCAGACTGAATGGCTTTGTCCAACATGTTTCAAAACCCGTATTGGTTATCGCAATTTTATCTTATCCCTTGATGGATACTTTGCGGGCCTTTACTGTGCGAATTGCCAATCGGCAATCCCCTTTTAAAGCAGATAAAAACCACATTCACCACAAACTTCTGAATATGGGATTCAGCCATCAGCAAGTATGCTTGATTCTATACGCCTTCACTATTGGAATGATTGTTCTAACTTTTTTAATGCCAAAAGACACACCCAATATCAGTTTTATAGTCGTCTTTTCAGTTACAACACTTTCTTCTGGTTCTCTTTTCTGGTTCTCCAAAAAAAATTAACCGTTCAAAGTAAATCGAATGGCAACACCTGCGTTGATATTGGTGTTGTTGAAAGAGTTTGAAATCTTGGGTTTATTGAATTGATGATCGTAGAAGAATCGAATGGTCAATTTATCACTTACCGCCATATCAGCACTGGTCTTCAAGCTCCAAAGGGTTTGCCCTGCAGTGATTTGATTTTGCTTCTCTGTAATCTTTCTAATCATTGTCACGTTATCACGCATGGTTAAATCTGCACGAAGGTTAATTGAAGTATTCTTGGCCAACTTCAAAGGGAACTTCTGTCCTTTCAATTTGGCCAATGGATTGGGGATATCTGTAAACTTGTAACCTGTTCCGATAACAAAGCTATTGCTTCTATTTTCTGTCACTTGGTTATTACTCAATCCCAAAGCAACTGTTCGATCGCGTTTCATTTCCACTTTGATCTGCGGATCATTGCTCTTTTTGGTCTTTACGGTCATATCAAATCCTACCAACGGAGCCATGGACTCCGTAATGGTAATGGTATTGATCTGCTGCTTGGGTATCCAGTTGGGCACCTCATTGGCATCCAAAGCGGATGGTCGACCTTGCTGATCTGCAGTGAAATTTAGATTGGTCACGTAGTTGGCGCTGATGGTAGAGCGGTACTGGTGATTTACGGTGAACTGCTTGAAATATTTCTTGACACTCTCCAATTTGGTGAATCCATCGTAACTCACTTTCCAGTTGGGTTGTGATGAGGTCTTGAACGGATTTAAAGCTACTTCTTCAGGAGACTTGCCTGTGTACGCCGCAATGAATGCAGGGATTACCACTTCCTGAGAGGTACCACCATAGCCTTGATAAAATCCTGTTGGCTCAGGATTGGTCAATTGATAACTCTCTTCATTCAATCGACCTGAAATGACCTCTCTGTAAGCCAATAAATTCATGAAGGGCTCAGACATATTTCCATTGGACTTGTCATCTTTGGCAAAAGCAGTAGACCACGTGTTGATTGAAGCACTGAAATTTCCTGTCTCCAATGGAGATTGGAATTGATACTCCATCGAATCCGGATTGTAACGGAAGAAACTAGCCAAATTGCGACCATCTTGTCGATTGGCGGTTAATTCTATTTTCAAATATTTAATGGGCTCAATGGAGGCCTTGGCGCTCCAATTGGTTGTTGCTGTTTCAGTATATTGATTATTCAAAAATGGTGAGTTCACCAAATAACCATTTTCAGACATCAAAACGGCAAAGTTTCTATCCGTCAAATTGCCCTGCCAATCGGTATTTTGTTGTCCAAAAGCAAAGCCCAATCCCGGTGCTGAAAATTGCCCATTCTGTCCCAATACACCGGCCCGTTGATTATAACCAGGCAACAACATCCCTTCATTCTTGGCATACGTGAAGTTGGCATTTCTTACCATCATCAAGAAACGCAAGGAAACATCTACCCAGTTGATTTTCTCTTTCTTTTCTTTCTTGTCTATTTCCTTTCCAAAACCATCCTTGTTATCGGGATTGTTGGCATCCTTTCCTTTGTCTTTCTTGTCATCCTTCTTGCCCTGATTAACTTCCTTCAGACGAGGGACTTTGTTATATAGGGTCTCGAAATTGGCCGTTGCATTGAAATTCAAATTTCTCGAATTTTGAATTCTATGCCCCAAGGTGTCTTGAGTAAAAGGAGCTCGATCCCAACGGAAACTAGAACTGTACTTCACATCTGAACTAACAAAGTCAATCAACGGGAATTTATCCAACGGCAATTTATAAGATGCATTAAACTGGTGATTGTACATGGTGCTTTCTCCCATGCGCGCGATATTCTGACTCACCGTATCCTTGTATGCTTGGTACCAATCTTTGTCTTCCTTTTGAATTACCCCGCGCGGCTCGACAATCAGCGCCGTATTGGCGGCAACAAAATCCATTTTGATGCTCTTGGTCAAATCGTATTTGATATTGTAATTGCGATTCCAACTCCAATTTTTTTGCGCTTGGGTTTGAATCAACATGTCACTATAAACCCCTGTCAACTCAAGCGTATTGTTTCTAATGCGACTAGTCTCATAAGTACGATTCATATCGGTATGGAATCCAACCTGTTTAAGTCCGGGATAGAAATTAAATTCTTTCACCCATTTCAAATAGGGTGAGGTCTTTACCACCGGAATTTTAGCAAATGGTTTAATCTCTTTGGGCTTGTTATTGAAAGAATAATCAAATCCGCCGGTATACTGCTTGTTTAATCGGAAATCGATATTGATATCCCGGAAATAAATTTCGTTGTAAGCATAGCTCACAGAAAAATTGTCAATGCTGTAGAACTTGGGTTCATCACCAGCACCACTACCACCGGGAGCTGGAGTTGGAGCTGCAGGTCTACCTGCTGTAGCTGCGGGATCACCTCCACCCGAATCTTTTTTAGGAACGATTTTCAAATTGGTCACGTTGACACTTCTTCTTCGTGTCATGGTCTGTGATTTCTTCTTCAAAGGTTTGGATAAATTGGGCAATTCAGCCAACTCCAAATCGGGTTGTAATGGACTATAACGTGGGGTAGATACGTTTTCAGAGAAGCCCATGTACAATGGCATTTGCACGCCCCATTTCTCGGGGAAGAATTTTCCCATTTGCACAGTGGTGCTTGCGTCAACCCCCGTTTTGGTCTCTTGTTGACGTTGCTGTACTTTTTGTTCCACCGATCCCCAGCCCGGCGTGCTGATATTTCCGGCTACGTTCACTGTTGCCAAATCTGCAACTTGCGCTGTCATCCTTCCAATGGCCGCCCATCCAGAGGTATTATCAAATTCAGACAATCGCAATTCGTTCACCCAAACAATAGCACATTTTGCTTTGCCGTCATCTGAATTGCTAAATACATTCTTCTTGTCATCCGGATTGCGCACCCCAATCATCAATACGGTTACATTGGAGATGTTGGGATTTCCTTTGACCGTTATCTGAACGTTCTCCGATAATTTTTTTGAATAGGCCTGCAGGTTGGAATATGCAGCAGGACGCGATGCTTTTAGATCTTGAAGATCTTTGATTACAATATCAAAGTTGTTGTCTTCTGGCCAGATTTCCGTATCATCATTGGTGTACCATGGCGTTACCGACATGGGCATTTCATACTCATAATAGTTTTGGTCAAAGTCGGAACCCAAGCGAACAAATACAGTCAGATCTTTGTCCCTTAATTCACTTTCTACTCCTTTGGCTTCGATGTGAGCAAACATGCGCAAGCGCTTGTATTGGCGCATATCAAAAGTGACATTGCGGTAAGCTGCCTTGGCATCACCATCGTTCAAATTACAAACCGACATGGCCAAGCTCTGCTCGTTCATGCTGCGCAAGTTGGCAGAGGCAACGTCTTGTTCACGAATAATTCCAGGAGGTACGGCATACGGAACGGGTTCGCGATTTCCGTTCTCCTCAATATTCACTGCTGCAATATCAAACTCTGTTGGTTCGTCATCATTGGGCTCCAATTCTTGTGGTCCCAATAAACTCTGATCCAATTTTCTCCATTCCCCACGTACCAACTCCAAACGAGCAAAACGCAAGGTCACGGGCTCTTTCCATCCTTTTAAAAACATTCGGATATAACGAATAGAACGGAAGTCAGGGATATTTCCAATGCGCGATTCAAATTCTTTGATTGGCACTTTAAATTGGTACCAACGAATGGATCTTTCCTCGCCATTGGCGGTGGTTTTGGTGGTGACAAAACTATCTGTGATGTAGTTCGTTCCAATATTATTCTCCCCCAAATCCTCGGGACGCATGCTGACTTTGTATTGGAAATAACTTTCTATTTGATTCAGCGTAATGTCTTGGTTGATGTCCTCTGTATTGGGCACTGTGGTTGCCGTAATGGGATATCCTTCAGGGCTTGAAGTATTGGCATTGCCCTCGTAACCATTGTATTTTTTGTATCGCTCCAAAGTGGTGAGGTCCTCTTGATCACTTTGACTACCGCGGAAATAACGGAAATCATCCGCAGACGGATCTTGTACAATCTTCACATAAGACTCCGGCGACACATGGTTTTGAACAGAAGACAACCATTGAGAGAAGAAGCTTTGCTCTTGTGCAGAGTTCAATCCATCCAACCCAATGTCTTGCTGCTCATAAGACCCTGTGGTGTTATCAAATGCATTCACCACATTGAAAGTAGAAGGGTTGGGATAAATGCCCCAAGATCCGGTCAAAGTGGGCAGTGGGTTATTGTCTGTTGGAAACCCATTTTCAAAAGACAAATGTGAATCATTCAACACATCCTCAGAAACGTTACCCAAGTTGAAATACAAATCTCCACCGTTGATATTTTCAGAGTCATCGTTAAAAGGGTCCATCACCCAAAATTGAATGAACTGGACATTACTCATTTCAAAGTCCGTTGTTGTAAGGGCGCGTTGAATACCTCCCCATCGGGTTTCAGGTTCATTGAGCAATCCTTCCGTGCTCAGACCTGAGGAGTATCCGGGAACACCATCGGGAGTATCGTAATTGTATGGCCCACGTTCTTCGGGATAATAGGTCAGGTCAAGCGTTGCAATGTTGGGAGGGGTACCCGGAGGCAACTGTCGATTGGGGAAAACTTCCGCCTCCAAAACCTCACGCATGCGGTGATCGCTCTGCATATCTGCGTCTACGTTGGGAGGTGTTAATGCATTGTTGCGGTAAAAAAGCGGATCAATCACATACCAACTCAATCTTGCACGGTTGTAATTATAGATAACGCTATCTTCCACATTGCCTTCTGGAAATAAGCCTTGTTGCATTTTGGGCGTGCTGGCCAAAAACCACTGATTGATGGTTCGCAAGTCAATGATACTTTGACTTCCTTCAAAATCATCAATGTAAGAATTTCCTATTTTGGAAATGGCTTTGCTATGCCCTGGGAACATCTTGGCTGCCTCACCATTGAATGAAATCGTCGACTTGGCTTTGGTTTTAATAAAAGGCAATCGGTCCACCATCTGGGTTAAAAATGGGATTTCCTCTTGGTAATTCACGTCGGCCCCCACTACCCAGTTGTTTACCGGCTCATCGCCGATATTCACCTTTTGTGTCAATGGGCGTTCTCGCAAATTCATGAAAGTAGAACCCACCGATAATTTGTCATTGAATTTGTAATCAAATCGGCTACCCAACATGGTTTTAAACTGCATATTGAACAACGAATTACTTTCTACGGAAACCTTGATGGGATTGCCACTATTCATCACCCCTTCATTGATGATTTTCACACGACCCAGGTTATAATCCACCGTGAAATCCTGTCCCTCCACCAATTTGATACTTCCTGAAGTAACAGAAACAGAACCCTGCGGAATGTTCATGGCGTTCAATGAAATGTCCGAACCGGAGGCGCTTTGATATTGACCTTTGATTCTAAATCGATTCAGTTGTGGGAAATTAATTTGCGCGGAGGTTTTTGTCGAATCATACAACGGATTAAACACAACCTGGCTTATCATCTGTTGCGCTTGGGTAGTTAGTCCGCCAAAACCATCGATAATCTCATTTTCCAAATGTTGCCCAAATGGTTCGATGTGCGGAAAGAATATGCGTCCCGTTTGCGCGTCTATCAATCCACCTTGTGTGGCGGCATTGGGTACAAAATCAAAAAACGCATCGGGATAAGGCATCTGCTGGTTATCAATCCTATCCAAGTCTAAAAGTTGCAACAATAACTTTCCAGAAAGCGGATCCCTTTGGATACTGTTCATGTTCACCCCCGTAGCTGGGTTGTTGTACCAAACGTCCAAACGGAAATTCTCAGGAGAAACACCAAAAGCGCCCAGGTTATAGACGTTCTTCATCATGTTTCTCCACAACGGCGCTGGATCTCCATTGGTTAATTTCACCATGGTAATGGAGGATTTCAACATCTTCAATACCAACGCTTGGGGAGCTGCAATCCCATCTTGAGAAAGCGTTCCAACTTGAAAGGTTTGTCCGTTCAATGTGTACTCATAGGCAACGGCCAATACCTCGGCATTATTCAACGCCTGTTTCAAAGAGACAAAACCCAACTTGGAATTGTAAGTGAATTCTGAGGTGCTCAGTTTACGCGCATTTCCTACACGCTCGTAGTGAATACCTTGACGCAAATTCAATCCCAATGCCTGAATGGCTGGATTGGCATTGGTAAAATCTAAAATTTCCTGACTGCCCATCATGGTGGCATACAAATCGTTGTTGTCGTTGTCCGGATTAATGGTCTGTGGCTGATTGATCAAACCCTGATAGGCGTAGTCCGTAGACATGTGATTGGCCGATTCTCCCAAATCTGAGAAAGCCAAAATGTTTCGCACATCCTGCGTATTGGCCTGTTGGTTCACCACATACACCTCAATCCTCGTCACGATGGCACCGCTATTGACCACTGGTAACGTCTTCATGGCGTTGTCGTAGTTGTCTCTAAAATATCCTGAAAGGAAATAATGTCGATTGGCTTCGTAGTTGTCTACGGGAATATCAAACTGGGTGGTCTGCGCTCCGCCTTGCACTGTAATCTCCTTGCGCTCGCCCTTTTGCTGGGAAACTACTGTGGTGTTTTTTAACTTTCCCCACTGCGTTTCTACTTTGGCCCCAAACAAACTGGAACTCCCTTGTATCAATGAACCGGACAAAGGCATTTGTACTGTACCCAATTCAATTTTCTTGATAATCTGATCTTCATCTCCCGTATAACCCAACTTCATTTGATTTTCAAAATCAAATTGGCTTTCCGTGTTGTAATTGAAATTGAATTTCATTCGGGTACCCACATTCCCCGTTACATTCAACTGAATCTTTTGATCAAAATCAAAAGTAGTTACCCTTCTTTGTCGTTCTGGAATTCGGGGATTGTCCACTTTGGACATCTTGACACCAAAGGTCAATTCCGCACTCCCCTGGGGGCGAAACTCAATCTCATTGGAACCAAAAATATTTTCAAATGCTTTGGAATCAATTTTAAAGCTGGGCGCAAATTCTCGCTTGGCTTCGTCATCCTGCTTCACCAATTCTTTCCAATAAGCGGTTACATTGTCTTTCATTTGAAACGCCATGTACTCCTCGCGGGTCATTTGCGTTGCGTTGCGAAAATCGATGCGGTCGCCTATTTTTTGGGACACCTCATACAATCCGGTTTCTGGGTTGTACTCTACGTGGTATTTGATGTTTTTGGGAAGGGGAATGGCTATGCCATTGTCCTGGGGTGAAGGGTTGATGGGATCTTGATTGGGCCAAACCGGGGTCACCGTTGTATCGGCTACAGTGGCTGCTGCAATTCGCGCTGAGGGTCGCGCCCATTGGGTATGATAACTTAAAACAGAAACCGACCAAGCCAACCATGACGACAGCAAGCTTATGCCCACAATCGCCACCCACTGTATGATATGCCTCGGTTTAACCTTCACTTAAATTTGTTTCAATACCCATTTGATCCACTCTTCCAAACTTCCATTGGGACTTTCTTTCATGACTTTATCCAAATGCTTTTCAGCTTTGGATTTGTCCAATCCCAAGGAGGAAAGGGCTAATAACGCATCCTGACGTTGGATATTGTACGCAATACCTGATTTTTCTGAAGAAATTGCGCCATCAAATTTGCCCATTTTATCGTGCAAATCAATGATCATTCTTTCCGCAGTCTTTTCTCCAATTCCCTTGATGCGCTTGAGTCCCGCAACATCCTTGCTGATAATCACCGCGCGCAATTCGTCCGCACTCAAGCTCGACAAAACCATTCGTGCTGTGTTGGGGCCTACCCCACTCACTGAAATCAGTTTTTTAAAAATCTCACGATCTTCTGGATTGCTGAAACCATATAGCACCAGCGAAAAGTCGTTTCCATTGATGTGAAGGTGCGTATACAAAGTAGCCTCTCCTTGATCGGGTAACTGACTAAAAGTGCTCAAAGGAATTTGTACCAAATAGCCAACGCCGTTGACTTCGACAACCGCATGAACCGGACTTTTCTCCAGTAATTTACCACGAATAGAGTGCAACATCACCTTTCTTTTTTAGAAAGGCGTGAAAATACAAAAAATCCAGCTACTACGCGCGACCTGTTCCTTTGAATTGTGCGTCTACCACCGCAATTCTAATCATATTGATGATTTCTCGCACAGAACAACCCATTTGTAGAATATGATAACTGTGATTCATCCCCAACAACACCGGACCGATTACCTCGCACCCCGCAGATTCTTGCAGCAATTTGTACGCGATATTTCCTGCAGAAAGATTAGGGAAAATCAGGGTATTTACTTGGTGACCGACCAATTTTGAGAAAGGGAAATTCTCTTTCATCATCTCGTTGTTCAAGGCAAAATTGGCTTGCAATTCGCCATCTACCAACAAGTGGGGATAATCACGCTGCAATATTTCGGCTGCCTTGGCCATTTTTTGAGGGTCTTTGCCCTTGGCAGATCCAAAATTGGAATAACTCAACAAAGCAATTCGTGGGGTGATTTTCATCAAGCTGATGGCTTCGGCCACACGCAAAGTGATTTCTACAATATCCTCTGCCGTGGGATCCTCATTGACTGTCGTATCGGCAATAAATAAAGGACCTTTGAGCGTTTGTACAATGTACATACCGCACACTTTTTTCACGCCCTGCGCTGGTCCAATCACCTGCAATCCCGGACGAATCACCTTGGAATAATTGCGCGTCATCCCGCTGATCATGGCGTCTGCCATGCCCGTTTCCACCATCATCGCTCCAAAATAATTGCGCTCTCGCATGGAACGCACTGCATCGGTGTAGGTGATGCCGCGACGTTGCTTGCGCTCAAAATAAATTTGCCCAAATCTTTCGCGATTGCAATCATTGGTCTCAATTCTTGGATCAAAAATCTCTACTCCTTCCAAATCAATGTCCCACTCTTTGATGAGTTCACGGATTCTTTTCTCGTCTCCCAATAAAATTGGAATAGCACATCCCTCGTCCTTGGCGGCCTCTGCAGCTTTTAGAATTTTTACATTCTCCCCTTCAGCAAATACCACACGTTTGGGCGACTTCCTTGCGCGCTCTGCTATTCCGCGTGACAAAGCATTGTCTCGACCAATACGGCTCAACAATTCCGCTTTGTATACCTCTTCATCTTTCAAAGGCAATCGGGCAACTCCACTTTCTACTGCAGCCTTGGCCACAGCACCTGAAACAACGTAAATCAAACGAGGATCTAAAGGCTTGGGAATGATGTAATCTCTTCCAAAAGTAAGCGAAGTCAAATTGTACGCTTGCACAACTTCTTCTGGAACAGATTCCTTAGCCAAAGCTGCCAAAGCATGCACAGCAGCTACTTTCATCTCATTGTTGATACAACGCGCTCTCACATCCAAGGCTCCTCTAAAAATGAAAGGAAATCCCAATACGTTGTTCACCTGATTGGGATGGTCACTTCTACCTGTGGCCATAATTACATCAGGACGAGCCGCCATGGCATCATCATAAGAAATTTCCGGATTGGGGTTGGCCAAAGCAAATACTATAGGGTTGCTCGCCATGGAGGCTATCATTTCTTGTGAAACGATATTGCCTTGTGACAATCCCAAGAAAACATCCGCTCCATTCATCGCATCCACCAATGATCCTATGTTGTGCTCGATAGCAAAACGTTGTTTGCGGTGATCCAAGTCTGAACGATCGGAAGTAATGAGTCCTTTGGAGTCATACATGTATACGTTTTTGGGATTGGCTCCCAATTGAATCATCATATCCACACAAGACAAAGCAGCAGCACCTGCCCCACTAACCACAATTCGTACATCACCTATTTTTTTCTCAGCAATTTCCAAAGCATTAATCAACGCGGCACTGGAGATGATTGCCGTACCGTGCTGATCATCGTGCATGATGGGAATATCCAACTCCGCCTTCAAGCGCTCCTCGATCTCAAATGCCTCTGGCGCTTTGATATCTTCCAAATTGATTCCACCAAATGTGACGGCAATATTCTTTACCGTTTTAATAAAGTCTTCGACATCCGAAGTGTCTACCTCAATATCGATACTATCAATGTCCGCAAAGATTTTGAACAGCATGCCCTTGCCTTCCATCACGGGCTTGGAGGCAGCGGGACCCAAATTCCCAAGTCCCAAGATGGCCGTTCCATTGGAGATCACGCCCACCAAATTTCCCTTGGCCGTGTACTTGTATACATCGTCCGGGTTTTCAGCTATGGCCAACACGGGTTCCGCTACACCGGGAGAATAAGCCAAAGCCAAATCACGTTGTGAACTGTGCGGCTTGGTGGGGATAATTTCCAACTTCCCTGGTCTTCCCTGCGAATGGTAATCCAATGCATCCTTTTTCTTAATCGCTTCCATCTTTTTAATTTCCTAATTCTACAAATGTAAATGTCTACGCATATAAGTTCCCGTTTTACCGAACACTTCTTGCATATCCTCAAATTTAAAATCCAACTGGCCAATAATCTTTTGCGAACTGTATTGCTTGATTTCAGCGGTATTCCGAATGGCCTCCTCGGTAATTTGCGCTTTCACACCCAAAAATTTCTCTTTGAATCCATCCAGCAGCCACAATATTTTCAGTACGGCAGCATTGACTTTCCAAAACGGCCTTTTGATTTGTAACGAATCAGCAATCTGCTCAAACGCCCATTGCATGGTATGGTTTTCCGCTACCAAAACATAGCGTTGTCCCCAGCATTTTTGATCCATCAATTGAATCAACGCCCGGGCTACATCAACCGCGCTAACCCATCCTGTGCCGCCTTGGGGATATCCACCCCATTTTCGGGCAACGGTCTGAAACAATGCCGCGGTGCTTTGTCCCGGCATGCATTCTCCGATGATTACTCCCGGATTAACCATTACAAATTGACCTCCTTCCTCGTGGCCACGCCACACCTCCATCTCACTCAAAAACTTGGTTCGGGCATATTCCGTATGATCCTTAGAAGGCTGCCAAAAACATTGCTCGTCAATGGGTTTTCCCTCTGCTGCCTTTCCCAAAGCTGCAATTGAGCTTACATATCCCATCGGAATTTGGTATTCCAAGCACCAATTGACCCATCGCTCTGTATGCTTGACATTTACTTCCATCATTTGCTCGTGGTCCGCCTTGTGGTAGCTCACCACAGCGGCACAATGAATCAATGCGTTTACCGCATGGTCCGGCGCTTCAAAATTCCAATCTGCTGCGCTGCGCCAATGCAGATGAGACAACACCTCCACACTTAAACCTTGATCCAACAACCATTGCTGGGTGTTTTCAATGGGCGCAAGATGATAAAAGGCCACCACGTTTTCTCCACGTGATAACAACGCCTTGACCATATACTTTCCCACCAACCCAGTGGCTCCTGTGACCCAATACATGTGGCGAAGTTAACCCACAATCTCTTTAACTTCGCGCTCATTGAAAACTAGCCCACACATCGAACAAATTTTGAAAACACTCCCTGAAAAACCGGGGGTATATCAATATTACGATGATCAAGGCCAATTGCTTTACATCGGCAAAGCCAAAGTCCTAAAAAATCGGGTGTCCAGCTACTTTGGTAAGATCAAATTTGATAGCGCCAAAACCTTTCAATTGGTCAAGAGAATTGCAGACATCAAATACATCGTTGTGGCCACGGAATCCGATGCCCTTCTGCTTGAAAATTCTTTGATCAAACAATACAAGCCCAAATACAATATTGCGTTAAAAGACGACAGAACTTATCCGAGTATTGTCATCAAAAACGAAAGATTTCCTCGGGTATTTCCTACCCGAAAAATCATCAAAGATGGTTCACTGTATTTGGGACCATTTACCAGCGTCAAGGCCATGCATCAGGTATTGGACTTGGCCAAAACCTTATACCCCGTGCGAACCTGCACACTTCCTCTGACGCCGGAAAACATACAAAAAGGAAAATTCAGGGTTTGCTTGGAATACCACATCGGGAATTGCAAAGGCCCTTGTGACGCCAAACAATCAGAAGAGGAATACAACCAGCATATCCAAAATATCAAACGCATTGTCAAAGGATATTATGGTGATGTGCTTCGCGAACTCAAACAAGAAATGCAGGTGCAAGCCCAAGCGCTAAACTTTGAGGAAGCACATCAAATCAAAGAGAAAATTGAAGCTCTTGAAACTTTTCAAGCCAAGAATACCATTGTGCACCCGTCCATTTCCAACATCGACGTTTTCAGTATTGTATCCGATGAGCAAAACGCTTTTGTAAATTATCTACAAATCATGAATGGCTCTATCTCCATAGGATACAACGTAGAATTGAAAAAAAGAATGGATGAAACAGACGAAGACATTTTGCAATTTGCCATTGTCGAAATCCGTGAAAAATTTCAATCCAAGGCCCGGGAAATACTGGCGCCCTTTGCTATTGAATGGCCTTGGGAAGAAAGTAAAATTATCGTACCTCAACGCGGAGACAAGAAAAAGCTTTTGGATTTATCTGAACGGAATGCCAAACAAAGCTTGATACATTCACACAAACAAATTGAGCTCACTGATCCAGAGCGTCACGTGGAGCGCATTTTAAGCACCATGCAACGTGATTTGCATATGCAAGAATTACCCCGACACATTGAATGTTTTGATAACTCCAATATCCAAGGAACCAATCCTGTCAGTGCTTGCGTGGTATTCAAAAACGCCAAATCCAGCAAAAAAGATTACCGCATTTTCAATGTCAAAACCGTGCAAGGGCCCGATGACTTTGCCACCATGCGTGAGGCCATCTACCGCAGATACCACAGGGTGTTGGAAGAAAATGAACCTTTGCCACAACTGCTTATCATCGATGGAGGAAAAGGGCAGTTGAGTGCCGCAATGGAAAGTCTGACTTTACTGGGATTGCGCGGAAAAATGGCCGTCATTGGAATTGCCAAAAAACTAGAAGAGATCTACTTCCCCGGTGACTCCGACCCCTTGTATTTGGACAAACGTTCTGAATCACTCAAACTTATACAACAATTGCGCGATGAAGCCCATCGATTTGGACTTTCCAAACACCGCAATCGTAGATCGAAAGAAGCCATACAAACGGAGCTTACTCAAATCCCCGGATTGGGTATTCAATCCGCGCAAAAACTTCTTCGACACTTTGGCAGTGTTGAAAATATCAAACAACAATCCAAGGAAACATTGTCCACCATCGTCTCCAAACCCATTGCCAGCAAGGTTTTTCAATATTTTCAACTCCCCACAGATCTGGGTTAATTGCCTTGATAGTAATGAGCAATAGGCTGTTGAAAGACCATGCAATATTTCAGCAGTCGATGAGACCAAAATTTATCTTTGTACTATGGAAAAAATAAATCCTGAAATAGTAAAAAAATACAACAAGAGAATCATTTGGATTGGCGCAACTCCCGCAATTTTGGTGTTTTTGATTCTATTGATCACCCTTTTCAGTGGACTTCCCAACGTCGATGCTTTGGCCAACCCCAAGGTAAGTTTGGCATCCTCCATATACAGCGCGGATGGAAAATTGATTGGCTCTTACTTCAAAGAAAACCGAGCTGATGTCAAGTTCACGGAATTGCCCAAACACCTAATTGACGCACTGGTAGCCACTGAAGATGAGCGTTTTTATCAGCACAGTGGCGTCGATTACCTGGGACTTTTTCGAGCCGTATTCAGCTTTGGTCAAGACGGCGGAGGCTCTACCATCACCCAACAATTGGCCAAACAGCAATTCACCAAGAATTTTGAAAAGGTTGGAAAAGTGCGACGTGCCTGGCAAAAAATAAGGGAGTGGATCATCGCCTGCCGGCTAGAACGATTGTACACCAAAGAAGAAATCGTTACCCACTATCTCAATCAATATGACTTTTTAAATCAAGCCGTAGGAATCAAATCTGCCGCATTGGTTTACTTCAATACCACACCCGATAAACTTACCGTTGATCAATGCGCGATGCTGGTTGGGATGCTTAAAAATTCATCCCTATTTAATCCCATCAAACGTGAAGAAAAAGTAACCAAAAGACGTGAGGTTGTTCTAAAGCAAATGGTGAAGAACGGTTATCTTACTAAAGAAAAATACGACTCATTGCGCGTATTGCCTTTGGGGTTGGACTTCCAAAAAATCAGCCACACAGAAGGAATGGCGCCATACTTCAGAGAGGTGCTTCGCCTCAAACTTCAAGATATCTTTGAAGAAAAAAATGCCGATGGCTCTTTGAAATACGCCAAAGCCGATGGTAGCGCTTACAACATTTACAAGGATGGATTAAAAATTTACACCACCTTGGATTCGCGTTTGCAAGAATATGGGGAGTACGCTGTGGAAGAGCACTTGAGCAAGGAATTGCAAAAGGCATTTACGCAGGACTTGAAATCGAGAAGAAAAGAAAATTATCCATTTTACAATGGCATCACAGAATCTGATCGCAAGAACATCATCGATCAATCTGTAAAGCAAAGCGACCGGTATAAAGTATTGGCAGGCCACCAATGTCCTGAATGCAAACGACCCAAAAGTTACATCAGCCATGTGGGCAATGAATGGGTATGTGAAGAAGAGGAAGGGGGTTGTGGTGAACACTGGGCATACCACAGTCCTTCAGATATCGAACAGATATTCAAAAAGCCGGTCAAAATGAAAGTGTACAGTCATGCCGGGCCCAAAGACACTACCCTCAGCCCCATGGACAGCATCCTTTACCACAAGGCCATTTTACATGCCAGCTTGATGTCCGTTGATCCCAAATCCGGTCACGTCAAAGCATGGGTTGGTGGTATAGATTACAACTACTTCAAATACGACAATGTATTTCAATCCCGACGTCAAGTAGGCTCTACCTTTAAGCCATTTGTATATGCCACAGCATTGCGCATGGGTAAAAAACCTTGCGATCCTGTTGTGGTAGCTTCGCCTTGCATTCCGCTTCCCACTGGAGAAAGATGGTGCCCCAGAGGAGGAGGTGCAGGAAGGTATGTGATGAACAAAGCTTTGGCCGCTTCCGTGAACACAGTTGCAGCCCAGTTGATTGCAGACTATGGCATTGATGCCGTCATCGCCTTGGCCCGCAATCTGGGAATAAAAAGCGACATCCCGCATACCTACTCCATTGCGTTGGGTGTTGCCCAGCTTTCCTTGTACGAGATGGTGGGAGCCAATTCTGCTTTGGTCAACCAAGGAATGTACATAGAACCCACTTATCTTTTGCGTATTGAAGACCGCAATGGAAACCTGATTTATGAGGCCGATCCTCAAATCAGTCAAGCCTTGGATCCCAGCGTTGCATATGCCCTGGTAGACATGATGAAAGGGGTATGTAATTTTGGAACCGCAGCCAGGATCAGAAGCGGAAGACCATACGGCAATCTGCGGTATCCCTTGGCCGGTAAAACAGGTACTACCCAGAACAACACCGATGGCTGGTTCATTGGAATGACACCCGATTTGGTAACCGGCGTTTGGGTGGGTGCGCAAGATCCCACGGTCCGCTTTTCAAGCACCAACCTGGGTCAAGGTGCCAATACCGGCCTTCCCATTTTTGGCTATTACATGAATAAAGTATATGCCAATACCGATATAAAAATTTCCAAAGGAGACTTTGCGCGACCCGCGAACTTCGATACCTTGCGTTTCGATTGTAGAGCAGCCAACCCGGACCATATCTTTAGTGATGAGGATATCTTCAGTGAAGGAGAAGACGCTGGTCTTTATGACAACGGAGAAATGTTCATGGGTGGCGTTGATTCAACAATAAAAAAATAATTATGGGATTAAATAAAGTTGTAAAAGATGCCCGCGAGGCCTGCGCCGGAATCCAAGATGGAATGACCCTCATGGTCGGCGGATTTGGTTTGTGCGGTATTCCTGAAAATAGCATCAACGAACTGGTAAAAACAGGCGTTAAAAATTTAACCTGCATCTCCAACAATGCAGGCGTGGACGACTTTGGATTGGGACTTTTGTTACAAGGAAAGCAGGTTAAAAAAATGATCAGTTCTTACGTCGGAGAAAACGCTGAGTTTGAAAGACAAATGCTCTCAGGTGAATTGGAAGTTGAACTCATACCGCAAGGCACTTTGGCTACGCGCTGTATGGCCGCAGGGTATGGAATGCCCGCCATCTTTACTCCAGCTGGTGTTGGAACGGAAGTGGCCATAGGCAAGGAAACCAGAGACTTCAATGGCAAAACTTACTTGATGGAATATGCATTTGATGCCGACTTTGCTATCGTAAAAGCATGGAAAGGAGACACCATGGGCAACTTGATTTTTCGCAGCACCGCCAGAAACTTTAATCCCATGATGGCCATGGCCGGGAAAATCACCATCGCTGAGGTAGAAGAATTGGTGCCCGCGGGTGAACTTGATCCCGACCACATCCACACCCCAGGAATATACGTTCATCGGATATTCCAAGGCGTAGATTATGAAAAACGAATCGAACAAAGAACCACCCAAAAAAGAGCGTAATCATGTTAGATAAAAACGGAATTGCCAAGCGCATCGCGAAAGAAGTGCAAGACGGAATGTATGTCAATTTGGGGATTGGAATCCCTACTTTGGTGGCCAACTATGTCCCTCAGAATATTGAGGTGGTTCTTCAATCAGAAAATGGTCTCTTGGGTATGGGCCCCTTTCCCTTTGAAGGAGAAGAAGACGCTGATTTGATCAATGCAGGAAAACAAACGGTTACCACCTTGCCCGGCTCCTCTATTTTTGATAGTGCCATGAGCTTTGGGATGATCAGAGCGCAAAAGGTAGATTTAACCATTTTGGGTGCAATGGAGGTCAGTGAGAACGGTGATATCGCCAATTGGAAAGTTCCCGGAAAAATGGTCAAAGGGATGGGTGGTGCAATGGACCTTGTTGCTTCTGCAAAAAATATTATTGTCGCGATGCAGCATTGTGACAAGGCCGGAAATTCCAAACTACTTCCTCAATGCTCACTTCCTCTGACGGGTGTGCATTGCATTAAAAAAGTGGTCACAGACCTCGGTGTGTTTGACATCCGTGACGGCGCATTTGTTTTGCTTGAAAGAGCGGCAGATGTTAGCATCGAAGAAATACAATCCAAAACCGCTGGAAAGCTCATTATTCCTGATCATGTCGGGATTGTAGAATAGCCCTTTATTGCTTATCATTGCAGTATGCGAAAACTCTTTACGTGTGCTGCAATCTTGGGGACCATTTGTCTCCAAGCACAACCCACTTTTCCAGTCAATGGTGCTCGAGAAAAAGATGTGGTTCCCACCGCGTTGACCCATGCCATCGTGCATATCAATGCAACCACCATCATTGAAGATGCAACCCTCTTGATTGCACAAGGTAGGATCGTCAATGTTGGAAATGACATTTCCATCCCTGCGGGCACTGTCGAAATCTCCTGCCAAGGAAAGCACATCTATCCTTCTTTCATCGACCTCAATAGTCATTTGGGACAACCCGCGGTTGAACGCCCCCAATGGTCCCCTTTTCCTCACATGGAAAGAGAACGGAAAGGTGCATTTGGCTGGAATGACGCCATTCACGCGGACTACGCCGCCAGCTACCACTATTCTTACAATAATGAACAAGCACAACCACTGATCAAAGCAGGATTTGGTGCTGTGCTCACCTACCAAAATAATGGAATCGTTCGCGGTAGCGGCGCTCTCGTGGCTTTGGATGAAAATGAAAATATCGGGCTCCTCCGCTCTAATGTCTCCGCGCACTACTCCTTTGACAAAGGCGCCAGTCAACAAGATTACCCTTCGAGTCTGATGGGTGCTATCGCACTACTCAGACAAACCTATTTGGATGCCGAATGGTACAAGAACAGTGGTTTTAAAAGCGAACGCAACCTGAGCTTGGAATCCTTTTTACAACTGCAACAATTCCCCGCTTTCTTTGAAACGGATGACAAATGGAATGTGCTTCGCGCGGATAAAGTTGGCGATGAAAACAACATTCAATACATCTTCAAAGGAAGTGGTAATGAGTATCAGCGCATAGAGGACATTAAAAATACCAAAGGATATTTCATTTTACCCCTCAACTTCCCAGGTCCCATGGATTTGATTGATCCCTTGTTGGCGCGCCAAGTTCCACTTGAAGAAATGAAACATTGGGATTGGGCGCCCAGCAATGCCGCCCAATTAAAATCTGCACAAATTCCATTTGTGTTTACAGCAGATGGCCTTGAGGATCCGGCTCAATTACTCAAGCAAATCAGAAAAGCCGCAATGTATGGTTTAACTGAACAAGATGTGTTTGAAGCATTGATAACACGACCCGCCCATTGGATCAAAGTCCATGATATCCTAGGTTCTCTTGAAAAAGGCAAATACGCCAATCTATTGGTTACAACCGCGCCATTATTAGATAAACATTGCCAAATAGAATACAATTGGGTCATGGGCAAGGCCCATGAAGTGAACAAGGAAACCAAAAACCCCTGGTTGGGCACTTATTCCCTCAATTGGAAAAACAATCTGCCCAACGCCACTGAGACGCAACTGACCCTTGAAGTGTTTGAAGCGCCAGGTGGCCCTCGTGCCAGATGGATTCAAGGAGTGGATACCCTATCCAACGAAGTTATTGTAAAAACAGATGACGCCCGCATCAGCTTTCAACTCAAAGCGGATATCAAAAATCAAAAAGACAGCGTCCAAATAAAAACGGCAAATCGTGAACCCCAATACATCACGTTGCAAAAGAACAATGACACCGTAGATGGCTGGATATTGGTTAATCAAAATGAAGATCAACGAAACTATGCTGTTTCTGGAACTTTTAAATGGATTGATCCAACTTCCTCTAATGCAAACCCAAATGATGAAGCTGAATGGATTACCCCGCATACCGAAATGACCTATCCCTTTGGAGCTTATGGTAGAACAGCTCTGCCAGAGCAAGAAACCGTTTGGATCAAGAACGCCACGTTGTGGACCAACGAAGCGGAGGGAAATATCCAAGGTGACCTTTTGATACAAAATGGAAAAATCATTCAGGTAGGCAAAGTCACACCTCCCGCGGACGCAACAATTATAGACGGGACAGGCAAACATGTGACGGCGGGAATCATAGACGAGCACAGCCACATTGCCATTGCAGCGGTGAATGAGCACACCCAGTCTTCCAGTGCTGAAGTTGAAGAGTCACGTGTGGTTTGGCCAGAAGACATTGACATTTATCGCCAATTGGCAGGTGGCGTTACTGCCGCTCAATTGCTACATGGAAGCGCCAATGCCATTGGTGGACAAAGTGCGCTTGTCAAACTTCGTTGGGGACAAAATGCCGATCAAATGCTCATTGAAAATGCAGCTGGGTTCATCAAATTTGCCTTAGGAGAAAATGTCAAACAAAGCAACGCCGGTGATTTCAATAGTGTTCGTTTCCCACAAACCAGAATGGGCGTGGAACAAGTATACTACGATCACTTCCATCAGGCCCGTGAATATGGTCTAATGTGGAAAGCCTATAACGCCTCGCTCAAAACAAAAAACCCTTTACCCAAACCAAGAAAGGACTTGGAATTAGAGGCCCTGCTTGAAATACTCGAAAAGAAAAGATTCATCACCTGCCACAGTTATGTGCAAAGTGAAATCAACATGCTCATGCACATGGCAGACAGTATGGGATTCCGCATCAACACCTTCACGCACATCTTGGAAGGATACAAGGTAGCGGATAAAATGAAAGCCCATGGCGCTGCAGCTTCTTCGTTTAGCGATTGGTGGGCTTACAAGATGGAAGTGAGAGAGGCAATACCTCACAACGGAGCCTTGATGCACCGACAAGGGTTGGTGGTAGCCTTCAATTCTGACGACGCCGAAATGGCCCGTAGATTAAACCAAGAAGCTGCAAAAGCGGTAAAATACGGACGTTTGACAGAGGAGGAAGCATGGAAATTTGTGACTTTAAATCCTGCCAAAATGCTACACTTGGATCAGCGCATGGGATCATTGAAAGTTGGAAAAGATGCTGACATTGTCATTTGGAGCAACAACCCATTGAGCATTTATGCCATGGCTGAAAAAACCTTTGTGGATGGTCGTTGTTATTTTGACCGTGAGGAAGACGGCTTTCTTTTCCAACAACAATGGAACGATCGCAAGCTTTTAATGGACGAAATGCAAAAATCCATCGCCAATGGCGATCAACCGCAAAAACCCAACGGTCGCAAGAGAAGACACTTCCATTGCGACTCTGAAGGCGACTTATATCAATTTGAAGAACACGATCATGAGAATCATCACTAATATTTTTGCCCTCCTTTGGGCTGTTCAAGCCTTGGGCCAATACGCCCCTGCCCCGGTCCAAACGCAATCCATTTTGATTTTCAATGCAACCGCTCATTTGGGCAATGGCGAGGTAATTGAAAATGCCGCCGTGGGTTTCAAGAATGGTAAAATTGAGATGGTTGCAGATGCCAGAACACTTAGACTAAGTGCCAATGCCTATGACCAAACCATCGACGCAAATGGCCAACATCTCTACCCCGGTTTCATCGCGCCTGCCATTAACCTGGGGCTAATCGAAATGGAAGCCGTAAGAGCCACCAGTGACTTTTACGAAGTGGGCGAATTCAACCCACACATCCGATCCCTGATTGCCTACAACACGGATTCAGAAATTCTTCCCACCATCCGGAGCAATGGTATTCTGCTTACGCAAGTAACTCCGCGCGGCGGCATAATCTCTGGAACGAGCGCTGTGGTATGCTTGGATGCTTGGAACTGGGAAGATGCTGTTGTTCGCAACGGAGACGGAATTCATATGCATTGGCCTGCTGTTTATCACCGTTCAGGCAGTGGATTAGAACACAGCAAAAACTACAACCTCGAAGTAAATCAATTGCAAACCTTCTTTGAGCGTGCCGCGGCATATTGCAGCACATCACATGAAGAAATTGACCCTCGCCTCGAAGCCATGTGTGCCGTAATCAAAGGCACCGCCAATCTATACGTTCATGCTGAAGACGAAAGGCAAATCACAGAAGCAATCAAGTTTAAAAAGAAAAACAAAATTGCCCACATGACCATCATCGGTGGTTATGATGCCCCTTGGGTAGCTCCATTGCTCAAGGAGGAAAATGTAGCAGTGATGATCCCCCGGGTGCATAGCTTGCCCCGTTTCTCTGGAGATGAGATCGATGCGCCATTTGCATTGGCCAAACAATTGCACGACGCTGGAATTTTATTCTGCTTTCAAAATACCGGAGACATGGAAGCCATGAATGCGCGCAATTTGCCTTTCCAGGCAGGAACAGCGGTTGCCTTTGGATTGCCCTATGAAAAAGCCGTTCAGGCTTTGACTCTGGATGCAGCAAAAATTCTAGGTATCGATCAAAAATATGGAAGCATTGAAATCGGCAAAAGCGCAACGTTCTTTCTCTCCCAGGGCGATGCACTGGATATGCGCACCAACCAAGTGCTTCGCGCTTTCATTGATGGCCGAGACATTACCATTCGCAACAAACAGGAAGATTTGTACGAAAAATACCAGAAAAAATATAACGCTAAAAAATAAGGACAACTCAACGAAACATTGTTGATTACTCCCCCCGAAGCCCGTATTTTGTATGGGCTTCTTTTTTTTCTTTGGTATCTAAAAGAGACCGAAAATGAATGTAATTGTGCCGATGGCTGGAATGGGGAAAAGATTAAGACCCCATACCCTTACTACACCCAAACCATTGATCCACGTGGCTGGTAAACCTATTGTTCAGCGATTGGTGGAAGAAATAGTCAAGGTGAGTGATCAAAAAGTATCGCACATTGCCTTTGTCACGGGTCGCTTTGGCGATGCTGCTGAGCAACATTTACTCGAAGTGGCTGCCCAATTGGGAGCCCAAGGGAGCATCCATTACCAAGACCATGCTCTTGGTACGGCACATGCTGTTCTTTGTGCAGCTGAACACTTGGAAGGTCCCGTTACCGTCGCCTTTGCAGATACCCTTTTCAAAGCCAATTTCAGCTTGGATGAAAACGCCGATGGTATGCTTTGGTGCCAACGCATTGATGACCCGCGCCAATTTGGGGTGGTAGTTACCGACGAAGAAGGAACCATCCAAGAGTTTGTAGAAAAACCACAAACCTTTGTCAGTGACTTGGCCATGATCGGCATCTACTATTTTAAAAATGGTGGGTGGTTGAAGAAAGAATTGCAATACTTGGTTGACCACAACATCACCAATGGCGGTGAATACCAACTTCCAGATGCGTTGAGAAACATGATGAAACAAGGAGCAAAATTTACCCCGGGAACGGTCAATGACTGGATGGACTGCGGCAACAAAACGGCCGTTGTCGAAACCAATCAAAAAATATTGGGCTACGAACCCCAATATGCCTCGCCCATGAGTATTGGCGAAAATTCTCAAGTGATTCCTCCTTGCTTTATCGCGGACGATGTGGTGCTGAAAAACGCGGTCGTAGGTCCCTATGTCTCACTTGAAAAAGGGGTGAAAATAATCAATAGCAAAATTGAAAACGCCATCGTCAATGCCCACACCGTGATTGCCGAAAGTGAAATTGAAAACGCCATGGTTGGCGCGCATTGTCATGTTCGCCATTACAAAGGGGATTTGAATTTGGGAGACTTTTCAACGGTAGGAAACATTGAATAATTTCATTTATATTTTGGTCTTGGCCATTGTTTTTGGGGGTTGTTCTCAAAAACAAAATACGGTTGCGCTCAATCGAGAGGAAAGCAAAGCTGCCAACGATTTATTTTTCAAAGGACTGAGTGAAAAAAATGCAGGAAGATGGGAAGCCAGCATCAACGCTTTTTCTCAATACCTCAATGTGCAACCCCAGACGCCAGCTGTGCATTATGAAATGGCGCGCATCTACCGTGAGCAACTTGCTCAGCCCATCTTGGGACTGGAACACGCTGAGAAAGCCCATCTAGCTGACCCCACCAACAAATGGTATGCGCTGGAATATGCACGTTCTCTCTCCGCGATGGAAAATGGGAAGGCCGCCATGAAGATGTACGAAAAAACAGCAGCACTGGATCCCTTGTGGACACTGCCCTTGTACGAATGGGCAGAAACCTGTAGCTTCTTTGGTGATTCGCAAAAATCCATTGAGGTATGGAATCAATTGGAAAAACAAACCGGTGTCGATCCTTTTATCATCGGCAAAAAACAATACCTCTATATTGAACTCAACAAGCCCTTGGCCGCAGGACTTGAATTAGAAAAATTGGCCGCTGCTTTTCCAGGTGAAAAACGATGGGTCATTCAAGCAGCTGAGTTTTATACCAATATCAATGAGGCACAAAAGGCCCAAGAGGTTCTTGAAAAATACCCCATGGAAAATAGTGGAATCGCCTATTATCTCCAATACAAATCTCGAATCAAATCCAAATCCGGGGGGAATATCGACGACTTAAAACTGCTTGAAAAAGCGTGCTTGTATGATGACGTCAATATCGATCAACGCGTAAATGCCCTTGCGCCATTGGTGTATCAAAAGTTCCCTGAGGAATGGCAAACCATCATCGAACATTGCATCCGAACCACACAACAACTATTTCCCAATGAGGCCAAGGCCCATTCACTGGCTGGTGACTTCTATAACTACACCAACAATCTTCCCAAAGCCATTGAATGTTTCAACAGGACCATTGAAATTTATCCTGCCGAATCCAATGTCTGGAAAGCCCTTTTGGAGATTTACGAATTCCAATTCAAAGAAGATCCTACTCCTTATTTACAAAAAGCCCAAGAAGCCGCCCTCCAATTCCCCTTTATGCCTGAATTTAAAGCGCATGAGGTGGTGGCCTTGTCTAGATTGGGCGAATATGAATCCATCATACAGACCGCAACAGAAGGCTTGGGCATTATTACGGATCAATTTGAAGCAGAAGCCTCTCTCTACATCAACAAAATTTTAGCGTTATATGTTACAGGACAAAAAGAAGCTGCGATCCAACTTTCAAAAAACATACTTCAATTGCCCCAAATGCAAAACCCCATCGTGGTATTTCATTTGGCTTGGATGAATGAATATTTTGATGGCAATACATCGGTTATTCGAGATCGGTTCTACAATGCCCAAAGCGCGCAAAAAGAAGGTTCACAAACCACCGCACAGTTGATTGCCATTAAAAAAAATGAAACATTCTCCTTGGATGCTTTTCATTATCAAACGTGGCAAGATTGCCTCAATGCGCTGTATTATTTTAAAAAATCCAATGACAAAAAATCCGCCTGCGATGCGCTTCGCAAGGCGGAGGATTTGATGCCATACAATCCTTGGATAGCGACCCTTTACACTTGCCCATGAAAATTTCCACCTCCCTTCTTGTAGTCATTACACTAGCACTGGTCAGCTGTCAATCCAAGCCATTGGCCATTCGTAAAACAGAAAAAGTACGACCGAGAAGCGCCCCTTTTGTGCTCAAACAAAATGAAAAAAAATGGATGCCCTACCACCATGCGGGCATGAAAATAGAAGGTGGATTCACTTCCCCTGACGAAGAGTTGGACTTTAAAGCCAACGTAAGAATAGCCAAGGACAGCGCCGTTTGGATGTCCATTTCTCCAGCCTTGGGTATTGAGGTGGCAAGAGCGTTGATTTTGACAGATTCAATCAAATTGCTCTCCAAAATCCCCGATAATAAATTTGCCCTAATCAATGAAATAGAAGATTTGGAGAAGTGGGTGCATTTTGATCTTGATTTAGAAGACCTCCAAAGCCTCATCTTTGGACAACCCATTGGCATAGATAAAATTGGAGGGAAATTCAAAAGCGATGAAGACTCCGCTCACTACATCATCCAAACGCGTTACAAAAGAAGGATTAAAAAATCTCTGGAGCTGATCCAAAACAATATGGATACGCTTGAAAACAATACTGACGATCATGAACGCATCAAATCCAGAGAAAAAAGAATGCAACAACGCATGGAGGAAGATGGGCTCATTCTTTCGAAATATTGGTTTGACGCGGAAACGTTTTTACTGAAAAAAACCCAATTCAACGACGCCTACAATGGACGATTGGTGGAAATAGAAAATCTGCAATGGAACACCGAAAATCCTGAGCAGCAATATCCCAGTTTAATTGTCGTTCATGTCAATGACAACGGCAAACTATTTTCATTCTCTTGGGAGGTCAACCGCTGTGTAACCGATAGAACTTTTGAATTTCAATTTGAAATTCCTGAGGGTTATCCCATTAAAAAAACGCTATGAGAAAATGGATTACTTGGATACTCGCCGCTACTGCCATTTTTAGCGGAATGTTCATTAGCCAATGGGTGTTGGGCCAAAATAAAAAAGAAGCCCTCCGTTCTCAACGCGATGAACTCTCAGCCAAAATCAAGGAAACCAAAGCCATGATTGCGGATTCTGAAAAAAAACAAAAACTCACCGCTGGGCAAATCGCCATTCTCAACGAACAAATTCGATACCGTGAAAACATGATCGAGAACATCAACGGTGAGTTGGGGCAATTGGATCTCAATATTCAATCTGAACAAAGTCAAATTCAATTGCTCGAATTTCAATTGGAGTCGCTAAAGGACGAATATGCCAAAATGGTTTACCAAGCGTACAAAAACAGATCTTCCTACAACTCCATTGTCTTTATTCTATCAGCCGATGATTTCTATCAAGCCTACAAACGATACAAAATCATGCAAGCCCTTTCTGACGGGCGTAGAAAGCAAGTGGAGATCATCAAAGAAACAGAAACCAACTTGCAAAGCAGCATCGCTGATCTTAAAATCAGTAGAACCCAAGTGGCTTCGCTCAGAAATGAACAGGAACAAGTAAAGGCTGAAATTGATCAAGACAAACAAGCCCAACAAGACAAGCTAACCAAACTCAAAAAAGAAGAATCCAAGCTTAGAACCCAACAAAAGAAACAAGAGACGGATCGAAAAAAGTTGGTTTCGAAAATTCAAGACATCATCAACAAAGAGTTGGCTGAAGAAAGAAAAAGAGAAGAGCAAGAGCGAATCAAGGCCCTTGCAGCCATCGAAAAAGCCAAGCCAGACAAAACCACCAATCCTTCACCCAAAGTAGGTGAAACGCCCAAAGTGGCGGCAAGCAATAAAGCAGAAAACAAAACCACCAAAATAGAATTGGCACCTGAGGTGGTTTCATTAAATGCCAATTTTGAAAACAACAAAGGCAATCTTCCCTGGCCCGTGAGCCATGGCGCCATCACCTCTCATTTTGGTAAACACGCCCATCCCAGCTTAGAAGACATCACCCTAAATAACAATGGGGTTGATTTTACCACCAAGCAGGGAGAGCCAGTACTCAGTGTTTTTGGTGGAAAGGTTACCTCGGTATTTAGCATCCCAGGAGCGGGATACAATATCATCGTGACACATGGTACCTACAAAACCGTTTACTCTGGGCTAGCCCAAGTCAACGTAAAGGTGGGCGATAAAGTCTCTGCTAAGCACAATCTGGGGACGGTAGGCATGACCGATGATGAGGCCGTTCTGCATTTTGAACTTTGGGCGGTCAGCAGCACCAAGGGTGCAGCGCAAAATCCAGAATCATGGATGAGGAAACGCTAAACTGCGATTTCCCTGCAACCCCCCGGTATGTATCACCAACAAGGCTTTTTCTTGTAGTGCAATCGCTGTGTCATGCGTCAATGCATACATCATCTTGGCCGTGTAAACTCGATCCCACAGCCTGCCCAACGCTTGCTCTTTTCTCATCCAATCCACCAATTCCGGTTTGATTTGCCCATATCCACCCCACTGATCATCAGAATACACCACCAATCGTTTCAGGTATTCCTCTTGAATATCACGCTCTTGTATCACCCATTGCAAATGGCTCCGAACCATTTCCCGGAGCTCCGCTAAACCGGCCTTCAAAGCAAAAAACACATGTACCCTTTGGTGTGATTTTGTTTTCAATAACAACCCAGCAGCAGTGGTGCCCGTGCCTCCTGCTACAGCAAACTCAGTAAATGAATCCAAATCATGGGTGGTCAGCATCTCCATACATCCCATCAAACCCAGATAATTGGCCCCTCCCTCTGGGATATAGTAGGCCTCTGGATAATGATCGTGCAACCAAACTTTGAAATCCTCGGAACCACGCAAATCATACAATGCCGTGTCCACCGCACGCAATTCCATCCCATTAGCGCGCATTTGCTCCATGGCGACATTGAGATGGTCCAATTGCCAACTGCCCCGTAAAATTCCGTAACTCACAAATCCTTCCGCCGCACAACACTCAGAAGTGGCCAATAGATGATTGCTCCATGGACCGCCCAAAGTGACTACCTCCGAAAATCCCTTTTGACGCGCATCCATTAAGTTGTAATACAATTTAAACCACTTGTTGCCCGCCTTCCATTCGGTTTCCGAAATCCACCGCTTGCATTGCCAAAACTCTCCCCAATGTGGGAGATTTTCATATTTCGATTGAACCTCTTGCATTTCTATTTGTTGTTTAAGCCCGATTCATTCATTTTTGTACCATGTCCAGCAACCGAAATATACCCAGAGAAGAAGGCGACTTCTACTACTCGGAAGAAGGATATATTGTTTTCACTGAACAATACCACCTAAAAAGAGGACATTGCTGTCAAAGCGGATGTAAGCATTGCCCTTATGGTTTTGATAAAAAAACAGGGAAGATTAAAAAGTAGTTTCTTCCGACTCGTGTAAAATTTCAAGTAATGTCCTAAAGGCGGCCGTTTGTCCGCCAAACTTGTCTTGGTGATCTTTTTGCAAAGCCGGTGCGCATTCTTGCTGATAACGATCCAAATCCGCTTGGGAGGCGCAGACATATTGAATAGCATAGGTTACACCACCCTCTTCAAACGCATGTACCCTACAAATACGGTGACTCAAGAAAAATCCAGTTCTCATGACATCCGGAATATGCTCTTCTTTCATCCATTGTAACCACGCCAAATGCACCGACTCGTCGACACTCACGGTCACATTGTAAATCACTTTGTTCATTCGTCAAAAATGAGAATTCTTTGTTTCATTTCAAAGGTTTATATTTGCCCATATTAATTAACCATGACTGGATTACTACACCTACATTCCTTCTTGCGCTATGTCGCAGTATTCTTGATGATTTGGACCATCGTCCATGCCTACATGAACATGAAAAAATCAGACGCTGTCGCCAGCAAATGGTCCATGGTGACCATGATTGTTTTGCATACCCAATTTTTGATTGGATTGGTTTTGTGGATCATCAAATTAAAAAACACGCCGGCAGGTGAGTTGATGTCTGTAAAAGACAATCGTTTCTTTATCATGGAGCACTCGGTGATGATGTTGATTGCCATTGTCCTGGTAAGTATCGGTCACATCAAAGGCAAGAAAACCGCGGATATCCAGAAGCGCTACAAAACCATCTTCACTTTCTTCGTGATTGGTTTTATCCTGATGATGGTGATGATTCCATGGCCATTCTTGTCTCATACACCATATAGAGGTTGGTTTTGATGAAGTGTTTTTTTGCTTGCGCGATGGCCGCAGTTCTTTGGACGTCTTGCGGCGGAAATGAAACTCCCAAAGCACCTCAAGCCATCAACGCCCAAGATCTTTATCTAACGCGCTGTGCTGGCTGTCATGGAACAGATGGCAACTTGCAACTGTCTGGTGCCAAGGCGCTGTCTGCTTCAACCCTAAAAAAAGAAGACATCGTGAATCAAATCAAAATGGGAAAAGGCAATATGCCGCCGTTCGACGGTCGTTTGAGCGAAACTGAAATTGCTGCACTGGCTGATTACGTGATTACTTTTCGAGCCAAATAGTTCATGGCAAAATTAATTTCTACTTCTAAACCGCAAGAGACTTGTGTCTTGGTGGGCATCATTACCCAATCCCAAAATCGGGCGCTCTTGGAGGAATATTTGGATGAGCTGGCGTTCTTGGCCGAAACCGCCCATGCGCATACGCTGGAGCGTTTCACGCAATCGATGCCGCACCCCGATTCACGCACTTTCGTTGGCTCTGGAAAAATTGAAGAGATCAAAACCTACGTGCATGAAAATGACGTGGACATGGTGATCTTCGATGATGAGTTGGCTCCCTCGCAATTGAGAAACCTCGAACAGATTTTCAATATCGAAGACAAAAAAGTCAAGATCCTCGATCGCAACAATCTGATTCTGGACATCTTTGCAAGCCGCGCCCGCACCGCCCATGCCAAGGTGCAAGTAGAGTTGGCGCAATACCAATACTTGCTGCCGAGATTAACCCGCATGTGGTCGCATTTGGAAAGACAAAAAGGGGGAATCGGAATGCGTGGTCCTGGAGAGCAAGAAATTGAAACCGACCGACGTATTGTACGCGACCGCATTTCGTTTCTGAAAAAAGAACTGGAAGTCATCGACCGCCAAAAGAAAACACAACGATCCAACCGCGGCAATATCCCGCGCGTAGCATTGGTAGGATACACCAATGTGGGCAAATCGACGCTCATGAATGTGCTGAGCAAAAGCGATGTCTTTGCTGAAAATAAACTCTTTGCTACCCTGGATACCACAGTACGAAAAATTGTATTAGAAAACCAACCGTTTTTGCTCACCGATACCGTGGGTTTCATCCGAAAATTACCGCATGATCTCATCGAATCTTTTAAATCTACTTTGGATGAAGTGCGTGAATCGGATATCCTCATTCACGTGGTAGACCTTTCCCACCAACAGTTTGAAGACCACATCCGCGTGGTCAACGATACATTAAAAGACATTCAATGTGGGGACAAGAAAATGCTTTTGCTCTTCAATAAAATCGATGCCTTCCATCCAGAACACGACGAAGCATCGTTGGAAGAACCCATGAGCAAAGAAGAAACAATGGCCTACTTAAAGAAAACGTGGATGGCCAAAATGCAATCGGATGTGCTCTTTATTTCCGCACAGAATAAAATCAACTTAGAAGAACTCAGAACCTGGATCGTGGACCACATCAGCGTTTAAACCGCTTCGTCTCCACGTTTGATTTTGATGTCGTTGACAAAGGTTTTGATCTTTTGCTCATCCTCCAATTTACACACCAACAAGGTGTTTCCTGAATCCACTACGATGTAGCCATTCAATCCGTGCAACACCACCAACTTGTTGTCGGGCATGTGCACCACGTTGTTGCTGCAATTGTACATCATTACTTGTTTGCCCACCACACCATTGCGGTGATCATCATGGTGCAAATGACCATGCAAAGAACCCCAAGTACCCAAATCTGACCAACCAAAATCACTCAATACCACATTGACGTTCTTGGCCTTTTCCATGATTCCGTAATCGATGGAAATATTGTCACAAGCCGCATACATCTTGTTGATGAAAGCCTGCTCTTTGTCGGTTCCGTACAATTCCGCCCCTTCTGCAAAGGCCTTGTTCATGTCGGGCAAAAACATCTCAAAAGAATCCATGATGGAGGTCACCTTCCAAATGAAGATACCGCTGTTCCATGAGAAATCACCACTGGCCAAGAAGTCTTTGGCCAATTCCAAATCGGGCTTTTCTGTAAAGGTCTTCACGCGCTTCACGCGCTCATGATGGGCTTGCTTTTCCTCTTCCCATTGGATGTACCCATAACCGGTATCAGGGCGAGTAGGCTTGATGCCCAAGGTTACCAAATTACCACGCTCGGCTTGCTCAAAGGCCAATTGAATGGTCTCCACAAATGCAGGTCCGTTCAAGATCAAATGATCCGAGGGAGCAACAACAATGCGTGCAAGGGGATTCTTCGCCGCAATATGGTGCGAAGCATACGCCACACAGGGAGCGGTATTGCGCATGAATGGCTCACACAATACTTGCTCCGGTTGCATATCGGGCAACTGTTCCAATACAAGCGATTTGTAGCGCTCATTGGTCACCACCAATATATTCTCCTTGGGACACAACGGCAAAAAGCGATCGTACGTTTGTTGTATCAAAGTGCGACCTACACCTAAAATATCGTGAAACTGCTTGGGAAAAGCAGTGCGACTCATGGGCCAAAAACGAGAGCCAATGCCCCCGGCCATGATTACGCAATAATTGTTCTTATTCATGCTCTGCAAAGATACAAAATCAAATTCTTAGAATGGGGGTAGATGATGACCTATGGGATGATTTCCAAAACCCTTGTTCCATCGGCCTCTTGGGTGATTTTCCAAGTCACAAATGCATCGTAATAAGGCATGCCTTTTTCCGGCCACTCAATAAAGTTCCATTCCCCTCGATCCAACAAATCGCCAAATCCGATTTCCTCCAACTCCTCGGCAGCTTTTAATCGGTATAAATCATAGTGGTGAATGGCCTTGCCTGAAGCAGATCGGTATTCGTTAACCAAACTATAGGTGGGACTGGAAACCTCGTCAATACCCATCAATCGCAGAAGGTGCGACATCAACGTGGTTTTGCCACTGCCCATTTCTGCCTCCAATAATATGGTGCACTGCTCGGGAAGGGTGTCCAACAGGGCCTGCGCCACTGCATCAATCTCAGCTAACGTGTATCTAAAAATCATTTGGCTTGTAAAACAACAAATGGAATCAACACCTCTTCTAAACTAATCCCGCCGTGTTGGAAGGTGTTTTTAAAGTGGGTGACAAAATGGTTGTAGTTGTTGGGATATACAAAATACCCTTTGGAACGCGCAAATATGTAGGAGCTGCTGAGTTGAGGTCTGGGCAAATGGGCTTGCGCAGGATCCTTCATTTCAAAAACTTCCTTTGCACTATAGTTCAAATTTTTTCCCACCTTGTAACGCAAGTTGGTATTGGTGGCCTTATCGCCCACCACCTTGATGGGATCTTCTACCCGCACCGTTCCGTGGTCTGTGGTGATGATGACCTTGGCTCCTTGCTCTGCTATCTTATCCAGCATCTCCCGCAAGGGGCTGTGTTCAAACCACGACTTGGTCAAAGAAAGATACGCAGGGGTATCTTCGGCCAATTCTTTGATCACCTCCATTTCACTGCGGGCATGGCTGAGCATGTCCACAAAGTTGTAGACGATGACATTCAAATCATTGCTCTGCAAATTCGACATCTGGTCCACCAAACGCTTTCCAAATTGGTGCTGCACCACCTTGTGGTAGGAGGTTTTGATGTTCATCCTCAATCGTTTCAATTGGGCTTGTAAAAACTCATGTTCAAAATCGTTCTTGCTCCCTTCCTCCTCTTCTTCTCTCCACCACTGCGGATGGAGCTTTTGCATTTCCGTGGGCAGCAAACCAGAAAACATCGCATTGCGCGCATACATGGTGGCTGTTGGGAGAATCGAATATACAATGTCCTCATTGTCCCAACGGAATTGGTCTTTGAGGAAAGGTGCAATCACCCGCCATTGGTCAAAGCGCAAGTTGTCAATCACAATCCAATACACCGGCTTGCCGGGAGTCAATTGGGCTTTTATTTTTCGATTGAATAACGTATGGGACATCACCGGCGCTTCCACTTTGGCATTGATCCACTCCAGGTAATTTTGCTCGTAGTATTTCGCAAATTGTTCATTGGCCTCTTGCTTTTGCGTTTTGAGGATCTCCTTCATGGAGTCCTCTGAGGTTTGTGAAAGTTCAGAAGTCCAGTAGATCAACTTCTTGTAGAAATCACCCCATTCCTCCGCGTTCATTCGTTGACCCAGCTGCATCGAAATCTCGCGAAATTCTTGGCGGTATTCTTGGGTGGTTTTTTCATCAATCAACCTTTTCTCATCCAGGTTTTTTTTGATGGACAATAGAATTTGGTTGGGGTTGACCGGCTTGATCAGGTAATCCGCGATTTTGGAACCGATGGCATCTTCCATGATGTGCTCCTCTTCGCTTTTGGTAATCATCACCACCGGCAGATTGGGGTCATGCGCTTTGATCTGTTGTAAGGCCTCTAGGCCAGAGATCCCTGGCATATTTTCATCGAGGAAAACCATATCCAAGTGTTGGGCTTTCACCTTTTCCACCGCCTCACGGCCATTGTTCACGGTAATCAGCACATATCCTTTTTGCTCAAGGAACATCACATGCGGTTTGAGCAATTCAATCTCATCATCCGCCCACAAAATCACTGGTTTCATAGCCATCGTAACGCGAAGGTAAGTCAGATATTGCTTGAGCTCTGCGGCTCTTCTTGATCTGTGAGTTAATCCAAATCAATCTTTGTTTCCTGCATCGTTTTCAAATCGATGCTGTAAATATTGGATTGCACCATGATTTCCCCAGTGAAAGCCCCCTGTGCATTTCTCTTCAAGTGCACATCCTGCCGTTCTCCAATCAATAGATGACCAATGGGAGAGCATGATATAGAAACATATTTTTTGGAATCGCAATAATCCATTAATTTGGTATAAACGCCAGTAGCCGGGTTGATTTGATATAGGCCTCCCAATTCATCACTTCTGTTGACGGTAAAATAGGCGGACTCCCCTGTTGGCGACCAAGTCATACCTTCAATTTTAAACAACTGAAATTCAGAAAAAATATTGAATAAAGTAGTAAATGGCTGCTCAAAAGACAATGGACGTAGCGTTAAAAATGCCTCATTATCGATGATTGTATTGGTCAATATTACATTGTACTTGGACACGTCGCTATGCAAAGCATAGACGTTGTTTTCATCCGAATTTCGTATCAAGGTATCTGCCGTATCTTCATTCAATCCCTGCTTGAAAAAATAATAATCAGCTGAAGTAGTAGGCTCCGAAACATGTTGCCATATCAAATTATCCCCTGAGGCATCCCAATTTGGGCCATAGTTGGCGCCGTAAAATGTTCTTTGCGTCAAACTGCCCCCATTGTCCATTACAATAAAAACTTGCCCTATCGAATTGGTGGAGCGGTCAAAAGCAATCCAACCTTTTCTACTCCATTTGGGTTGGGTTACACAAACCACATTTTCTACTAAAACTGTTTTCAACCCAGAAAACGCATTGAATTTCACCAATTGGTTTTTATTGGAAGACAAGTCTCTAAAGTTGTAAATAATCTCATTGGGGTCATTGGGGTTAAAACAAGGCTTGAGGTATTGAAAGCGTTCATTTGTAAAAAACGTTATGCCAGAAGAATCCAATTCAGGATACTCCAAGCAAGAGTTATCATGAACGATCGGTTCGGTTGTACAAGACGATTTTTTGCATGAAACAGCAACAACACCAAGTCCCAAAAGCCAGACGATGTAGAGGATGTTTTTCATTTTTAATCGTTTAATTTACAAAATCGTTTAGAAATAACATCATTGTCTATTATTAGATTTACTAAATACAATCCCTCTGGTAAATAATCAATATCTATCTGTGATGTATTAACGCCTTTTTGCATATTTCCTAAATCAGAATTTAAAATAATTTTTCCGGTGTTATCAAATACAATAACCTTTACACTCCCAACATCCGCTGAGGTATATTTCAAAATAATCGAATTCTTTGTTGGATTCGGAAAAATGTCTAGTTCACTATTTGAACTGATTTCATCAATTACTGACGCAAAACTATCTTGTAAATGCAGGGAATAAGTTGTTCTAAGCCTATTTGGCATCGCGGGAATCCACTTATCAATTAATTCACCTTGGCTATTATACATAATATGCCAACAATATGTTTTAGAGGTTACGTAAATACTTTCTTGCCCTATTAATGTTGAATAATCAAAATGTGTGTTTCCTGAAATAATATTTGAAGAAGAGACCCCAATACTCGAGCTATATCTTGGCCAATGATTTATAACATTTTGCGTTTGACTTAATTCATCAAAAAATGTTTGGGTAACCTCATATCTTGTTGCATAGTATGCTCCTGCTGGGACGTCGTTTTGTAATGATAATATATTAACTTGAATATTGGACATTGACTCAATTTGAGTTATGTTTTGGCCCCCTGCATGCTTTATTTGATACTCAGGCAATCTCAGCTTCGTCAGAGCTCCAAAAGCATTCGCTCTGCCAAATCCTGATAGTGAATCATATCCTAAAGTTGAAACATCTGTGGAAAAACGAGTTATAATTTCCTCTACATCTTCTGGCGCCAAACTATTTGGATATCCATTTTCAACTGTGTGTTCACTGCAAAGTAGTGCACAGATACCTGTTACCATTGGAGCTGCAAAAGAAGTCCCATTGCCATTATAACTATATCCTGAATTATTAAAGTTATCTAGTGACGCATATGTGTTATTTACTCCTGGTGCGATAACATCTAAGTTAGTCCCATAATTAGAAAAACCTGCGCGTCCACCAGTTGTATCACTTGCCCCAACTTTCAAAACAAGTTCATCGTTGAAACTAGCCGGGAATTTTACAATCCCATTTCCATCATTCCCACTAGAAGCTACGAACACACAACCGATTTTGTAACATGTCAAAAGTGCTTGTTTTAAATTATAACCCCCGGCAACTCCTCCCCAACTATGATTCTGTATATGAAGACCGTAACCAAAATTTGTGTAGGGATTATAAACCGCGCCTTCTACGATTGCTTCTACAGCACTTGTTAGATTAACACCTCCAATTGAATTATAAGTAATTTTAAAAGAATAAATTTGACATCCTTGATTATCCAATTGTATATCTCCTCCCGCTATACCTGCCACTCCTTTACTATTATTTCTTAAGGCTCCAAAAATTCCTGAAGTAGCAGTGCCATGTCCATTTTGATCCGGGGTTTCCTCAGAAAAAGGGGAAACATTTAATTCATAATTCCATCCACCCTTTACCTTACTACCGGCACTCGTTCCATCGCCATAATCTTCATGTCTCCAATTAATACCTGTGTCAAACGATCCAATTTTTATGTTCTCTCCTCCAACTTGGTTGGTCCAAGCTTCTTCGATGTTAATTCCATAATTTGGGTCAAATAATCCCGATTGCTCCGATTGATAGTATGGATCATTCGGCATAGAAAATAACTCATAAATGTAGTTTCGTTCTGCAAATTCAACCCAAGGATTTAATGTGTTCAAACTATCACATAACTGTTGCTCATTAACATTAAAAGGAACAAATACTGAAATTGTCGTCCAAAAATCATTTATTCGAATAGTATCGCCCAATCGAGTGATAGAAATGGTATCAGAAGTAGTCATTCTACGAAAAATCTTATAGGAATCAAATTTTGCCCAATCAAATCCAGTCTTGGAATTTAATTCATTAATAGCACTTTGATTCACAAAGTCCGACAATTTTCCCGATGTGAAATTCTTGTTATCTATTGCACTATTTATCATCGATGATCTGTCAAAACTTATCACAATTTCTCCTGAGTTATATTGAACATCATTTCCATCTACTGCTAATAAATTTGGTTTTTCTATTACAGAATATTTAATACTTGTTGCTAAGAAATCTCCTTCATTTTCAATTATTCCATTTACAAAAAACTCATTATTAGAAACTAGAATTACCTTAGACTCTATGATTTGACTACCTGAATTAAATAATTCAACCATCTTAAGTGCCCCAGAGGGAGAATAACAAATTGTTGCTATTTCTTTTGTGTTTATTTTGTCTAAACTCCCAGTCGCAAACAAATCTCCATTATCCCTTATTGCCAAATTTTCAGCAAAAGCTATGTAATCATTACCTTCTGAACCAAATTCTCTAACCCACAATTCATTTCCTAATTGATCATATTTAATTGTCAAAAAGTCTTTTCCTCCAGCCGAATTTTCTTTAGCCCCTACAACATATATACTCCCAGAAGCGTCCACTGCAATAGCACTAGCAATATCTTCGAATCCGCCATCATAACTCTTTATCCAATCCAATTCAAAATTTGCATTCAATTTAATCGTCTGAATATCTCTATTCCCACTAATTTCAACATAACCTGTAATGAATATATTGTCCTGAGAATCTAAAACAATTGCTGCCGCCTTATCAAAACCAATGCCCCCAATTTCAACTCTGTTAACATTCAATATCGTTCCGTAATCTAAGTCCAATTCAAGAGTTGCAAAATCCCAATTGTTTAATGCCGATGCTGAATTTCCTGTAACACTCAAAGAATTTTCTTTAATTACCATTCCCGTCGCAAAATCTTGCAATGAAACATAATCATAAAAGGTGTGCCACTGATAATTGCCATCAGAATTAAATTTTACTATTGCATAATCCATTTCTCCAGAAATTGACTGAGAACCTCCAATAATATATATGCTTCCCGAAATGTCTATGCCAATATCAGATGGTAGATCAACTAGGTTATTACCGCTATCCCATGTAACAGAAAATATCAATTGACCTATCGAAGAGTACTTAATTACACCAAAATCCAAACCAAATCCTTCATCAATTGCCGCTCCAACAAGTATTTCATCAAACTCATTTACCTCAACTTGTACAGCGTAGTCATTACCATTTGCTGACCCATTAAAAAATTGTTGCCATAACATAATTCCTTCCGATGAATACTTCGTAACAACTATATCGGACGTGCCAAAACTCCCATTATTAGAATTACTAGCAACAATTAAATTATTTTCACTATCGAGAATTGATGAGGTCTTATTCACTGAGCCCATTGTTCCGACTGTACCTTCCCAAACCTTATTAACATAAGTTTGTTGTCCGAAGATAAAACTTGATTTCAACAGTAAAAGGATAAAAAAACAAAATTCTCTAGAGCAATTTTTTTCCTTTTTTTTAGATGGAATATTTAATAGAATTACTTTTTTCATAATCTTTAGTTCTTATATAACAATAAATTTTTAATAAATCCAATTCAAAAAAAGATCCTACAATGACAATATGTTCAAGGTTCAATGCATCAAATCTATCTAATACCCGCCGAATTATTGTATATACCAAACCTATAACAAATTATTTTATAAAACAATACGTATTTTCACTTTTAGTACAAATCCCACAAAGAATTGGTATATGTACTAATTTTTAAGAATAAATTCGAACCTGTCTCCTCCCCTCGTTTAAACCTTGAGAATGCGTTTGATCATCACCCGACCCGCGGTGGTTTCTACGACAACAAGGTACACCCCGTTTTCCAGATTTTCCACTGACATTTGTTTCCGCTTTTCACCCGCAGACCAAGAATCTGTCATCACTTTTCTTCCCTGGGCATCATATAGGACAATCGAAGCCGGCTGATTAAAATAAGACCCTGTCTCCAGTGTCAACTGATCATGAGAAGGATTGGGGTAGAGGGTGAGGTCGCTATCGGCTTCAAACTCTTGAATACCAACCTCACAACCAGAAAAGAGGCATCCCATACTATCCACCTTCAGTAAATAAGAATCTTGAATATATCCACCTTGTGGACCTTCTCCTGTATACATGTATACTCTGCCCAATGCAGTTATTGAACCATCTTCATTTTCAACGAAATCATTCAATTGACAATGAGCCGAACTAGGAGAAATCTCTGCATAACCATCGGGTATGTAAATTCTCTTCCAGAGCAAATTATATTCACTATCCAATTTCATTATATAGGCGGCATTATCAAATGGCCCGTTCACTGAATCTGGAATAATATCAACCCAACATTCACCAACCCCTAGATAACCACCACCTGATAATTTTTTCAGACAGTATAATCGATTTAACGCGTCTGGTTCAAAATATTGATTCGTCCATAAAACTTCACCTGACTCTGCGTTTATTTCTTTCAACACCGGTCGTTCTCCAGTATTTTGAACATATCGCGAGCCCGCAAATAGATAATTGCCATTATCCAGCTTCATTATTCCTGAAGCGCCCAATCTTAAATCCGCATTAGCAAATGATGTCCACAGTATAGTTCCATCGTAACTTAATTTCTGAACGAAACTATCGCCATTACTATCTGAATAACGTCTTGCCCCCAAAACAAGTCCATCACCCACATCAAGCAACCGTTGAGGCACTACACTCATCTGAGATGAATAAGTCTTATGCCAGAGATATTTTCCTTCGAAATCACATTTAACGATCAAATACCCTAGTGTAATTCCAATTCTACATTTTCCAGCCAAGTACATGCCTGAATCTGCTGAAACTCCAGTATAAATAGCAGGATATGCCAATTGAGGAATTACATCGTACAAAGTATCAAGAATAGAAAAATTTTGCCAAATACCCGTAGATGAAAATTGAATGATGAATGGAAAAACAGTATCAGCATCACTGCTGAAATTGCCAACCACCCATTTTTCTTCACCTGCTGGTAGAATATTTGGATAATTTCCTGAACTATAAAACTGTTGCTGGGAGTTGGTTAGTGTTGTATCCCAATACAATTCCCCAAATTGGTCAAATTCACTGATCAGAATTGTGTATTTTGATGTCTCCATATTGAAAGCGGAATGGGTGGTAAGATATCCATCTCCCTGCTTTACAATGGCCATTCCGTCATTGGAGAAACCATTAAAATCGTATAATATTGAAAACTGTTGAGTTAATCCAATCCTTGGAAAAATAACCATTGACAAAATGCAAATCAGATACTTCATATTTAAATTGGGATTTATTAATGTACTATTGATAGATGTGCTGAACCATCTCAACGTTGATTAAAATACATCCTGCCATCACTATCAAAAGAACTATTCAGATAATTTTCATCTTGGCCATAGAGCATTATACCAATGCAGAATGGTATCAGAGCAAGCATGTATTTCAATGTGTTAGAAATTTTTAATTATTATTGATTAACCACATTCAATTTGATACTTTCCACCACCTTATCAAAGGCAATGAGTTGCACAACATAAATACCGTTTTCATAATTTTTCAATGAAAGTTCCAGCAACCCGTTGGTGTTGGGTTGGAATGAATTCATCAGTCTTCCTTGTGGGTATGTGTTGCTAGAGTCAATTGTGGGGTTTTTCATCAGGGTTATTCTTTCACCAATTTCACACTATCCAACCAAGTGCTTCCACCTATCCAATGCACGGTGTAAACGCCATGGCTTAGGCTGGTAACATCCAGTTCAACTAAAGGATTTGATTGTCCTGAGAATGATAGATTAAGTCTCAACACTGCTCTGCCTTGCAGATCTGTCACCACCAGCTCACTTTCTTTTGGAGCGATGTAATCTGTAGGAAAGGTGAACGCAATGGTTGCGGTTGATGTTGCTGGGTTGGGATAAACACTCATGGCGTTTTGCAATCCTATTACAATTTCAGTAACGCCCACCTCCTGGCAGCCTGGTTCCAGGCAGCCAAGGGAGTCCACTTTGAAAAGCCAGGGGGTGAGCAAATATGGATTAGGGTCTGCGCCTTGTTGGTCAATGTATCCGCAACACACAAAGCCACCATCTGGTGTGGGTTTTGAATCGAGCAGAAAATGTCTTGCCGGAAATTGCGTACTTGATTCTGGAAAATTATTGTAGTAACTGTATTTTCTGAACCACATACTATCTCTTTCCATGTTCAACCGCAATAAACCACCCATCCACCGCCATTGCTCACCTGAACCTTGCTGGGGTGAAAGTTGGTTGTCACAAACTATTAGGTAGCCTGAATTTGGTATGATATGTAAATCAACAAAGTGACCATTGAATGCTGGAAGATATTCTTTGGGTGAGGTTGTTACCACCAAGTCATCATTTGAAAGTTGCTCTATCAATGTTGAATAATAATAACCTGCAAACATTCCATTTGGAGTATTCTCTTCATTGGTCAATCTTCCCACAAGCACTACTTTATCTTCTTCATATTCATGCACGGTCGCAATCTCGTTGCCACAACTGCCTCCCAATACCATACGGTCTTCTTCAGTGCCGAATTCATCGGTTTTAATGAGTACCAAATCTGTATTCTGAAAAAAGCCATCGCTGCAATAACCAAGTGAAGGGGTGTTGGCACAAACCCAATATCCTCCATCCATCGCCTTTGTCGCATTAAATGTGGTATAAGTATTTGCATACTCTCGTTGCCAGAGGTGATTGCCTAAACTGTCTAATTTCAATAGAAAAGCATCCGGTTCATTGTTGTTGATTACATCAACCGAGTCTTGATACCAGCCATAAGCAATAAATGTGCTGTCAGTAAAATCTTCTACTAAGCCCAAAAAGGAATAACTGGCAAGGCTGCTATCAATTAGAAATTGCTCTGAAATGCCTCCATTAATGTCCACATTTACAAGATAGTTTCGCGATTCAACGTTATTCTCATCACCGCTGACGAATGTCGTAAAGATTGAAGTGATGCTCTTTCGGTGATTTTGAATCGCACCACCACGATTGCCTGGGGAAACATTATACCACTGTTCGCTTTCATCCACTTGTTCTTCATCATAACGAAGCCACCAATTCAAATCACCATCAATATTGCACTTGGCAGCAAAACAGCGGGTATAATTTCCCACGCTATCTGGGTGGCACAATACTCCATTGCCAAATGCCAAATAGCCATCGTAGAAATTTGGAATGGTATCAATCACAAATACATTTTCAAATTGGCCGTGAGCGGTGTAATTGAAAGCTGGCCACTGGCAACTTACAGGATGCGCCTGATTGAACTCAGGCCACTGCGAAAATGTTTGGTGTGTGAGTGCGAGAAGTAATAACAAACAAATTGTTTTCATTGAAATTAAGATTAGAATAACTGATGCTGCCTTCTGCAGCATCAGTTATCAAAGTTTGTTAGTCTTGATTTACAACTGTGAGTTTGATACTCTCCACCACTTTATCAAAAGCGATGAGTTGCACTACATAAATACCGCTTTCATAATTTTTCAATGAAAGTTCAACCAAACCATGGGTGTTGGGTTGGAATGAATTCATCAGTCTTCCTTGTGGGTCATACACTTGAATGGTTGCGTTTCCTTCCGCTTCTATGGGATAATGCAGCCATGCGGAACCGGAAGCGGGGTTTGGCCAAACTCCAAGCAACGGTAAATCGTTATTCAATTTGTCTTTTCCAATTTGCAATGAGCGGTATTGAATTGGAACGCGAGGCTCCGGTTCAAAATCGACTTCTCCAATTTTTTGAAGAATACCATGTGCCATACTGCTGCTAAAGTCGCTTGGCAAGTTGTAGATGCTCCACAGTTCTGTTATTTGCGCAGCGTTCAACACGCTCCAATCCCCCAAAACGACTTGTTCCATTTCCAAAATTTTCTTGTAATTGGCGAGCCTTGGCTCATCTGTCACAAGTGCAATTGCCCCTGCATAGTCACCTTTTGATGCAAGCAGAGAAGCACGGCTGCGCAGCATCACCACTGCATCCGATTGGTTGATTTGATTCATGTATTCATTCAGGTAAATCAACTGGTCGGTTTCAAGTTCAGGGTCACTTTCGTAAGTAAGCCCGGATTGTGCGATTTGTTGAATCAGTTTGTCACGGTGTGTGGCAAGCCCCATGATGTTGAGTTCCATCAAGGTTCGCAAGCTGGAACCTGCGTCAGCATCGTATAGAAACGTCATAAAGAATGGACTGAGTATTTCCGCCCGTTCAATCTCTGCAATCATTTCCTTTCGAAGCGCACTGTTTGCAAGAAAAATTTCAGTAAGATGCCATGGGCTTAGTCGTGAGGCCTGCGCAATCAACTGGCGCATTACTTCGTCACTCAAAGGAAAACGTTGAATGAGCAAATCACGATAGTATTGGCTCTCGTGTGGAAATGCTTCATTGAGTAGTTCAATGGTGCTTTGTTTTTGATTGTTGTCAACCACAGTGTTGTAGGTATGTTTTGCACTCTGCAACTCAACTTTCACGGTATTTAGTTGTGCAATGATACCACCGATGCCTCCAGGTGTTTGGTCACCGCCACCTCCATAAGTGTTGGCGCAATCTGCTTCATTATAAAGAACATCATCGTCTTCCTCGACTGACATAAGAATGGCGTTGTTTCCATCTGGGTGTGTGGAAATACTGAATCCGCAATCAGGGATTGTGTTCGGTTGGTCATGGCAGATATAAAGAAGATGTTCTACATTATACGGGTCATTCACCCAATCGCTTGTTGCTCCGCTACAATCTGGAACACTGAAACGATTTCCGGCAAAAAGGTCTGGTTGACCATCACCCTGATTGCCGCCCTGTACCCAACGCATGAAAGTGTTTTGGTCACGATAAACATCTGTTTGACCGTTGGTGTATGTGTTGCAGAATAATTGCAATCCTGTTTGGTCATCGCTTGGGTCAGGGTCGGTTGTACCATCAGGTCCAGCTACAAAATCGCGGTTCTGACGAGTTACATACGTCCCCAGTTTCATCTCATCAAAATCATTGTTCCGTATTTCATTGGAAAAGTCTCCGCTATTGTCCACCCAAATGCCTAAGGCGTTGGGATAGTCCTCTTGGACAAGAACATCATTGCTTCCAAAGAATTTGTTTTGCTCTACAACATAGCCTGTACTGTTCGTTAGATGAATACCGCGCTCCATGCTCTGACCCGTTTCTTGATTCGCCGCATCGGGAATCTCAAAATTATTTTGATATATCTGAACATTGTCTGTATTGTAATTTACAATTCCATATAAACAGTCCTGAAATTCCATTTTTCTACATGTATAAAATGATATTGGAACATTAAAACCGTGACTTCTAATACCATATCTCAACCTGTAAAAAGTTGTGTGGTTTACATCCTCATTCTGTCCACTCCAAGTATCATTCATTCCATCAACAAAAAAACTAGATTTAATTGAATAAATTCCCACCCCACGCTGATTCCACGCATAAATACCATTGCTTGTTGTATTCAAAAATGAACAATGTGTAAAGTATATTTTATCCACTTCTGATAAACTTACATGATAGAGTGGGGCCGCTGAGTTATTATTCAAATGAGCATCAGTCACAAATGTACAGTGGTTGAATAATGACTTGTTCTGAATATAATTACCCCCCAAAGTATAATGGTATTTCTTAAATGCTACATCAATCTGGTTATTTTTGAATGTACTATTGTACGCCCGTATGATTCCTCCTCCATTCAACGCACTTGTGCCAATTTCAACTCCTTTGGTGGCATTTTCAATGATAGAGTTATTCATGTACAAATAACCCTGGTCGCCACCGGTCATCGGATTTTGATCTACAGTACCCATTATGTTGGTTGTCCCAAGTAAGTCCACCCCTGGCCACATGCGATGGTTACATTGTATTGATGTCAACACAGTACCATTCAAACTTACCTTGGCCCCCTTCTCTATTATTAAATCGGCTCCTTCGTCAAATTGAAGAACCATGTTGACGATATTCGTGTTTGTTCCTGTTTGGAAAATAAGGTCCTGTGTGATCACCAATGGTGAATTTGAATCGCCAAATGGATTGCTCCCATCGGTCCATAATCCATCATTCATCAAATTCACTTGAGGATATGAGCCAAAATGAGTCTGCTCATTGTCCTGACAACAAGCCCCTACCTCCATGTAATTTTGTGCTATAATCGTATTGGTATTTTGAACTTGAATACTATAAATTAAATTTTCTCCTGTTCCCCCTTCCATTGTATTTGGAAATACTTCACCGTCCCATTCTACCTCTTCAAGGGTTGAATTGATTGGTTCATTCGGAATGGTTATTTTCTTCATGCCATTTGCAGAAGATATATAAATCACTAATAATCCATTCTCATCCTTTTGCATCTCCAATTCACTATATGCAAATTCGGAAAGGTCACCATCAATTGGAAAAGTTACTGCATAGTTGCTCAATTGTATTACCCCAATTTCCGGTGCGTTATTCTTAGTAAACCATAAATATTGCCCGTTTGGCGAAAATTCAATGCTTGTTACCGCATTAGAATAAACCTCTTGGTTACCCAAAACCACCAATTCAGGATTGGAAACCTCACCATCCAAAGACAAATCTTGAAATAGTACAGTATTTGTACTATTCTCATTTAATGACATACAATCTTCAACTGATGAAGCCAATTTAAATCCCGATGGCAATACAAAAGACTCGACTGTTCCATAATCATAACCTGGACCCCAATCATTATTCACTCCACCACAATTTCCAACTTGAATAATTTCATCTAAATTAATCTCAAATATTTGCATACCATCAACCCTACCTGCCAATACTAAATATTTTTTATGCTCATTTACTTCTATTATCTCCATTGAATGTCGATCATCTTGCAATCCATTCAATTCCTGAAGTAATAAATATGTATCAGACTCCAAAGTAATATTCAGTCCAAAACTCGTTGAAAAAAAATAATCAAAACTGTGATTTAATATGGTGTTGTTTATTGCCTGACTAATCAAACATCCCTTTCTATTTGCATCATTAGGAAATACTACACTTTGTGCGGACATATCAAGTATACTGCATACAACCACACTTGTTTGACCAACCGATCCTTTGGTCACGGAAAACAAATAAAACTTCTTGCAATATCCAGGAACATTTGTAACCGCAATATCTCCATTGATTGCCGGAAATTGATCTGGGCTCTCTTCACTATAACTTAACTGATTTATAAATTGAACCCCTCTAGCTATCACAAAGCCTTGGCCGTCATAAATGGTTCCGTCTATAATAAAAAACAACAAATCCCCATTAGAGTCAAATTGACAAGTCTGTCCCTTTGTCGCCGTTTGTCCTGTGTAATGCAAGGATGGATCGATTCCGGGCTGTGGCAAAGGGGTACTTGTTACTGTAGTACTTGAAAAATGAATTTGCTTATTGCCGTAAATCCAATCCGGGCTCTGTGCCTTAAATCCATTACAAAAAATAGATAACAACGCAAGAAATATCAAACGTCTGGAAATTTTGAATTTTCCTAAACCCAATCTGGAAATTGCAATCATTTCACTCTTCATCATATATAGTTATTAATGAATAGAAAACTTAAGCAATCTCATCAACACTATTCTAAAAACGTATGCTCTATTCAAACCTATAACAAATTATTTTATAAAACAATACGTATTTTCACTTTTAGTACAAATCCCACAAAGAATTGGTATATGTACTAATTTTTAAGAATAAATTCGAACCTGTCTCCTCCCCTCGTTTAAACCTTGAGAATGCGTTTGATCATCACCCGACCCGCGGTGGTTTCTACGACAAC
>CALJKR010000072.1 GCA_937974555.1 uncultured Flavobacteriales bacterium | reverse complement strand
AATTGTCCAAAGCAAAAGAAGAGCAACGGTACATTGAATTGAAACTCTCCAAGGAATTGGCGCTCCAAAACGAAGTAAATGCCAGAGAAAAGGCATTGAATGAATTACGACTTCTACAGACTGCACATGAGAGTGACCTTCAGCGATTAAAAATTATCGAGTTAGAAAAAATTAAAGCCAATGAGGCTTTGCGCATCAATGAACTGAGCAATGCCCAGGTAGAGAAAGAAAAGAATATTGAGATATTAAGACAGAACAATGAAAATCTTACCAAGGCCGATCAGATCAAGCAATTGGAATTGGATCAGCAGAATGCACAAAGATTTTATGGAATAATTTTCACATTCATTCTGACTGCCATTGTTTTGATATTGTTTTATTTTTTGGGAAGTTTACAAAAGAAGAATCGCATTATTGATACCAATAGTCAAGAAATCAATCGATTCAATGAGGAGCTGAAGGAGAAGAATTTTGAAATTGTATCTGGAATTGAATATGCCAGTAAATTTCAAGAGATAATCTTCCCCAGAGAATCCATTTTAAATGATCAAGGATTAGAGGGTTTTGTTTTACACCGAGCATTGGACTTGGTTTCGGGTGATTTGCCTTTTGTCATTAAAATGCAAGGATACACCTATGTCGCGGCCGTGGATTGCATCGGCCATGGGGTGTCGGCTTCGATGCTTTCCATTATGACCTATTTCAATTTAAATGATATCATTAAGACTGGAGATTTTGAAGATTGCTCAGAAATTTTGGAAACACTTCATCAACGTTTATTGAATAGAAAGGCACAAGAAGATTTCAAAAGCATTATAGTCAGTGTTGATGTTGCCCTGATAAGAATTCCTCACTTTGAGGCCAAGGTTCAATTTGCAGGTGCCAATCTGCCGCTCGTGGTTAAAACCCAGTCGGGTACTGAAATGATTAAGGGTACTCCAATATCCATTGGAGAATCCAATTCTCGAAAATCCATTCGATTTGAGCACCATGATTTGAAATTAAATCGGGGAGACGAATTGTATATTTTCAGCGATGGATTTTTCCATCAATTTGGTGGTCAAGATTTGAAACAAAAACTATCTAAAAAACGTACACTCTCATTTGTACAAAATTTGGATATGAATAACTTCAAAAATCGCAAAGAAGAAGTGGCTCAATTTTTTGATCAATGGAAGATGGACGCTCCACAAACGGACGACATGGTTTTCATTGGTGTGAAGATTGCCAATTCTGGCGCGCCATTAAAATTTGAATTCAAAGGGCAAGTAGATGAAAGTATCAATGCCAAAATGATCAATGAATTGAAACAACTTGTACAAACGGAAATTTCAGACAAGAAGTCTTCCAATTTGATGTTGATGTCGATTATTGAGTTATTGGATAATGCGTTGCGATACAGCATCAATTCAACGGTAGAAATTCAAGTTCGCGATTTGGGAGATCGATTGCGTTTGATAGTCAACAACAGGGCCCAGGCTGAGGACTTCGAAAAACTTGAAAGTGCAATTCAACATTATTCTGGTTTATCCAATCCTGAAATTGAAGATTTGTATTTGTCTAAAATGAATCACAGTGCATTTAATAATCGTGGAGGTGCTGGCCTTGGTCTTCTTCAATTGATTAGAAAAGGCCTGCGTTTTGAGCCTATTGAATCAGAAAAAATCAATCATAATCAAGTGAATTTTTCACTTTCAGCGAATTTTAAAAAGTAGATATGCCGGAATTAAAGATTGCCTCCACGAATGCAACACCTGAAATCGATTTTTCGGTCAATCAGGAAATACAAAGAATCAAAGGTGTTTCTACGCCCATTGATTCTGTTGAGTTTTATTCGCCACTCATTCAATGGATTAATAAAAATGAGAACAATATTGTTCCCAATGCCAAATTTGAGTTTGAGTTGAATTATTTCAATTCGTCTTCAATGAAAGCTTTGGTTTGGCTTTTACAGCAGATTGAAGAAATGATATTGAATGGAAAAAACTGGTCAATACATTGGGTGATAGTGGAGGAAGATGAATTTATGGAAGAAGCGGCAGAAGCCATGCAAACCCTGCTCCAAGTTCCTGTTACCCCAATAAGACGTTCTTGAGATGATTCATTTGGGTTTCGCCAATATCCAAATGAAAAACAAATCTGATTTTATCCGGTCCAAATGGGAAACAAAGGATGCCTTTGTTTTTAAATTCTTCAACCAAACCTGACGCACCATCAGCCGCATGGGTTTGGGCAATGACAATGTTGGTTGCGGTGGGGTAGACCATTTTGATCATGGGGTGATCGTTGAGCATTTGGGCGATTTCCTTGGCGTTATGATGATCCAAATGCAGTCTATCCACATTGTTCTTCAACGCATACAATGCTCCCGCTGCGATGATTCCCGCTTGACGCATACCACCCCCCATCGACTTTCTCCTTCTTCTTGATTTTTCTATAAATGCTTTTGTACCAATAAGTACCGATCCCACAGGAGCACCCAATCCTTTACTCAAACAAATACTTATGGAATCAAAGTATTGGGCATATTCACGCGGATGAATTCCGGTTTCAATCAAGGCATTGAAAAGGCGAGCGCCGTCACAATGAAATGCCAGGTTATTGACCTTGCAGAATGCACTTAATCTTTTTATTTCTTCTATGTCCCAGATGGCACCTCCTCCTTTATTCATGGTATCTTCGATGCATACCAGACGGGTAATCGGAAGATGAATATCATGAATATTGTTGATGTTTTTGGCAACGTCTTCAACTGTAAAGCGACCAAAATCGCCTTCAATTAATCGCATGCTGCAACCTGCATTTAGTGCTATGCCACCTCCTTCATAAATGTAAATATGGGCCAAATTGGAACAGATGACTTCATCTCCTGGACGAGTGTGGACTTGTATGGCTATTTGATTGGATTGGGTACCTGAGGTGCAATACAATGCCGCTTCTGTGCCAAATAGTTCTGCACAATAGCTTTCCAACTCATTGACCGTTGGATCCTCCTTGAAAACATCATCGCCAACCACAGCATGGGACATGGCCAAACGCATTTCTGGTGATGGTTGTGTGAATGTATCGGATCTTAAATCAACAATTGGAAAACTCATGATGCCTTGGTTTTGAATTCTGAGGTAAAGTGAAAAGTCAATTCGGGATAATTGGATTGCTCCATGTCCAAAATAAATTTACTTGGTGCCAAGTAAACATCGTGACCCTCTTTGTCAATCACCATGTTGTTTCCTTTGATGCGCTTAAACTCGGCTAGTTTGGCATCATCTGTAGTGGTGATCCAACATGCTTTGAAAAATGACTTGGACTCAAAGTCACATTTGGCGCCATATTCATGCTCCAAACGGTATTTTATCACCTCAAATTGGAGTTCACCCACAGTACCTACTACTTTTCTTGAGCCCGGTTCTTGCAAAAACAATTGCGCTACACCTTCTTCAGTCAATTGACGAATCCCTTTGTCCAATTGTTTGGATTTCATGGGGTCTTTGTTGATGAGCTCTTTGAAAATTTCAGGTGAGAAGCTGGGAATACCGCGGTATTGCATTTCTTCCCCTTCTGTAAGCGTATCGCCGATCTTGAAATTACCAGTATCATACAGTCCAATTACATCGCCGGGATATGCCTCTTCAACAGTGCTCTTTGCTGACGCCATGAAAGTAACCGGGTTGGGATATTTGAATTCCTTTTGCAGTCGTGTGTGCTTGTAAAATTTATTCCTTTCAAAAACACCGGAAACTACTCTAAGAAAGGCAATGCGGTCTCTGTGGCGAGGGTCAATATTGGCGTGAATTTTAAAAACAAAACCACTGAAATTCTTGTCCTCGGGTTGCACCATGCGGGTATCAGATTCGCGGCCCTTGGGATATGGTGCGATTTCGATGAATTTTTCCAAGAGTTCTTGCACTCCAAAGTTATTCATTGCAGATCCAAAAAATACAGGGGCCAATTCACCAGCCAAGTATTTTTCTTTGTCAAAAGTATCGTAAACAGAATCAATCAAATCGACATCTTCTCTCAATTGCGTGGCATACTCGCCACAAAATTTATCCACCAATGGATCATTGAGATCAGCCACTTGAATTACCTCATCGTTGATTTTGGTTTTCAATGATTCAAACAAGTTCAAGGCTTTGTCATACAATTTATACACCCCTTTGAAGGAGTATCCTTTAGAAATGGGCCAAGAGAGTGGCTGCACTTTGATGTCCAATTTCTTTTCCACCTCATCCAACAAATCAAATGGATCTTGTCCTTCCAAGTCCATTTTATTGATGAAAACGATAACCGGCGTGTTTCTCATTCTGCACACCTGCATCAGGCGTTCGGTTTGTGACTCTACACCCTTAACACTATCAATCACCAATATCACACTGTCAACCGCAGTTAATGTTCGGTAAGTATCTTCAGCAAAATCTTTGTGACCGGGTGTATCCAGCAAATTGATTTGCATTCCGTTGTATTCAAATACCATTACAGAAGTTGCCACAGAGATGCCGCGTTGGCGCTCAATTTCCATGAAATCGGATGCGGCAGTTTTGGTAATCTTATTGCTTTTAACGGCACCAGCGGTTTGAATGGCACCTCCAAAAAGCAAAAGCTTTTCGGTTAGGGTAGTCTTACCAGCATCTGGGTGAGAAATAATGGCGAAGGTCCTTCTGCGACCAATCTCTTCAGTCTTTTCCATACGTAGCGCAAAGATAGGAGGATGAAAAAAAAGAAATCATTTTTTTCTTTGAAATAGCAAGAGAGTGTCTATATTTGCACCCACAACATTGCGGGGTGGAGCAGTTGGTAGCTCGTTGGGCTCATAACCCAAAGGCCACAGGTTCGAGTCCTGTCCCCGCTACTAGAAAAAGCCAATCAGAAATGATTGGCTTTTTGCATAAAAAAGCGTTGAATGCTTGCATTCAAGAGCTTTTGAGATGCAAAAAGAAAATGGCGATAGCCATTTGGCTTTTTCTAGTGAAGCCCCCTTTGAGGTCCACCGAGCGAAGCGAGGTAATACTATTTGGCGGTGTCCCACTTCACTTCGTTTCGCGGGTCGGGCTTTCCGCTTGTATCTTTTGGTTGCACCAAAAGGATACCGCTTCAATCCCTCACCGAAAATTTTATCTGAGGATCAGCTATTTTTCTTCAGCTTCTTGGGATGTAAAAAGTTCTCCTCTGTAACAACACTTTTGCCAGTCTTAGCCTCCAATTCTTTTCGAGCGTTTTTAGCAATCGCGCCGCCTTTCTTACTTGCTTTTTTATTTTCGTTCAATCCCTTTGCATTTGTGGTTTCTGCAATTTGTCGCGTTGAAAGTTCGGCCAAGGCGGTGAACAACAATTCAGCTTCGCTCATGTGATCCCGCAGGTTTTGCGATTTTAACCCTTTTATTTCTTTGTGTTTTTTGACGGTCAACCCAGTCCATTCTTGATGAATGATATTGGTCAATAAAGCAAATTCATCTTTTTCTGTAACCCCGCTTTCTTTCCAATAATCGGTAAGCTTGTTGCGGGTTTCTTGGCCAGTCATGCGTTGTTGAATCCACTTTTCGCTTCGACCTTTATTCTTCCAGTTTTCGCGAGCTCTGTCCATGCTCAAGCTTGGATCTTGTATCTCTTGTAGTCTTTCGTATCCTACTTTAGCCAACCATTGCTTGAATGGTTCAGCCTTTAGCGAAGGAATGGATTGAACCAATCTGAAAATTTGTTCAACGTTGCCTACATCGGTTTTATAGAACTTGCCATCTTCAGCTTGTAATTTCAGTTGGTTACAATTTGTAACCGACTCATTACCCTCCTTAAGAAGTCTACTTTTCATTACTTTCCAGTAGTTTCGAGCACGTGCAATATTGGGTTGATCGGTTAATATACCTACAATATCAACGATACTGAAATACCAAATTTCCTTATCCGAATCGTAGTGACTTCGTACTTTTTTATCCTCAAATAATTTAATATTGTCCATGGCGTTTATGTTAATGGCTATTTCTTCTTCCTTGTCTTTTTCTCGGTTTCAAACAAAGTACCTTTTTCATTTCCTTCTTGGATCTTCTTTTCAGACTATTTTCAATACGCTCAAGATTCATCGGATGCTAAGAATATTGTGGTATAAACCATTTTTTATCAAAGCTAAAGGATTGTAGAGATGCATCCAAAAAATAACGGCTTTGGACCCATTTTTTTTAAGGGCTCTTTTCCCATTATCATTCTCATTCCCTTTGCTGTTTCCCCTTATCTTTGCCACCGTCAAAAGTATTGGTCCCGTAGTATAATGGATATTACATGGGTCTCCGGAACCCAGGATTTGCGTTCGATTCGCGACGGGATCACTTTTACATCATGAGTATCAATAAGGCCACGATACTCAATAACAATCCCAATCCATTGATTTTGCTTAATCGCTCTTTGAAAAACATGATAGCGATGAAAGTACTGAGCATCACTACCCCCAAATTATTCAAGCAGACGATTTTACTCTTGAGCATCCATCCTGAATCGACGGTCTTGACCAAAAAGTAAATCGAACCATAATTGACGACTCCCAGGAGGGTTCCATATATCCATTCTTTACGCGTGAATTGCAAGGTTGATGTGCCCTTTGCCTTTTGATACAAAACATACAAAGCACCGGTTATTCCAGCGGTTAAGAATGGCAAACAAGCGTACAACGACAATTCTGAATGGGTTTGTGCTGTTTCTGACAACTTGGGAATCATGAAGTCTATCAATGTTGATCCTAAAAAGATGATGGCTGGGTAGAAGATGACGTTGCCTTTCATTTGGACTCCATCGCTTTTTATCGAACTAAATACGATGCCCAATATGGCCAATGCGATGGCCAACCACTGGTGCCATTCTAATTTTTCTTCGGGATTGGTTAATGAAAATAACCAAACCACCATCACCAAGGACATCTTGCCAGCAATGGTGGTGTTGCTGACGCCAACCAATTGCGCACTCTTTCCTGTAATATTAAAGATGCTGATGAAAGAGATTCCCAATAGCAAAGCGCCCCAGGTCCAGGTGGGAAAATGTTGGGCTTGTGAAAATGCAAAATTGGGGTTGTCCACCATACAGATCCCAAATGAAAAAGCAACCAAATAATTGATGAGTATGGCTTCAAATACCTGAACGCCTTTGATGGCAAACCATTTAAAGAGCAAATACAATCCGGTGGTGCTTACAATTGAAGCCAATAAAAATTCCATCAATTAAAAAGTAGGGTGATAAATATTGAGTTGATCGCCGCCTTCAATGATGGATTCTGATACCATTGCGCTGTGTGCAATTTTTGGGGCATGCACACCATCATGGAGTTGCGTATTAGATACAAATTGTCTGATCTCATCAAACAGTTGCTGCTTCATGAAGTGTTGGTGGGTGATTGCGCCACCTTCCACCAAGATGGAAATGATTTGATTTTGATGCAGGTAGTTCATTACATCTTGAAGAAAATGTTCTTCGGTGCACGTAATCAACTCGGCACCTTCCATCAATGAATGGTACAGCGACTGATGATGAAAAACGATGGTTCTGACTCGGCCATTCCAAATTTGCAATTCGGGATGGCGGATGGATTTCAAATGTGGATCCAAAATCAATCGGATAGGGGAGTCTCCCACATGCCAGCGGACATCCAATTGGGGATTGTCTTTGAGTACAGTATTGATTCCTACCAAAATTCCCATTTCCTGACTCCGCCATTGATGAACCAAAGTTCTAGATGGTTTGCTGCTAATGGCCACACTCTGTGCGGTGTCGTCTTTTCTGATGGGATCAATGAAACCATCCATGGACTCCGCCCATTTCAATATTAAATAGGGTCTTTTTTTCTCGTGGTAGGTATTGAATCGCACATTCAATTGACGACATTCTTCTTCTAAAATTCCGGTGGTCACTTGTATGCCATGATCTCTTAGAAATTGTACCCCTTGACCATTGACTTTCGGATTGGGATCCAATTGCCCGATGACGACATGCTTAATTTTGCTTTCGACGATAAGCGAAGCGCAAGGCGGCGTTTTTCCGAAATGAACACAAGGCTCGAGGTTGACATACAAAGTAGCGTGGGGAAGTAAGGCAGCATTTTTAACGCTGTTTATGGCATTTACTTCGGCATGCGGACCACCAAAAAATTCATGGCATCCTTCGCCAATGATTTCATTGTCTTGCACCAAAACAGCTCCGACCAAAGGATTGGATTTTACCTTGCCTAACCGAGGGCTTGCCAAAGCCAGGCATCGTGCCATGAATGGTGTATGTGTTGCTGCCGTCATTTCCATTGGGAATTTGTGTGTCCAATTTCCTTTTTAAAAATGGGAACGGTTCGCTTGATATTATCCATGGCCAGATCCAAAGCTTGAAAAACCTCCTTGCGATGCCCTCCGGCTATGCCAATGAAAATGGACGGTGCTCCAACAGGGACCAATCCCAACAAATGATGAAAATAAAATTTTTCAATTTTCAATTCTTCAGACAATTGCTGGGCAATTTTTTCAACTTCTGAGATGATCATACCCTCAATGCCTTCATATTCGATGGCTTTTACAACATCACCTTCTTTCAGAGTGTCACCTCTGACAACACCTTGAAAAATGACTTGTGCTCCGCTCGTTGTACTTTTTAAAAAAGTTTCAATTTGAGACAAGGTCACGGGTATTGACCCAAAAGTAATATGATTTTCCAAGACATTAGCCACCGCTTACAGGAGGTATTATGTAATACAACTGTTGTTCTTTGAGTAAAACATCCAAACTGCAAAATTGATTGTCATTGACAACTGCTATGGTCAAATCGGGATGCACGAGTGGATTTTGTCTCACCCATTTCAGTAAATATTCTACTCCAGCACCTTGGGGTACTTGCAAGTCAAATGGGCCACTGCCCAAGTAATCTTTAAGAATACCCATGGCTTGTATTTGAATAGAAAATTGACTCATTGTTGCTTGCAAAGATGCTTTAAAAATGGATTGAACGAAAGTGCATTTATTAGCTATTAAATATTGAAAAGTTACTTCAAGAGATGAGAGAAAGTAGAGGCGAGGTCTTACTTTCGTTTCAGTGAATAAACTGGGCTACTTTAAACTTTCCGCATTGTATTCTGGATTGGCAGCATTGCCTCCTGTTCTGCAATTGTTGGTTCAACCCTTGATCGAGGGAAACGGGAAGTTGGATGCTGTGGATTTTTCTCAAATTGGCATGGCGGAGCAGGTCACTGCGTTGGCCTTTACGCTGGTTCTTTTTTCGATGTCAGCTGCCCTTACCCGTTTTTACTATGATGTAGAAGACGATCAGGAACAGTACAACAAGATGGTGTCGGGTACTTTGTTGTCGATATTATTCCGCGGATTTTTGGTTGCTGTCATTGCTTGGTTGCTGCAAGATTGGATAGGCGCAATTTTTTCGCAATCGGCCTTGCAAAATTTTGGTGAGTACGGTTTATTGGCCATTGGCATTGGGGTGAATAGAGCCATCTATATGTCGGCAACTGCTTTGTATCGAAACGAAAAAAAGATTGGGGCATTTGTGGCGGCCAATATCGGACTGGCACTTTTGCGTTCAGCTTTTCAGGTGTTTGCCGTACTGTATTGGGATATGTCTTTCTTGGGCTATCTGTATGGCAGTTTCATTGGCTCCACTTTGGTAACCTTGGTGATTTTGGTTTATAGTTTTAAAAAGTGTGGTTGGCATTATGACCGCCAAATAATGCGACCTATGCACGCCTTTGCTCAACCATTATTTCAATATGCCATGGTGAGTTGGGGGCTTTACTTTGTAGACAAATATTTTTTAGAGTCTAACCCCAAAACTTTGGGGATTTATATCACCGCCATGAATTTTGCCAATGGTCTTCAACTCATTATTCAAGGTATACAAGCCGCCACGCAACCGGAAGTTTTTAGATATTTTAAAATGGGTCTTGAGAACCATTTGACAGAGATAAGAAGCCTGGGAAATATGCTCATTGTACAGACGCAATTGCTTCTTTCTTTGGCCATTATCCCCATTGTATTTTATATCGATTTTGCTTTTGAAACAGAAATCAAGGAAGCGGCTTCCTATGTGGCCATCATCTTGATTCGCTTTATTCCCAGATCTCAATATTTTGTTTTTTCGTTTGTCTTGTTCTACGAGAAAAAGACACGTGTTCTTTCGGTATTGAATCTCATCAATCTATTGGTGGCCATCATTTTAAATTATTATCTCATTCCGATTTGGGGTATATACGGTGTGATTTTTTCAGTGTTGGTTGCGGAATGTGTTTTGGCTTGGGGTGTAGCTTGGTATGCCCATCGACATTTTAAAATTCAATGGAATTGGACCAAAGTTTTGATGATTCCCACGGGGGTCATGGTTTTAATAATGGCTCTGGAAATTGTAAAAAGCATTGTCCAGATTGCACCCATCACCATGGCGATATGGGCTGCCTTGATTATGATTTCGGGAATCGCGATAGCATACAAAACGGAATTTCAAAAGGTGGTATTTAGAAAATGAAGTGGCACATTTGGAATAGAGAACCTTTGGAATCAGAGGTGCGGGCATTGAATGAGGAGGACGCCATAGGAGTAACCTCAACGCCTTTTGCTCAGGCCTTTCATCGCTCGGTTCAATCCATTTCATTGGACGAAATCAAACGTGAAATCAATACGCAATTGATATCAAGTTGGAATGCCATGGGCGATCAAATTTGGAGAGAACAATGTGTCGCCGATCATTTGAAAGTAGATGGTCAATCCTTTTGGCATTACTACAAGTTCAAAGGGTATTTTGCTGTCAGGGAATGGATGTATGAAATTGAATTTTTGAATCGATGGAAGGAAAAAGAAGAACATTTGGTTTGGTATACCGCTCATTCAGTGGTCGCACAGTTGACGTGGCCTCCGCATATTACCGTAATACATACGAGTAAAGGAAAATTGAAGAAATGGCCCAAGGCCTTTTCAACTTTTATGCAATATGCCTTTCAATGTTTCTTGCGTTCGATGAAATTTAAGACCATTGAGGGACAGAAATTGATCATCAACAAATCGATTCCCCAAAACATTTGGAACATACAAAAAGAGCAAGTAGAGTGGGGCAATGCTTATTTGAATCAAATCATTTGTCACCCGAATTGGAATGGTCTGGTGATCTCGGATTCTGACATTCCATCGATGAAAGGAAATGATTTTATTCCTGCTTTTCCTCCTTCCAAGAGTGCCATTGGGGAGTCTATTTTCTTTTCGGAATTGATTAGACCTTGGCGAATTATCGGTGCATTGAAAACATCCAATCGTTTAAAAAAAGTGATTGAAAAAATGCTTTCGGAATGTGCATCACCGGATCATTTTTTAATATTGACTTTTTTAAAGCAACAAATTTCATCTTCGTCATTGTATGTTTTAAAATACAATGCTTGGAAACGGGTTTTAAAATCTTTTCCTCCTTCCAGCATCACATTGATTGATGAAAATAGCCCATTGGTTCGCTGTGTGGTAGATGCAGCGCGTGATGCGCAAGTTCCGGTTCTGGCTATTCAACATGGTTCCATCCATGAGCAGCATCCAACTTATATGTATTCTGATCAAGATCGAAACCGACCCGTCTTTCCGACCAAAACTTTGGTTTGGGGAGAACACTGGAAATCGGTTTTGATTCAAAAAGGCAACTATCCTGCGGACACCCTAGAAGTAACGGGGCAGCAGCGTACGGATCTTATTTTTCAACTCATGGGTCAACGCGAAAAACTTAGGATACGCTATGTTCAAAGTCCCAACGTGCCGATTGTTCTGTTTGCTACGCAACCGCAGCAAGATGAGACCATGCGCAGAAGAGCCGCTTTGGATGTTTTTCACGCGTTGAAGTTTTTACCTCACGCCCAAGGGATTTTCAAATTACATCCTGCGGAAAAAGATGATTTGGAATACTACCATCAATTGGCCCAAGAGGTGGGTTGCCAAAATTATGTTTTGACATTTAAAGATGATTTGTATGTGCTGTTGGCAGTGGCCGATGTGGTCATCACCGCATTCTCTACCGTGGGTACTGAAGCTGTTTATTTTAAAAAGCCCATTGTGATTTGGGACCCACTCAACCAAGATTTGCTGGGATTGATCCAATTGAATTTGGCTTTTCCAGTTCGTAATGGTGAAGAAATGCATCAGGTAATTCAAAGCATCATAGAAGGTAAAAGTCGCAAAGAGGATTCAGGTTATAATGCTTTTATCACCCATTACACGCTCGCCTTGGATGGAAGAACAGCAGAACGAATATTGGCAGTCATCGAATCGCAGTCCAAATAAATTGGGAGCCAACAGCCACAAGAATTAGCGCCGTAATCCACTTGATTTGTTTTAAAGACAACCATTGTATACCTGTTTTACTTCCAATAAAGCCCCCGATTAAGGCAGCTACAGGCAATGACCATTGGATGTTGTGGTAGTCAAATCCAGTAAGAAAAAGTAAGATGAAAAGACTGATGGTGGAGTTGACCAAAATGAGCATCGAGCAAAGCGTCGCAATGGATTTGGTCTCTTTCCATTGACCCAAATGTAGAATAGGGGAGAGATAAATGCCACCTCCAATGCCGGTCAAACCTGCTAAAATTCCAATTAATCCGGAAATGAACAACAAGACCATGTGATGAATAGGGGCATGCCATGGTCTTATATGGTCTTGAATCAGTATCGCCAATCCTGCTAGAATCAAGGCTAAACTCATTATCCATTGAACGACCCCTTCGTTTCTAAAAAAATACGCTGTTGTCGAACAAGACAAAGCGGAAATCAAAAGAATGGGCCAGCCTTCAATAATGACCGCCTTGTATTGTTTTGTCCATTGCCAAGATCCTTGCGCAGTAACTGCAGTATTGCAAATCAATCCATTGGTTTTATTGATCACCCCATGTTCAGGCGATACCCAACTTAATAAGGCCAAATACATACTTCCTCCGCCAAAACCCGCGGAAGAATAAATCAAAGCAATGAGAAAAAAGCAAAGGGTCATGAATGAGAATTGGGCTTCATTTGCTCGATAACTGTGGCGACATCTTTCTCGGCTTGTCTCAATTTGTCTTGACAATATTGCACCAGCAATGCGGCGCGAGCCACCTGGGTTGACAATAAATCAATCGAGATTTCTTCACTCTCAATGGCTTCTGCGATTTGAAGTAATTCTTCAAAAGCAGCTTCATAGGTAGCAGGTAATGATGTGTTTTTATTCTCCATTTGGGTGTATTGATTCAATAGAAGTTTTAATGCGACCATCTTTCATTTCAATGGTCAAGTGATCGTGGGCATTGATTTGGGTGATCGATGAAATCACCTGATCATTCAATAAAATTCGGGCATAACCTTTCTTTATCCAAACCAAAGGGTTTTTAGATTCGATGGTCTTTTCAATTAGAGAAATGCGCTGGTTGGCTTGGTTCAATTTGAATTTTACGGCATGGTTGATTTTATCTACAATCGGTTTCAATCCATTCTGCGTTAATCCAATCCGATTGAGTGCGGTATGCTTCAAGGGTAGCATGGTCAATTCCAGTTGATTCTTTTTTAGAATCAAGGATCGAATCGAGAAATTCTCAACATTGGCTCTGAGATCATTTACTTTTTGCAAGTGATGGCGCAACAGTGTCAAAGGTTCAACACTGAATTGAAGGGCCGCAAGTTGGAGGTTGTTTTTGGCTTCCTCCAATTGATCCAAGGCGTGATTCTGCAGTTGATTGTTTAATTCCAGAATGGAATCTTCGAATTGTGTGGCCAGATGGATCAGTTCCTCAGCTACTTTGGTAGGAGCCTTGAAATGGGAATGAGCCAACTCATCGGTTAAAGAAATATTTCGGGTGTGCCCGATGCCTGTGAAAATGGGAATCGGACATCGGGCAATGACCTCCGCCAGAGTAAAGTGATCAAATGCGTGTAGATCCAAAGCGGCTCCACCTCCTCTTACCAAAACGATTACATCAAATGCGGTTCCTGATTTAAAGATTTGAATGATGGCATTCTTGATACTTTCAGGTGCTGCATCGCCTTGCATGGTTGCAAAAAAAGGCACTACATTCCAGCGATATCCCAATCGATTGTTTTGAAGTTCATGTAGGAAGTCGATGCCACCTTCTGCCTGCTGTGCTGTAATCAAAGCGATATTTTGAACCACCAAGGGAAGGGACAAAGACTGATTGTAGGAATGCAATTGATTGTCAATTAGACGAATTTTGTCTGGATGTTTGGCCAACAATTGCAGCACTGTTTTTTCTCTGGCTTGTGCCAAAGCGCCAATGGTATACTGGGGATCGATATGAATCACCTCGGCGCTCAAACCATAAACCGGATGGAATTGAATTTGAAGTCGGAAGAGAATTTCCATCCCCGCTTTGATGGATTGATTGGTGGATTTCTCAAATGCCTCAATCATTTCAAACTTTCGCCACAGGCTGGCATTCAATCGGGCTTTGAATCCCTTTTGATTTTCGTCTTTCTCGACCAATTCAAAATAAGCTTGCTTTTTATCCTTCTTGATGTTGACTTGTCCAATTTCTGCGACCACATCAAAGAACTGCGCACGGAAAGTCTCGTCCAGCGTTTTCTGAATAAGCGAATTAAGTTCTGAAAGGCGAATCATTAAATGTCCGTTGCAGATTTTACTTTTCGATGAAATAGGTTCTTCAAGATACCCCGGCGCTTTCTTTCTTTTTTTAGGATGGTTGCTTCAAAGCCAAAATTACCCTGCCACGCGGCGCCGCTTTTGTCAACGTTCCAGGCGGTACCCGAAACCACTTTTTGCATATCACCGCTATCCCAGCTTGGCGTGAATTGCAATTGTATGAATGGGGAAATAACACATCGTTGGCCTACCAAAAACATGCGATGTCCCATCCCAGCGCAAAAAGAAGGATATCCTTTTCGTTGACTTTGATAGGATAATTCGCCATTTACTTTGGCTGTGCTTTGCCAAATGTGATATCCTCCGCCCGCCATAAAATAAAATCGGGGGCCCAATGGTCCCGTGGTCATTTTGCCTTTGATGGCTTTGGGGTTGAATATAAGTTGGGCATTGATTCCCAATTGGGAAGTATTGATTTTTCTATCCACTGTTCCCCATTGACTCCATTGATCCATGCGCTGATAGGGCAGTTCAAAGCGCACATATACACCACGAGGACCAGAAATTTTATAGTATTTATTTAAAGCCAAACCGTATCCGTGATGAAAATAATGGGATCCTTCATTTAAAAAGGAATGGGATAAATTCATGGCTTCAACAGCACGATTCACTTGTGCATTTTGAAAGTAGAGATATCTAAAATCCAATGACCATTGAGCCGCAACCCATTGGGACATTATGCACAACGATATGACCAATCCTTTCTTCATGCCTCCTCTAAGATTTGCTGTACTGCGCGCACAGCGGTTTCCATGGCTCCATGTAGGGTACCGTGATGCCCTTCAGTATGGGTGGCTTCACCGGCCCAATATAATTTTTGGTTGACGCTTTTTTCAAAACCATATCTCGCCTGGGTAGCGCCTGTGGCGCTGTAACTTTGGGTTCCCTGAATCCAAGGGTCTTGGCCCCAATCGTATGACTCAGCATTGACCCAAGCATTGGAAGCGATATTGTCACCATAGTAGGTATCCAATTGTTGCAACAATGCCGCTACGACTGGCATCGGACCTTCCAAAGCCGTTTCGTAATGCGTTCCATTTAGGTGCGCCATTAAATTGAGATTGGTATTGGATCTTCCTCCAGAACCAATGACCTCAAAATGCGGACACAAGCCATCCATTTGTAAGCGTTTGGCATCGCCTGGCCAAAAACGTTGATTAAAGGTCAACAACACTTTCATTCCTCCTCTCATGGAAGTGGCATCTATAGCCGCTTGGGCTTTGGATGGAAGAATCGGACTGAATTGAATGATATTTTTTAATATCGGAATGGGCGCGGTTACAATCACTTTGTCATGTTTCCAACTGTTCCCATTGGAATCAGACAAGATGACTTGAGTTCCGGAGTAGTCCACCTGGGTAATGGGCGTCGAGAGCGAGACAGGAACATCCTGAAAAGTACTTAGAATCAAAGTTTCAAGGTCGCCACTTCGCACCATCCGTTCTTTGGTACCAGACGATGCATTTTGAATGCGAGTAGCTATTCCTTCAATACCCATGATATCGGTAGATGCTCCAAACAATGAACCCAATCGCGCATCCCAAATGTGTTGTGTTCCAACAGGAATCCCTTTGATTGTAGCATACAAGTTTGCTGACATATCAGCCCCTTGGTAGCTATCTAAACTGGCGATGATGGAATTCAGTTTTTTAACAGAAAGCTGCTCACCCATGATTTCTTCACTCAACCAATATCCTTCCACAAAGGCGTAGTCTTGGATCTGTTGATCCACCCATTCTACGCCATTGGCTGTGAGCAATTGAAATAGTGCATGGTTTTCGCCAATGATGCGATGTGCGCCCCATTCAACGGAATGATCGATTAACCCGGTTTGGGATTTGACTCGACCTCCCAATCGATCTGAAGCTTCATAGACTTTTACGGATATCCCTTGCTGTTGTAGCATATAGGCCGCATACAATCCGGCAATACCTCCCCCAATGATTCCAACGGAACCATTGAACTTTTGATCGGGGAGGGGGAATTTGGAACACGAGGTCAGAGCGGACATCGACATCAATAGGCCAGGAATGCCCAAACCTACCAAACGCAAAACCTCTGAACGCGTATACAAATTCTTGTTTTCAGATTTTTCCATGATTGAGAAAGCGAATATGCGACTTAAAAAAATAGGTCGTATCGATGTTAATAAAAAAAACCGAATGTGAATCATCAAACCCACTATCCACAATACTTTCGTGGTTTCGACAACCTAGAAAAGATGGCAGAGAATGTAAGTTACACGGAGGACAATATCCGGTCATTAGAATGGCACGAGCATATTCGTCTTCGCCCTGGTATGTATATCGGTAAATTGGGAGATGGTTCTTCATACGATGATGGTATATACGTATTGCTAAAGGAAATATTGGATAACAGTATTGATGAGTTTGTTATGGGCAACGGAAAGGTTGTCGATATTACCATCAAAGACAATACGGTTTCTGTTCGAGATTACGGCAGAGGGATTCCATTGGGAAAGGTCATAGATTGTGTATCCAAAATCAATACCGGTGGAAAATATGATTCTCGAGCTTTTAAAAAGTCAGTGGGATTGAATGGGGTGGGTACCAAAGCAGTGAATGCCTTGAGTACTTATTTCAAAGTGGAAAGTTTCCGGGAAGGGCAAACCAAAGTGGCTGAATTTGAAAAGGGCAATATCATCAAGGATCACAAACAAGTGGCTTCAACATCCAAGGATGGCACCGCCATGACTTTTGTTCCTGATCCTTCCATTTTCCACAACTTCCAGTTCCGAATGCAACACGTCGAAAAGTTGCTTTGGAATTATTGCTATTTGAATGCCGGCTTAACCATCGTATTCAATGGTCAAAAATACAAATCTGAAAATGGTCTTCAAGATTTATTGAATGCCAACATGAGCGAGGATCCATTGTATCCCATCATTCATTTAAAAGGACATGACATAGAAGTGGCCATTACCCACACCCAAAGCTATGGTGAAGAATATTACAGCTTTGTCAATGGGCAGTATACCACCCAAGGGGGAACCCACCAGGCGGCTTTTCGTGAGGCATACGTTAAAGTGCTTCGCGATTTTTATCAGAAAGATTATGAAGCGGTAGATATTCGAGCCGGTATCGTTGCTGCGGTTGCAGTTAAAGTGATTGAGCCTGTTTTTGAATCGCAGACCAAAACCAAATTGGGATCCAATGAAATCGAACCAGAAGGAAAATCGATCAAGGCTTTTGTTCAGGAATTCTTGAGCAAAGAGTTGGACAATTATTTACACAAGAATCCTGAGGTTGCGCAGAACCTTTTGAAAAAAATTCTTCAAAGTGAGCGCGAGAGAAAAGAGTTAGCTGGAATCGCAAAATTGGCGAGAGAGCGTGCTAAAAAAGCCAACCTCCACAACAGAAAACTTCGGGATTGCAAACTTCATTTCGGAGACAAACATGAACGAGCAGGGGAGACCACTTTGTTTATTACCGAGGGTGATTCAGCTTCTGGATCCATTACCATTTCCCGTGATGTGCAGACGCAAAGTGTTTTTTCATTAAAAGGAAAACCCTTAAACACCTATGGTTTGACCAAGAAAGTGGTTTATGAAAATGAGGAGTTTAACCTTTTGCAGGCAGCGCTAAATATTGAAGATGGCTTGGAAGGGTTGCGCTACAACAATGTGGTTTTGGCAACCGACGCCGATGTTGATGGAATGCACATCCGTTTGCTGATGATTACTTTTTTCTTGCAATTTTTCCCTGATTTGGTGAAGTCAGGCCATTTGTACGTTTTGCAAACGCCACTTTTCCGTGTTAGGAACAAGAAGGAAACCATATATTGCTACAGTGAGGAAGAGCGCGTCAATGCAATTAAGAAATTAGGAGCCAAACCAGAAATTACCCGATTCAAGGGATTGGGAGAAATCTCTCCTGATGAATTCAAAAAATTTATTGGTCCAGATATTCGTCTTGAACCAGTCGTGATTGGAAAGGAGATGCACATCAAAGATCTTTTGGAATTTTATATGGGCAAGAATACCCCGGATCGTCAAGAATTCATTATCTCCAATTTAAAAGTGGAGAAAGATGATATCGACACTTTGAAATCTGAAAAAATAGAGGAGGAATTATGAGCGAAATGGATGAATTGAATGAGAATTTGTTACCATCCAATGAGGAAACACAACTCAGTGGCGTCACTGAAGTGAATGGATTGTATAAGAATTGGTTTTTAGATTATGCTTCTTATGTAATTCTGGAGCGAGCGGTTCCCCACATCAATGACGGATTGAAACCCGTTCAGCGCAGAATTCTCCATAGCTTATGGGAAATGGATGACGGTCGATTCAACAAGGTCGCCAATGTCATCGGAAATACCATGAAATACCATCCCCACGGGGATGCATCTATTGGAGATGCTTTGGTGCAATTGGGTCAGAAAAACCTTTTTTTGGATACCCAAGGGAACTGGGGCAATATCTTCACTGGAGATAGCGCAGCAGCTCCGCGTTACATTGAGGTTAGGCTGAACAAATTTGGTCAAGACGTCATATTTAATCCCAAAACCACCAAGTGGTTGATGTCTTATGATGGTCGAAACAAAGAACCTGAGACTCTACCGATGAAGTTCCCTATGCTATTGGCTCTGGGAGTTGAAGGTATCGCTGTGGGTTTGGCTTGCAAAATATTACCTCATAATTTCAATGAATTGATTGATGCCTCCATTGAGGTATTGCGTGGTAAAAAGACCCATATCCTTCCTGATTTTCCAACGGGTGGTTTGATTGATTGCACCGATTATAACCATGGTTTGCGTGGCGGAAAAATTCGTTGCCGTGCCAAAATCAAAAAAGATGATACGGGAAAATCTTTGATTATTACCGAGATTCCGTTCGGAACTACCACTACCTCATTGATTGATAGTATTCTTAAGGCCAACGACAAAGGCAAGATTAAGATCAAAAAGATTGAGGACAATACAGCCGAGCACGTTGAGATCATTGTGCACTTGGCTCCTGGGGTTTCTCCTGACAAAACCATTGACGCGCTTTTTGCCTTTACAGATTGTGAAGTCAGTATTTCGCCCAACTCATGTGTCATTGAAAATGACAAGCCCCATTTCTTGAGTGTGGATGAATTGCTTCGTGTTAGTACAGAGCATACCAAGGAATTGATTAAGTTGGAGTTGCTGATTGAACTTTCAGAATTGAAAGAAGAATGGCATTTTGCTTCGCTTGAAAAAATCTTTATTGAAAAAAGAATTTACCGCGATATTGAAGAATGTGAGACTTGGGAAGAGATCATTGCAACCATTCACAAAGGTTTAAAACCTTACACCAAGCAATTTATTCGTGAAGTCACCGATGAGGATGTCGCTAAATTGACCGAAATCAAGATCAAGCGAATTTCGAAATTTGACGCTAAAAAAGCGGAAGATCATATTGCTAAATTGGATGGTCTCATCGATGATTGTCAAGAAAAGTTGGATGCATTGACCGAAACCGCCATTGCCTATTTCAAGGAGATCAAATCAAAATACGGGAAAGGAAAGGAAAGAAAGTCGGAGATTAGAACCTTTGATACCGTTCAGGCGGCCAAGGTTGCCATTGCCAACGCCAAGTTGTTTGTGAATAAAGCGGAAGGTTTTATCGGTACTGGACTCAAGAGAGACGAAGGCGAATTTGTTGAGGAGTGTTCGGATATCGATGACATTATCGTTTTCCGCCGGGATGGAAAAATGATCGTTACCCGTATATCGGCGAAATCTTTTGTCGGTAAGGACATCATTTATTGCGCGGTTTGGAAGAAAGATGACAAACGCACGATTTACAATTTGATGTACAAAGATGGTCGCAACGGTGCCATGATGAAACGTTTTGCCGTAACCGCCATCACCAGGGACAAGGAATATGATTTAACCAAAGGGACACCCGGAAGTGAAGTGGTATATTTCAGTGCCAATCCCAATGGAGAAGCCGAGGTGGTGACCGTTCATCTTCGTGCGTTGGATAAATTGAAAAAATTGACCTTTGACGTCGATTTTGCGCAGTTGGCGGTAAAGGGTCGCGACGCCGTTGGAAACATTGTAACCAAGTATGCAGTTAAAAAAGTAGAACTTAAAGAGAAAGGTGTTAGTACATTGGGTGCTAGAACTTTATGGTACGATGCTTCAATTAAAAGATTGAATGATGAAGGGCGTGGAGAAAGCTTGGGTGATTTCTTGGCCAATGACAAATTGTTGATTTTGATGTCATCTGGCGACTATCAGATAGTCACCCCTGAATTGAGTATGCACTTTGAAGAGACCACCATACATTTTGAAAAATGGATTCCGAATAAGCCCATATCGGCCGTTTATTTTGATGGAGACAAGGAGCAATGGATGGTCAAGCGATTCTTGGCTGAGCCAAGCAAAGGTTGGGTAAGGTTTATTACCGAACATCCCAAGAGCAAATTGGCTGTGGCCACAACCTTGAATTATCCCAAAGTATTTGTGCGGTTTAACAAGAAGTTCAAGCAAGCGCAAAATAAAATGGATGAGATGGTGGATTTGCGCGAATTTATTTCGGTTAAGGGATTGAAAGCGATCGGAAATCGTTTAACCCAATTGCCTGTATTGAATATCGATTTATTGGATCCTGATTTTGAATTGGAGAGCAAAGCCAATGAAGAGTTTTTAAATCAAATGCAATCACAGACAGCAGGAATGATGTCCGGCGATGAGCCTTCGTTATTTGATGCTGCTGAGTAACGAATAAGAACTTGGGGGAATCAATCCCCCTTTTCTTTTTGCCTATTCAAATCATAATTTACATTATGTAAAGTTGTATTTCCTTGAAAGTGAATCCCCTAGATTGGTAAATCATGTTTCAATCAAAATATATACAGTTCGGATCCATGTAATTTTCGGAGTCCTCCATCGCAGACCACAAACAAAAATGCCCCAGTTTCCTGAGGCATTCTGTGTAAGCGATTTGGTTTATTTATCTGTACTGATTGGCTTTCTCTTTTTGTCCGCCTTTCAAATAACATTCTTTTAATGCTTGTTTCAATTGCGCATCGTTTGAATCTTGCTTGTAGCAAATTTCAAAATATTCAGCTGCTTTTAAAAACATGGGTTTCAATTCAGATTTACACGCGTTGAATTTATCCGCTTGATTCATGGGAATCGCATCACACTCTTTATTCTTTTCAACGGCTTTATTGTAGTACAAAGCTCCAGCATTGTACGCCGCATCAAAATAATCAGGTTTGATGGCCAATGCTTTGAGGTAACTATTCTCGGCTTCCGCAGGATTATTTTCCTTTTCAAAGGTTACTCCCAATACAAACCAAACGCTTTCGTTGTTTGGATCTGTATCTGACAACGCCTTCAATACATCCTGGGCTTTTTTATAGTCCTTGTCTTCAATGTAAATATTTACCTCGGCACGCAAAAGCTCAGCATCCTTTGGGAAAGATTTACGCGCATCACTCAAAAAAGTAACAGCCTCAGATTTTTTGCCTTCGGCAATTAGGATGTCACTGATTCCCAAATACGATTCGCGAAGATTGTATTTGTTTTGAATGCAAGTGTTGTATTCCACTTTGGCTTTGTCATACATTTTGGCTTTGTGGTGGCAAAAAGCGGCATTGTAGTAAAAAGCGGTATCGACAACTCCATAAACTGCAGAAACCTGTGCGATATTCAAGAATAGATCACCAGCACTTCCTAGATCATTGGCTTTGTATTTTTTCTCTGCGCGTTGACCTACTGTCGCTTTGATGATGTCCAATTCTTGAGCTACATCTTGTAAATAGTCTTTTCTCTTGTCAATTTCAATTTGCTTTTTAAACGACTCGAGACAAATGTTGAAAGCATCTGGATATTTGGCAAATAGCACGGAGTCTTTTACGATGTTGGCATAGATGTTCCCTCTATATCTCCAAAACTTTTCCTTTTCGGTTGCTTTTGGATCAGTTAAGGCTTCATCAATGTAGCCCTTGGCATCTTCAAATTTTCCTTCTTTGTTGGCATTGTAAGCGCTGGTCACTTTGGGTTGTGCTTGTGCGACCATTCCTGCAACCAACAAGGTGGCCATCATTACTAACTTTTTCATGCTTTTATTTTTTCTTGTTCATTTCAATCACCTTGCCATTTTTAGTTAGATGCATTGAAATTCATTTTTTCATAATTACTCCGCAGAATTTTCTTCATTTGATTCATCTACATCAGAGGAATCGGCACTGGCTTCGATACTGCTATCGCTTTCCATGACGATGTCTGATGATCTTTCTTCTTCCTCTTCGTCTTTGATTACTGCTGTTACAGCTGCAATCTCGTCACTTCCTCTCAGGCTGATCAAACGCACGCCTTGGGTTGCTCTACCCATCACGCGCAAGTCTTCTACTCTTAAGCGAATGGTGATACCGGATTTGTTGATGATCATGAAGTCCAGCTCGTTGTCAACCGCTAAAATTGCAATCAAATCTCCTGTTTTCTCGGTAATGTTAATGGTTTTAACCCCTTTACCACCGCGGTTGGTGATGCGATAATCCTCTAATGAAGATCGCTTACCATACCCTTTGTCCGAGATAACCAGGATGTCACGGTCTGCATTTTCCACGCAAACCATACCGATTACTTCATCTTTGGCGCTTCCTAAAGTAACGGCTTTGACCCCTTGGGCTGTTCTTCCTACCGCACGAACCGTGTTCTCATTGAAGCGGATGGCTTTACCTTCACGGGTTCCCATCAAAATCTCACAATTTCCATTGGTCAATTTTGCTTCTAACAATTCATCGCCATCTACAATGGTAATGGCATTGATACCCGAAGATCTTGGACGAGCATAAGCTTGAAGCAAGGTCTTTTTGATCAATCCTTGTTTGGTACAAAGAATAACGAAGTTTTTACTTACATATTCCTCGTTCATCAAGTCCTTGGTTGGGATATATGCCAAAACAGTATCGTCTTGTTCGATTTGTAGCAAGTTTTGAATTGCTCTTCCTTTGGAAGTTTTTGCTCCTTCTGGAATTTCGAATACACGCATCCAGAAACATCTTCCTTTTTTGGTGAAAATCAATAACCAATCGTGGTTTGTTGCGGTGAAGATATCTTTAACAAAGTCCTCTTGTCTGGCTGAAGTTCCTTTGGAACCCACTCCACCGCGAGATTGCGCTCTGTATTCGGCAAGATTGGTTCTTTTGATATATCCTGCATGGGTAATGGTCACCACCATCGACTCATCCGGAATCATGTCTTCGATGCTGAGGTCAGCTGAAGAAAATTCAATCACTGAACGACGAGCATCTCCAAATTTCTCTTTGAGGTAAAGCATTTCATCCTTGATGATTCCCATTCGAAGCACTTCACTTCCCAAGATTTCTTTCAACTTCTTAATAAAAGCCATCAACTCATCATACTCTGCTTTGATTTTATCTCGCTCCAATCCGGTTAATCTTTGAAGACGCATATCCAAAATGGCGCGAGATTGAATTTCACTCAATCCAAATTTGGACATCAATCCCTCACGCGCTTCGTCTGGTGTCTGAGATGCACGGATCAATTTGATGACTTCATCGATGTGATCCAAGGCAATCAAGTAACCTTCTAAAATGTGGGCACGCTCTTCTGCTTTTCTTAATTCATATTTGGTACGACGGGTGACCACTTCGTGGCGATGCTCCACGAACAAGCTGATCATGTCTTTCAAACCCAACGCTTCAGGACGACCCTTCACCAAAGCAATGTTGTTGATGGAGAAGGAAGTTTGAAGCGCGGTGTATTTATACAAGTTGTTCAATACGACATTGGTGATGGCGTCACGTTTGGTTTCGTAAACCACACGAACTCCATTTCTGTCCGATTCGTCACGGATTTCTGAGATGCCTTCAATTTTACCTTCTTGCACCAACTCCCAAGTGCGTTTGATCATATCCGCCTTGTTGACCTGATATGGAATTTGGTCGACAATGATACATTCACGATTGTCTACCTCTTCAATTCGAGCACGGGCACGGAGCACTACTCTACCGCGACCGGTCATGTATGCCGATTTCACCCCGTCAACGCCATGAATCACACCTCCCGTTGGGAAGTCAGGAGCCTTGACAAATTCCATCAATTCATCCACTGTGATTTCATTGTTATCGATGTAAGCCATGGTGGCATCACACACTTCGGTTAAGTTGTGCGGAGCCATGTTGGTAGCCATACCCACTGCAATTCCGGAAGCACCGTTGATCAACAGATTGGGAATTTTGGCTGGCATCACCGTTGGCTCTTGCAAGCTATCGTCAAAGTTGGGTTGAAAATCAACCGTCTCTTTGTCCAAATCTTCTAAAAGTTCTTCCGCGATTTTTCTCAAACGCGCTTCGGTATAACGCATAGCGGCGGCATTATCACCGTCCATACTTCCAAAGTTTCCTTGACCATCTACCAATGGATAGCGCAAACTCCAATCTTGGGCCATACGCACCATGGTATCATACACTGAGCTGTCACCGTGTGGGTGATACTTACCCAAAACTTCCCCTACGATACGAGCGGATTTCTTGTATGGACGATTGGACAAAACGCCCAAATCAAGCATACCATACAACACACGACGGTGAACGGGTTTAAGACCATCACGAACATCAGGAAGAGCACGACCAACAATAACAGACATCGAGTAATCGATGTATGCAGTTTTCATTTCCTCTTCGATGTTAATCCGGACTATTTTTTCTCCTTCCATAATTCTTGTTTTTTCTCAATGCACCACCCATTTGGGGTAGCACGCGAATTTAATCAATGCCTTGTGAATTCAACGCTTTTCACCCCCTAGGTTTTATCCACATTCACACAAATTTGTGTGGATAATTATTGTTAGGATATCTTCTCGTTTCAAACCAAAAGAATAATTTTGGTTCAAATAAAAAATTAAGGAGTAAAGCGCATGGAGGCAAAGTTTTCACCACAGGTTAAAGATGTTATTTCTTTCAGCCGTGAAGAGGCATTGCGTTTGGGTCATTCATACATTGGTCCAGAGCATTTGATGTTGGGTATTATTCGTGAGGGAGAGAGTTTGGCTGCTACCTTATTGAAGCGATTGAATGTAGACTTGGCTCACTTGCGCAAGCAAATTGAGTCGACCATGCGATTGGCTTCAGTAGGTCAAAGCAACCAGGTTTATCAGAGTATTCCTTTGACTACACAGGCAGAGCGAATTTTGAAATTGACTTATTTGGAAGCCAAAAATTTTCGAGCCACTTTGGTTGGAACGGAGCATTTGTTGTTGAGTATCTTAAAAGACAACGACAATGCTGCTACGCGCACTTTGGCGAGTGCCTCTATTGATTATCGTTCCGTCAGAGAAGAGCTTATTGCATCTGAAGGTTTGGATGCTCCCAGCGACACTCCTTTGAATTCTCCGCGGGCGGAGTTTCCACCATCGGAAGATGATGACGAGCCATTCATGGGCAGTGGTGCTACCGGTGGAACCGGCTCTTCAGCCAAACGTCAGGGTGATTCCAAAAGCAAAACGCCGGTATTGGATAACTTTGGTCGTGATTTAACCAAGATGGCTGAAGATGGTAAGTTGGATCCCATCGTAGGACGTGAGAAAGAAATTGAGCGTGTAAGTCAAGTGTTGTCACGTAGAAAGAAAAATAATCCGATTCTGATTGGAGAACCTGGTGTGGGTAAATCAGCCATTGCAGAAGGTTTGGCTATTCGCATTGTACAGAAAAAAGTGAGTCGTGTTCTTTTTGGCAAACGAGTGGTAACCTTGGATGTGGCTTCATTGGTAGCTGGAACCAAATACCGTGGTCAATTTGAAGAGCGAATGAAAGCGTTGATGAATGAATTGGAGAAATCTCCCGATGTCATTCTATTCATTGATGAAATTCACACCATTGTAGGTGCTGGTGGAGCCAGTGGATCTTTGGATGCAAGTAACATGTTCAAGCCCGCTTTGGCCAGAGGTGAAATTCAATGCATTGGCGCTACTACATTGGATGAGTATCGTCAATACATTGAGAAAGACGGGGCTTTAGAGCGTCGTTTTCAGAAGGTTGTTGTTGATCCCACCACCATTGATGAGACCATTCAAATTTTGAATAACATCAAAGACAAATATGAAGAGCACCACAGTGTGAGTTATACGGATCAAGCCATTGAAGCTTGTGTTCGCTTGACGTCACGTTATATCACAGACCGTCATCTTCCAGACAAGGCCATTGATGCTTTAGATGAAGTTGGTTCAAGGGTTCACTTGAGCAATATCCAAGTTCCACAAGAGATCATTGAGATAGAAAAAGCCATTGAGGAAGTGAAAGTAGAGAAATCTCAAGTGGTTAAAAGTCAGAAGTACGAAGAAGCGGCCAAATTGCGTGACAAAGAAAAACAATTGAATGAGCGATTGGATGCAGCCAAAAATCAATGGGAGCAGGATGCCAAAACCCATCGTGTAACGGTAACTGAATCTCATGTTGAAGAGGTAGTATCGATGATGACTGGAATTCCCGTTAATCGTGTTGCAGAGAAAGAAAGTGGAAGATTGGCCAAGATGGATTTGGAATTGGAAGGAAAGGTTATTGGACAGGATGAGGCCATTAAAAAAGTGGTTCGTGCCATCAAACGAAACCGCGCGGGATTGAAAGATCCCAATCGTCCCATTGGTTCGTTTTTGTTCTTGGGACCTACCGGCGTTGGAAAGACGCAATTGGCCAAAGAATTGGCTAAGTTTTTATTTGATACAGAAGATTCACTGATCCGAATTGACATGTCCGAGTACATGGAGAAATTTGCTGTATCCAGATTGATTGGAGCGCCTCCCGGATATGTGGGTTATGAAGAAGGTGGACAGTTGACTGAAAAAGTGAGACGTCGTCCCTACTCTATAGTATTGTTGGATGAAGTAGAAAAGGCGCATCCTGATGTTTTCAATTTGTTGTTGCAAGCTTTGGATGATGGTCAGATGACCGATAGTTTGGGAAGAAAGATTGACTTTAAGAATACAGTGATCATCATGACTTCCAATATTGGTGCAAGACAATTGCAAGATTTTGGTTCGGGTGTTGGTTTCGGCACTTCTTCAAGAGCATCTGCTGAGGAGCAAGATCGCAAGGGAATCATCGAAGCGGCATTGAGAAAAGCCTTTGCTCCTGAATTCTTGAATCGTGTGGATGACTTGGTTGTATTTAATCCATTGAAAAAAGAGCACATTCATCAAATCATCGACATCGAATTGGCCAAGTTATTCCATCGCATCACCGATTTGGGATATAAGATAGAGTTGACTGATGTAGCCAAAGATTTCATTGCCGACAAAGGCTACGATGAGAAATATGGAGCAAGACCATTGCGTCGATCGATTCAGAAATACTTGGAAGATCCCATCGCAGAAGAAATCATCAACTCCAACTTAAAAGAAGGCGATACTTTGGTTGTTGATTTTGACAACGAAGAATCTAAGATTGTGATGAAAGTCAACAAAAAGGAGAATGAATAAAATCATCTACCCCAGTGCTATTTCTTGGGGAATATGGATACCCGTTTATGCCCTGATCATTGGTCAGGGCATTTTCATGGCGGGTGAGATGTCCACCATTTTCTTGGTGACTCATTTCTCCCTTGCCATTCTGATTTACTTTTTCGTGGTTCGAATACGATATGAATTGGATGAGGAGAATCTTACGATTTACATGGGACCTGTTCGCTACAGAAAAATAGCTTTGACGAGTATTCGTAAAATGGAATTAAGTAACAATCCATTGAGTTCGCCCGCGGCATCTTTGAAACGAATTGCTATTCATTATGACAAATGGGGGTATGTATTGATATCACCTAAAAATCGCGAAGAATTTATAGCTGAAGTTCAGGACCGAAAAAAGAAATTGGAAATTTGTTGAGACACGGCTTGAACAAAGTCGATATAGAAATGGTAGTCCCAAATGCCTACGATTAGAAGACCACCCAATGCGCCATAAATATGCGCATCGTGGGCGATTGGACCTTGTCCCTTTTTACTGAAGTAATGCTCTAAGCCCAAGAAGACCATGGCCCCAATCCATGCAGGCATTGGAATCAGCATCATAAAGCCCACATCCATGGTTGGGAATAAAATCATGAATGCCATCATAACAGCGCTAACGCCACCGGAGGCACCTACACTTCTGTACGCATATTGGTATCGATACTTTTTTAAACTGGGCAAAGAGGCAATCACAGCACCGATGAAATAAAGGAGTACAAAAAAAACCTTTCCCGTTAAAGGCGACCACATGTTCATGTCGGGATGGAATCTCTGAAGCATGTTGGGGTGCGTCAAAACGGTTTCGAGAATTTGCCCAAAGGAATAAAATGTATACATATTAAAACCCAAGTGCATCCAATCTGCATGGACAAAAGTGTGACCGATTAAGCGGTCCCATTCCTTGTTTTGAAAAACAACGTAGGGATGAAAAGCCAAACGATTGAACCAATCTCTTCTTTCAAATGCCAGATAAGAAATAAGCACGGTAATGCCGATGATAGTAAAAGTCAAAGGAGTATCCATATCAACTTGAATGATCCGCTACAATTTGCCAGTTATTGTCTATACGTTTCCAGAGCAAAGTGAAATAACCCGACAATGTATCGTTGGATCTGTAGAGTGTCCAACGGCCATCCACCCAAGCATTCTCACCTTTGATTGGATCGAAATGAAGATTTGTGAACTTCAATGTCCCCATGTCTTCAGGCTTGTAATTTTTCTTGTAACGATTTAATGTGGCATTCCAACCCAAAGTCACCCCAGACTTCCCCATAAATCGAAGAGAGTCATTGTGCCAATATGGTTGCATAAACCCATCAATGTCACGCGCATTCCAAGCATCCGTTTGGCGTTGCATGATCTGTGTTATTTCTCCCTGAATGTCTGGCTTATTGCTGCATCCGAGGAAACAGAAGAAAACGATTGATCCAAAGAAACTTTTATACATTGAATCGGAAATGCATGATGTCCCCATCTTGAACAACATATTCCTTTCCTTCGACCCCCATTTTTCCGGCTTCTTTAACAGCAGGTTCAGACTTATATTGGATATAATCGTTGAATTTGATTACTTCAGCGCGAATAAAACCCTTTTCGAAATCAGAGTGAATAACACCTGCAGCTTGAGGAGCGGTATCTCCTTTGTGAATGGTCCAAGCACGCACCTCTTTAACTCCGGCGGTGAAATAGGTTTGAAGATTCAATAAATCGTAAGCTGCTTTGATCAGTTTAGAAACGCCAGGTTGTTCCAATCCCAAGTCTTGCAAAAACATTTGTCTTTCTTCAAAGGTTTCCAAGGAAGCGATGTCCGCTTCAATGGCAGCGCCGATGATGATAACTTCTGCATTCTCGTCCTTTACCGCTTCTTTCACACGTTCTACATGAGCATTTCCGGTTTGTACAGAAGATTCCTCAACATTGCATACATACATCACAGGTTTAGAAGTCAACAACTGAAGATCCTTCATTAATTTCTCTTCATCATCATTTTCTGGAACCACCACCCTGGCGCTCTTTCCTTGCTCCAAAGCCTCCTTGATTCTGGTCAAAAAATCAAAAGTTTTTTTGGCATCTTTGTCACCCGTTTTAGCAGCTTTGGCCACCTTTTGAAAACGAGCCTCTACCCCTTCAAGATCTTTCAATTGAAGTTCGATGTCAATGATTTCTTTATCACGCACGGGATCTACGCTTCCATCCACGTGCACAACATTGGGATCTTCAAAGCATCTTAATACGTGGATAATGGCATCCGTTTCTCTGATATTGGATAAGAATTTATTTCCCAAACCTTCCCCTTTGCTTGCCCCTTTTACGAGACCTGCGATATCTACAATTTCGATTGTTGTAGGAACAATTCTTTCTGGAGTAATGAGCTCTGCCAGCTGGGATAATCTTTCGTCAGGAACGGTGATCGTGCCCACGTTAGGTTCAATGGTGCAAAAAGGAAAATTTGCTGCCTGAGCTTTCGCATTGGAAAGACAATTAAAGAGAGTGGATTTTCCAACATTGGGCAATCCAACGATACCGCATTTTAATGACATAGTAAAAATTTGAAGTGCAAATGTACTGACTCAGGCCACACTTTTATACATTTGTAAAAACAAATGATTATGGGACATCACGAAGAACATCACGGGCATTCAGAGGCTCAACAAAATGAGATTGGCGGACCAGTTACATTGGCCATTATGTTGGTTGCGGTAGCGGTAACGATTATTTATTTTTTGATTGAATGGTCGGATCGTTGATTGAGATGAAATGATAAGAAAAAAGCGCCTGGTGGCGCTTTTTTTATTCCTGATAACCTTTGGGCTTTTTGACTGTAAACACCCTTGAAATATTAAATCCGAATTGGATGTCCCCTTTGTTCCAACTTCCGGTGGTTTCTGTGATGAATCCTTTTTCATTCATGGACGAGCCATTGGTTAAGTGCAGTTGAAAAACATGTCCTCCTGTTTCAAGGTCAACACCCAAGCTTAAGCTATTGGTGGCACCGGGGATATTGTTTTGCATCAGTTTGAAATACTCCGCGTTGATTGCCAAGCGTCGCGATACCTTATATCTGCCACCCAAACCTACGGCAAATACATCATGAGGAATATCCGCAGTAGCCACTATGTTTCTGTGCACGTGCGTTGGACTTAATTGCAGCGACAATTTATCGTCTACTTTTTTTGCAATCAACAATTGATTACAATAGTATAGACGTGAGGTAAAATAATTGGTACGTTCTGGGTTGGCCCATTCCGTGCCACGCATAACAATGGAACCAAAGTAAGAAACGGATATGGGCATTTTCTTGGGTCCCGATTCCACCTGTTTTAAAAGCTTTATTTTGGTAAAACCATCCACCTCTTCGTTTACATTGGAACGACCAATTCCCACCATCCAATTGTCTGTGATACCATATTCAAGGCCCAAGCGCATGGAAGCCATGTCCAATCCAAACATTTTGTGAACCCCTGAATTCAATGTACCAAATCGATGACTGATTCTAAAATCCATCACACCACCTGCGACATTTTCTATGGATTGTCCATTAATTACACGAGTAGATTTAAAAGTAGCCGTTGAGTAAATCACAGGCTCCTCATCCCCCAATAATCCCAATAAATCGGTTGTGGTGTCTGTTTGGGCCCAAGTCAATGTACCTTGAAACAATAAGGTGGCCAGGGTCAGGGTTTTTAATTTCATATTATTTCTTTAATTCTGTCAAGTCAGCTTTTGCAGTAACCTCAATGCTTTCTGAAATATTGTTTTTCAAATTGGCTTCAATCTTAATGTTGTGATCGGCGCATTTTACATTGAATTTGGTTTCTGCTATTACATGACTACCGGAAACCTTAAATGTTGCTTTGTTGTGTAGTTTTTCGATACCCCATGTATTTCCAATGCCCCTGAAACGGTGGCCGTGTAGACACCATCTTTCTTGATGTTGATTGCACTTACATTGTCAATTTTGCCTTTGAAAGTTGCCTTTGGAAATTTGGAGCTTTCAACATAGTTCTCGTTGTAATGCTCTTGCATTAATGCTTTCTCAAATTTGAAATTGGTTTGCAATGCTGAGATTTGGATGTCTCCAGAAGACCAATCAACAATATACGTTACGTTTTCATTATTGGCTTTGATATCTTCCATGTTGGTTTTGGAGAAGAATCCCAAATGGCCGTTGCGTGTAAAATACTTCTGCGCTTGAGTAGCAGAAACTGCGCTCAATAGCGCAATTGAAAGGATGAATTTTTTCATAATATTTTTTCTTTTAAAATTTCAATTATTGTGCCACTACCGCTTGATTCAATTGAATCTCGCCGCCCAAGAGTTCGTCACCTTCCAAATATCCTGCACACAATCCTTGGACTTTGACCATTTGATTAACCGTTGGATTGTTGAGCAACGGTTCAGCAAAAGTCACTGTTATAACGCCCAAATCTTCTGATTGAGTTGAAAGTGTCCATTTGGTTCCAGCGGAATCTTGAACGAAGGATTCCAAATTTCCCGAAACCATTAAATTTTTATTGAGGTAAGTACTTAACGATGATTTTTGATCCATTTTGAATTTGGCATATAAGTCGTGGGCAGAAATTTCTTCAAATATTTCAATATCTGCAGCGGTTTCATGGGGTTTGTTGTACAAATACACACCGATGCATGCACCAATTGCGATGGCCACAGCCAAGAATAAAATAATTTTTTTTAGCATCTTCTTACTTTTGTGTTTATGAAAAATCTCTGTTTCGTTTTTTTAGCCTTGGGCCTTTCTTATTTGTGTCAAGCTCAAAATGATACAACAAGGGTTTTATTTCTTGGCAACAGTTACACTGGCGTGAATAATTTACCTTCATTGTTTCAGCAATGTGCGAATAGTACAAATATATCTACTTATGTGCTAAGTAGCAACCCGGGAGGATATGCATTTAGTCAGCATTTGAATAATGCTATTTCCATTGGATACATACAACAAGGCCATTGGGATTTTGTAGTATTACAAGAACAAAGTCAAATGCCTTCATTTCCATTGTCTCAAGTGCAAACGGATTGTTTTCCTTATGCTGCGCGCTTGAATGATAGCATCGTTAAATATTCTCCTTGTGGCGAAACCGTTTTTTATCAGACTTGGGGAAGACAAAACGGTGATGCATCCAATTGTCCCAATTGGCCTCCTGTGTGCACCTACGAAGGAATGGACAGTTTGCTGCGATTGCGCTATCAAATGATGGCGGACGATAATCAAGCCATTGTATCACCTGTTGGTGCATGTTGGAGATATATCCGTAACCATTATCCCGATTTGGTTTTGTACAATGCAGACCAATCTCATCCATCCTTATTGGGAAGTTATGTTGCTGCTTTGAGTTTTTATTCTACCCTTTTCCGCACAAATCCAGACGCGGTTTCTTTCACCGCAGGATTGTCTGCATTGGAAGTGAGTGCTGCAAAGGAAGCCGTGAATCAAGTGGTTATGGAAGATTTTTCCGAGTGGAATATTGGAAGTTTTGATTTCAATCCAACGGCGAGCATTGATACCGTGGGTCAAAGTGTAACGGGTAGTATTCAATGTCCTGAATGTGATTCAATCTTTTGGTACTTGAATACTGGAGATGTATACACAGGTGATTCTTTGAACCATACTTTTAATATTCCGGGGCTGTACGGAGTGACCTTGGTCGCTTATCAATGTGGGGAATATTACAGTCAATATTGGGAAGTTTGGATTGAACCTGCCACGGGAGTTTCTAAAGTGATCAAAGAACCCTTTTGCAAAAAGATTGGAGATTCGCAATTTCAAATCAACTCCAATGGTACATCAATCGATAGTATTGTATTATTGAACGTCAACGGTCAGGTGATGGACACTTGGAAATGGATCAAAGGAAGCAGTCAGTTTACAATTGATTTAAAAGACAAACCACGGGGTATGTATTTCATTCAATTGTCCAATACGTATTTACCCGGAATTAAAATTTATTATTAACGAAAGCACGTCAATAATTTAACAAAATAAAAAGACAGATTACGGGGGGAAGAATTTACTTTTGCCAAACAAATGACTCCCCCATTTCATGGGTAAATTTCATAGGTTTAAAAGAGTCTTTTAGTTAAGGTAAACAAAGCTCGGAAACGTCCGGGCTTTGTTATTTATGGTGTAAGGTACTGCAAAAGAACTTGAACAGAATCACTTTTGCGCCTTTTTGTACAAAAAACTAGCAAGAATCATAAAAAATAGATTCGGTATCCAAACCGCGATAACCACGGGTACTCCGATAGTAACTGCAGAAACAGCAGTAACTTTTGAGATAAAAACGTACACAAATCCCAAAACAACAGCCAAAAGCAAATGCACACCTGTTCCACCTCGAATTTTGCGAGAGGCAATGGTTACTCCAATTAATGTCAGAATGATAATCGCAAATGCATTGGATGTTCTGGAGTGTAGTTCGACTTCAAATTCTTTGACCCTACCCGACCCGCTTAACCTTTGTTCATCAATAAATCTTTGAAGTTCTGGTGTATCCATTGCGCTCATGATCTCAGCTCGTAATGCAAAATCTTCAATGGTCATGGGTAAGACCGTGTCCAATTGATTTTTAAAAATTAATTTCTCATTGCCATTGTTGTCCCAAGAACGAATCAAAGCACGTTCAATTTTCCAGTTGTTGGAGTTGGGTTGGGAAGACGCCCCATGGGCGGTAATTTTTTGGACCAATTTACCATTGGTCCATTGTTCCAACGAAAATTGAGATCCAGAACTTGTGGCTGCGTTCACTCTGTAAAAATGAGCCAAAGTTCCTGGTGCAACTTCACGGTGTAAATTGGTTTGAGAAACGGTCAATGCCTTTTTGATGTATTTCAACTCAAATTCATATTTGGTTGTATTGGCCCATGGAACAATGAAGTGGCTCAATAGCAAGGATGCCATGGACATGAAAGTAGCAAACAGCATATAAGGTCTTAGAATCCTTCGATAGGAAATACCACCACTGAGCATGGCTATCATTTCAGATTGCTGGGCAAGTTTACTGGTGAACCATATGACCGTTAGAAAAACGATAAATGAACTCAACAGATTACCAAAATAAAAACAGAAATTCAAGTAATATTGGGTGACGATTTGCCAAAAAGTAGCATCGGATTGTAGGAAATCATCGATGTTCTCACTGAGATCGAAAATGACCGAGATAATTACAAACGCACCAATCATGAACACAAAATTGCTCACGAATTTCTTGATGATGAATTTGTCTAATGTCCCTATCATTGAATTACAGGCGTTGCATTAATTGAGGAACCATTTTGTTTTTCCATTCGTTGAAGGTACCCTCCATGATTTTCTTTCTTGCCGTTTCCACTAAGCGCAGATAGAAATTCAAATTGTGTGCGGTAGCTATTTGAAGCGCCAGGAGTTCATCTGCAACAAATAGATGTCTAACGTACGCTTTGGTGTAAAATTGGTCAACATAACTTTCGCCATCGGGATCCAAAGGAGAGAAATCACTTTCCCATTTTTTGTTTCTCATATTTAAGATCCCATTCCAAGTGAACAATTGTCCATTCCTTGCATTTCGTGTGGGCATGACGCAGTCAAACATATCCACGCCCAAGGCGATGGATTCTAAAATGTTGGCAGGCGTGCCCACTCCCATGAGATAACGAGGTTTATCTTGTGGCAAGATATCACAAACCTCTTCTGTCATGCGGTACATGTCTTCATGGGGTTCACCCACGCTTAATCCACCTATGGCATTCCCCTCGGCATTTTTTGACGCCACAAATTCGGCACTCTCCTTTCTTAAGTCACTGAAAACAGAACCTTGAACAATGGGAAACAAACTTTGATGATAACCATACAATGGTTGTGTTTCGTTGATTCTTTGAAAACATCGATCCAACCATTGATGGGTGATTCGCAAACTATTCTTTGCATACGCGTAATCACATGGATATGGCGGACATTCATCAAAAGCCATAATGATATCCGCTCCGATGATGCGTTGAATATCCATTACCCGTTCTGGGGTAAAGGAATGTCGGGAACCATCAATGTGTGATTGAAAAACAACACCTTCTTCTTTGATTTTTCTATTTCCAGATAAGCTATATACTTGGTATCCGCCACTGTCTGTAAGTATGGGTCTATCCCAACCATTGAATTTATGGAGACCGCCTGCAGCCTGCATGATATCCAAACCGGGACGCAAATACAAATGATAGGTATTGCCTAAAATGATTTGGGCTTTGACATCATTTTTTAAATCTTGTTGATTTATCGCCTTCACCGTGCCTGCGGTTCCCACTGGCATAAAAATAGGAGTTTCAATTTTTCCATGGTCGGTGGTAATCACCCCTGCCCTGGCTTTTGATTGAAGATCTTTCTTTAGTAATTCAAATGTCAATCCCATGCCGCAAAGGTAATACCTTTGTGTCATGTCAGAATTGAAACACAGAGCAGGATTTGTCAATATTATTGGATTGCCCAATGCAGGAAAGTCAACTTTAATGAATGCCCTTATTGGCCAGAAGTTAAGTATTGTAACAGCCAAGGCACAAACCACCCGTCATCGAATCATGGGGATATTGAATGGGGATGATTATCAAATCGTTTACAGCGATACGCCTGGCGTTTTGGATCCCAAATACAAATTGCATGAAGGCATGATGAAAGCGGTAGGAAGTGCACTAACCGATGCCGATTTGATATTGATGGTGATAGACAGTTCCGATAGAACCCCCTTTCATGCGAGCACATTAGAGAAGATTAAAAAGATGGATGTTCCCATATTTGTTGTACTCAATAAATTGGATTTGGTGGGCAACGAATCTGCGGATGGTCTATTTCAGTTTTGGCAGAACGAATTACCCCATGCTAAAATCTATCCGGTGAGTGCCTTGACCTATTTGTATACCAAGGAGTTGCTACAAAAGATAATCGAGGTGCTTCCTCCTTCTCCCCCATTTTTTCCCAAGGATGAATTGTCGGATCGAACCCAACGTTTTTTTTGCAGTGAGATTATCCGAGAGAAAATTCTAAAATATTACAACAAGGAGATTCCCTATTCATGTGAAGTTCAAATTGAATCTTTCAAAGAGGAGGATCACGTGATTAAAATAAGAGCGATCATTCTAACTGAGCGCGAATCTCAAAAGGCCATAATAATCGGTCATCAGGGATCTGCAATTAAAAGAATGGCGACTTCTGCCCGGAAGGAGATGGAGGCATTTTTGGATAAAAAGGTATTTTTGGAAACCTTCATTAAGGTGGATCCTGATTGGAGAAACAATGTGAATCGATTGAAATCCATGGGTTATTGGGAGCAGTAATATGGTGACATTTCCTAATTGCAAAATCAATTTGGGTTTGTTTGTTACAGAAAGAAGACCCAATGGCTATCATACTCTGGAAACCCTTTTTTTACCGGGTTCCCTTGCTGATGTTTTGGAAATTGTCTTGAATGATCAAATTGCTGATGCTGAAATACACATGCACAATGCATCCTTTAACATCGACAAAACCAAGCACAGTTGCTATCAATCGTGGTTGGCTTTGCATCAGCGCTTTCAAATTCCAGCCGTGGATATTCATTTGATTAAGAAAATTCCGAGTGGAGCCGGTTTGGGCGGAGGGTCGGCAGATTCTGCCTTTGCCTTAAAAATGATGAATGCATTATTTCAATTGGGATTGTCCAATCAGGAATTGATATCCATTGCATCGGGAATCGGTAGTGACAATGCCTTTTTCATTTTGAATTCGCCTTGTTATGTGAACGGCGTTGGTCATGAGTTGGAACCCATCAACTTCCCTATGGATTTTAAAATTGAGATCACCTCTCCACCCGTTTCTATTTCAACGGCTGAGGCTTATCAATGGGTGCAACCCCAGCCAGCGACCTTTGATTTGCGCAATCTTGCGGCATTGCCCAAGGACCAATGGAAAGCTGTTTTACGCAACGACTTTGAAAAGGGGGCCATCGCGAAGCACCCTATTATCGGTGAATACATTGCGGCACATTATTCCAACGGTGCCTTCTATGCTGCAATGAGCGGCAGCGGTAGTTCCGTATTTGGATTGTATGAATAAAAAAAGGGCCGAAGCCCTTTTTTTATCTCGATAAGTTTAGCCACTCTTGGAATTCAAATTCTTTTCCGTCGTATAATTTTGCGTTACCCAAGAAAAGATATTGCCCTTCATTGGCCGGTTGGCCATTGATTTTGCCATCCCATCCTTTGTTCACATCGGTCCATTCATAGATGACCGTTCCCCAACGGTTTAAGATTTTTCCGCTGAACTCTCTAACTGTGAATTCTCCGCAATCATAGTAAACACCACCATAAAAGTTTTCGCATGAAACACGGTAGACATCGTTGTATCCATCGTTATTTGGAGTGAAGAAATTGAATGACGCAATCTGCGCAGAATCGTATACAAATACAATAAAATTAAGATCTGAAGTACATCCTCCGGGACCAGTAACCGTAAGGTTTACGTTGTGGTATCCCAATGAATCAAAAAGGTGGGTAACATCAGTTCCAGCAGGAAGCGTTTGGGTTTCGTCTCCCCAATTCCAGCTGGCGCTGGAACCAAAGGCTGTTTGATCATCAAATGAAACCGTCAATGGCAAGTACCCACTGATCACGGTTGAAAGAGGATCAAACTCAGGATTAGACGTGAAAGAGGCCACAGGCGTTTCGATCACCGGAATGTTGGTTGAGAAAGTTTGAACACAACCATTGTTATCCAGAACAACCACTTGAATGGGGCCATCATTGACATTGGACTGGGTTGCAGATAAACTGGAGCCTTGGTCCCAAGCATAAGAATAATTGGGTGTTCCACCATTGACAGTAACGGTTGCTGCTCCGCTGGCAACCAAATCTCCACAAACATCGCCCACGACATCGAAAGTAGCGGTCATAGCAGCAGGCTGAGACAAGTTGAAGTTTTGTGTTACTTGACAACCATTGGCATCCGTGACCGTTACGGATTGATTTCCTGCAGTCAGGTTATTTACCAATTCGCCATTGGTGTTTGAATTGCTCCAATCGGCAGTATAGTTTGGAGTACCACCTGAAATGGTTACCTCGCCGATACCGTCATTTCCACCAAAGCAAGAAGGCTCTGTAATTCCAACAACTGCAGTAAGCGGTTGTGGTTGATCCATCACATCGCTATCCGTGGCGGTGCAACCATGGGCGTCGGTTACAGTAACTGAAAAATTACCTTGAGGAATTGCAACGGCATTGATACTGTTTTCACCACTGCTCCATAGGACTTGGTAGTTGGTTGTTCCACCAGAAATACTTGCAGTTGCATGGCCATTGCTTTGGTCATAGCAAAGTACATCAACGATGTTCTGAATGTTTACCGTTAATAGAGAAGGTTCATTCACCGTTACATTTAAAGTCATGTCGCAATTGTTGGCATCTACCACTTGAACTGTATAGACACCGGCTTCCAAATTGTCGGCAAAGTTGCCACTGCCATTAACTCCTGCGGGCCAGTTGACCACATATCCAGGTGTTCCACCAGAAATATTGATGGTTGCAGTTCCATCATTTCCATTGAAGCAATCGACATGATTGACAGTAGAGGTTAAGTTCATTGGATTGCCGACCAACAAAACCTCACCACTTTCCGATTCTGTGCAACCATTGCCGTCTGTCACAGTCACGCTGTAATTGCCGGGAGCCAGGTCATTGATGGTTGATTGATTAACACCAGGAGCAGAAGACCAAGCATAAGAAAGTGGATCGACAATATTGGCTACCACTGCTTCAATAGATCCCGTGGCTTGGCCTGAGCAACCGATATTTCCAACCACCAAAGACAGGTCCATCGGAAGGGGTTCAAATATTTCGAGGGTATCGGGGTTGGTGCAAGTTTGGCCTTGGGGATTTAAGTAAGAAGCTGTAATTACATATGTACCAGCAGCCAAATTGCCAGCACTTGGACCTGTTGCGAATTGAGGTCCACCCAAAGTAGACCATGCATAAGAGAAAACGGCACCAGTAGAACCTCCAGTGGCTTGCACATCAATCACCCCTGCTGCTCCACCGTTACAAGCATTGTCTTCCATGTTGAGTACATTGATGACAATCGCAGGTGGCTCGTTAATGGTAACATTAATGGAGTCATAACAACCTGCGGCATCCTGAACCATCAATTGGTAAACGCCAGCAGACAGACCTGAAACGATTTGTGTGTTTTGTGTAGTTCCAGACCACTCATAGGTTACATTCCCGATATTGCCATTGACAATGGCCGCAGCTTGACCATTGGACGAACCAGGGCAAGTCACGTTAACCACAGAGGCAGAAACATTGAGCGAATTTTCTTGTGGTACATTGAAAGCACCAGAAACCTCGCATCCAGATCCCAAGTCAATGACGGTCACTTGGTAATTGCCATCATTCAGTCCCGTGGCATTGGGACTATTTAAATTGGGTAGCTGCGTCCATTCATAATCAAACGGACCAATACCATTGTTGACCACCAGTGATATGGAGCCCGCTCCATTTCCACAACCCGAAGGTTGAATAGACGATTGTGTAGCTGAAGTGTTGATGGACACTCCTGTAAGTTCGACATGAACCACATCAGAATACGTTGCACCGCCACAAACCGCTGCTGTTGCGGTAAAATCACCAGAGACGGGTGTATTGATGGTAATGGAAGGACCGGTTCCTACTTGTTGGCCCGCTTGATTGGTCCATACAATGGGTGGGGATCCAGCGGGCGTGTATCGCCATGATTCGTTGTTCGCAGTCCATGAAGCACTGTTTCTTCCGGCCACTGTTACCGCAGCTGTCCCATTGGCGTTGTGAATACCTTGAACGGAGAAATTGGGATTACCTCCAGGCCAAGTACCACAAGAAGGTTTGGTCCAAAGGTGATTCTCGATGATGTTGGTGGTTTCATGCAAAACAATCTGAAACTTCCCTTTGGTAGAGGTGCAAGAGAACATTGGAATTTGATCAAAAGTCACCACCAATTTGCGGTTGGGAGCTGTTCCGATGGTTTGGTACTTGATGTAGGGTCCTTGACCGCCAGTTCCCGGATGCCAATCTTGCCATGGTCCAAAAATGCAATTTTTGGGTACATTGGAAGCTGTGCTTGGAATCGAAGCGGAAACATAACTGGTGGGTTGACCACCAGTGAAAGATACCCAGCCGTTTGAGCCGATCCAGAAATTGGTGTAGGTGTTGTTGTAGTAACAAAAAGAAAATCCAATAGGGAAAGATGCAGATACCGCATCATCGCCCAATGTTACCCCGGTTCCGCCAATAACCTCAGGTGCAAAAGTGGGCAATTGCGACACTGTGTAGTTGTTGGATGAGGTTACGCCATCCACAGTTGCATTTAAAATCACTGGACCTGAACATTGAAAAATGTCATCACCAGCATCAACGGATTGGGCCATTCCATTAAATGCAGATAGGGCCACGCAGAGCCCTATTCCCCATCTTTTCAAGAAAGAAGATTTATTTGTACCAAGCATTTGTATTGTTCAAATCGAGTAATTGACCGTTTTTCGTAACCTTGTTGATTCCCATCGCTGCCATCATTTTTACAGCATAATCATAATCCACAGCACCTCTGATGGTCAAAACGCAATTGTATTTTTCACCATTCAAAGGATCATTTTCGACAGTCAAGTATGCATTTTCTTTCATGGTATCGGCTTTGTCCAAAATGGACACCAGCTGATCTTTGTCTCCACAAAAATCAAAACTCACTTGCATGCCATCGGTGAACTTTTTAAAAGAGGTATTTCCTTCTTTAAGAACCACACCATTGCATTGTGAAAACGCCCAATTAGACATTGCCAAAAAAGCTACACCCAAGAAAATCTTTTTCATATTGATAATTTTTACAATAATACTAAAGACCAAGTATTTTATCCAAAAGTTGTCTCGTGTAATTGCCGCTAACGCTTACATTTGAGACATGAAAAACTTGATTTTGTTTCTATTGTTTTCAATGACTGCAATAATGAGGTCGCAAACCCCATGTGTCAATGGCATGGCAGGCGAATATCCTTGTTTGAATATAGATCTGTTGGCGCACATGACCAATACGGAAATTGGTGGATGTGATAACACCAATGATATTTGGGGATGGGTTTCTCCGGTAAGTGGAAGGGAGTATGCTTTGGTGGGATGTTCAAACGGAACAGCCTTTGTGGATGTCTCCACCCCCACCAATCCGGTGTATTTGGGTTTGCTTCCTGCGCATGATGTTGCCAGTTTGTGGCGTGATATGGAAACTTATCAAAACCATGCTTTTGTGGTCAGTGAATCCAGCAATCATGGATTACAAGTGATGAATTTGTTGCAATTGGATACCGTGACCAATATTCCTGCGGTATTCAATGAGGATGCACATTATGCGGGATTCGGTCATTGTCACACACTCAATATTGATCCTACATCGGGAATTTTGTGTGCGATGGGAACCAATACTTTCAGCGGTGGTCCGCATCTTCTCAATATCACCAATCCCTTGAATCCCGTTTTTGTAGGTGGATATGCTGACTCTGGCTATACGCATGATGGATTTATCACCACTTATTCAGGACCAGACCCCAATCATCAAGGCGATTTGATTATTGTTCTTTGTAATGGATATACGGGTTTATATGTCGTCAATGCTACTTCCACCAATGACATTCAATTGCTTGATTCATACCTCTACAATGAAACAGGATATGTTCACCAAGGCTGGTTTACCAAAGACAAGCGCTATTTCTTGGTGAACGATGAGTTGGATGAAATGAATTTTGGAAACAACACCCGAACCCATTTGTTTGATTTAAATGATTTGGACAATATCAATTACATGGGATTTCATGAGACCAGCAATACTTCCATTGATCATAATTTGTACATGGTGGATCAATTTGCATTTGAAAGCAATTACAGAAGCGGGGTTCGTGTTTTGGACGCCATCCGAACAGGAGAAGGATTGTTGAATGAAGTAGCCTTTTTTGATTTGGTGCCCATGAATGACTTTGTACAATTTTCAGGAACATGGAGCAATTACCAATATTTGCCCAGTGGAATCAACTTGGCAACCAGCATGTATGACGGGTTCTTCATCACAAAACCTACTTTTTTGCAATGGAAAGAATCGCAATACTCGGTTTGTTTAAATGGAAGTTTTTCGGCACAGTTGCAGGTGAATACCAATTTGTATTTCCCCTTGTTGGTCTCATTGGAGAATCCCAGTTGGTTCGTCATGGATGGTAGCACCACCATTACAGGAAGCGGTAGTTACAACTTTCAATTTTCTGTTCAGCCCAACGCCCCCGTGGGCGTTCATCGCATCCCCATGCACCTTATTGCCCCCAACCAACAGGCTTACACAGTGGAGATTGTGATTGAGGTATCTGGTACTTCTGCCCCATCCATGCCGACCATTGTTTCCCCTTGGAATACAGAGGTCATTGGTTTTAATCCGGTTTATTTTTCTTGGAATCCAGCATTGGATGCTACAGAATATGAAATTACCATCGCGACAGATCCGGCTTTTACTCAAAATGTGATAACCCAAACCACCCCATTGAATTCGCTCAACATTCCCATGACCCAAATTGGTCTTCATTATTGGAAAGTTGCGGCCAAAAATGATTGTGGTTCGTCTTGGATTGACCAAGGGAGCTTCACCATGTTGAGCACGGATTTGGATGAGCTTGGTCTACATAACATATCCATTTATCCTCAACCCGCGGGGGACCAGGTGCAATTGTCTGGAATGCAAGGTTGGATTGAAATATGGGATGCTACAGGTAGAAAGATCGAAACCTTATATCACAATGCGATGTCCCCCATTGTGTTTTCAACCCAGGATTGGGCCGATGGAATATACTTGGTCAGAAATGGCTCTGAGGTAGAGAAATTGATGATTCGTCATTGAAATCCGGGTTCGTCCAAATAGCGACGAAGCCCTTCTCTACCCGCTTTGATAAACAACGCCTTTTCCTCTGGGGAAAGGCGTTTTACTTTGGGCCCCATGTTACAATCGCTGATACTCACCGTTCTTTTCCAATCGTAGGGTGTTAGAATAAAACGGTTGAGATTTTCTTTCATGATGTAGTATACTGAACCCACTAGATCTACCGTACCATGAACACTGTAGTACAATGGCAATTTGGTTTTGGTTCGATCCACTTGTATTTGATAATCGCTGTCTATTCTGAAACCAATGGTCTGGTTGGAGTGGCAATCGTATTGTGTAGAATCATCAAATACCCAGATTGGAAAATTGGAAAGGAAACCACCATCCAATAGGACATGGTCTTGATCCGCGTAATGTTTAACATCCATTACTTTTCCTTCATCATTGATCACCAATGGTTCAAAATACAAAGGCACGGCCATCGAGGCTCGAACCGCATCCACCACCCGCATATTGGGATAAGAGTGAAATCCAAAATACTCCACCTTTTGGTGATTCATGCAAGTGGCGGTGACAATCAGTTCTTTGTACTTGGGGTTGGATAGATGCAATTGATGGAGTTCTGCAAAAGTGATGTTGGGATTTTGCACTTTATCCTCAATGCATTTTTCCATCCATTGGGTAAATTTCCTGCCTTTGTAATACCCCATTCTACGGAATAATCGCAAAGTACCACCAATGAAAAATCCACCCCCATCATTGAATTTGGCAAAGTTGGTATTGCCTATCATTTCAAAAATTTCTTGCGGCGTGTATCCCACTGCCAATAATGTGGCGGTAATGGCGCCTGAGGAAGTTCCAGCGACACGTTCAATGTGTTTCAACATGTTTCGATCTTCCATTTCCATCAATGCACCACAGTAGGCCAAACCTCTAATTCCGGCACCTTCGAAGACCAAATTTTCATATTGAATGGAATCTTTGGACGCTTGACTCCAGAGGTTGCTGATTGAGATTAAAATCAATCCAAGGCTTGCTAGAAATTTATACATATTGGGTAAATCTATTTTCGCGACAGAAGCCAAAAAGTTGAATGCCCCATTCTTTGGCAAAATCTACGGCCAAGGAACTGGGGGCTGAAACTGCGGCGATAGCTGGAATTTTTGCCATAAAACATTTGGCGATGATCTCATAGGAAATTCGACCACTGACCAAAACAATGGCGGGCGCATGATCTGAGGTATTTAAATAATAGTGACCGATGCACTTGTCCACAGCATTGTGTCTTCCAATGTCTTCAAAACAATTGATAAGGGTTTGATTGGAATCAAACAGTGCGGCTGCGTGTAATCCCCCGCTTTGTTCAAAATCATTTTGTAGGGAACGCATTTGGGAAAACATCACCCCCAAATTCCATTGAACCGGTGTGGACTCCAAAGATTGTCCTTGGGGAATATCAAAGCCGGTTTTGCCGCAAATGCCGCAAGAGGAAACACTCAACAAAGACCGCTTGTTGGCAATGGATGCCGAGTCTTGAATATCAAAATGAATTTTAGGGCCTTCTACTGAAGATTCCAATTGATAAGGAACTTGGGCTTTTTTTCGGGACAAGATTCCCTCTGTGATGAGCAATCCGGTAGCCAGGAACAATTCATGCCCTGGGGTTTGCATCGTTACCGTCAATGGTTCGCCATTGATATAAATGGCAAAAGGTGATTCTACCACCAGTGCATCATTCACTGTTTGAGAATCACCTTTTGAAAATTTTATTCCTTGGTAGGAACGGATCATATCATTACTTGCCGTAACGTTTTTCTGCCAATTCCAAAGCTTTGTACAAATTCACAACTGAACCTGTTCTTGAATAACGACCGAAAGTATTCCAACCATCCAAAGTGTAGTTCAAAGACAGACTGTGTTGCAAATAGCTCGCTCCACCATCGATGTCTTTCAATCCCCATTTGGCTTGTGATTGAGCACTTACAGACCAAGTACGGTTCATCTGAACATTAACGCCCAAACCTGTATTTAAAGTCCAAGAGTTTTTGAAATCACCCGTAGAACGATCATAATATCCCAAACCTTGGATGGCGTGCACACTCACCTTCTTACCAGAAACTAAATTGTATTGGGTATTTAAATCATACGCATTCAATTTGCTTACTTGATCCGTTACCTCACCGTTTTGGATGCGCGCATTCAATTTCATCATGGTAACCGCTAATGAGGCTGACCAATCGGCATTGATTTCTTGACCAATTTTAAATTGAACGGGCATTGCCGATTTGCTCCAATTGTCAGACACTTTCAACATGTCTTCAAATTTCTTCCCATCATCATCCACTGCAACCCAACCCAAAGAATAAGTGCGGGCGGTGTTGCCGAAGAAAATCTTTTCTGTCCAAGTGCGCGTGCGCTCCTCGTCCAAAGGCATTTGCTGACGGCTATAATCTACAGCTGATTCAAGAATCAAATTCTTTACTTCAACCGCAGACAATTGAGGATAGTAAGACCAAATGGCCGCCGCTACCCCAGCCGTAACTGGTGAAGCCATAGAAGTACCGCTCATCGCTTCGTATTTCTTACCCGGTACAGTCGAATAAATATCGACACCTGGAGCAAATACATCCACTGAACAACGACCATAGTTACTGAAGCTGGCCTTTAAACTTTCAGGATTTCTATCACTGGCACCAATTTCCAACCATGTGGTGCATTTGCCACCACTCAGGTATTCTGCTTTGGGGAAATTGTCTTTAACATCGACGTTCTTATTGTCGTTGCCGGCAGCATGAACCAACAACACCCCTTTTGACTCGGCATATTTGACCGCTTCATCAACACGGGCTTTGAAAGGAGAATACGCTTTACCAAAACTCATGTTGATCACCTTGGCACCATTGTTAACGGCATAGATAATCGCATTGGCGACATCTTTGTCTCTTTCGTCACCGTCTGGTACGCAGCGAATAATCATCAATTCTGCATTGGGGCAGATACCGTCCATGCCTTTGCCATCGCGCGCAGCGCCAACAATACCTGCAACGTGCGTTCCATGTTCTCCTGCTGGACCATCGATGTGGTTGCTTCCGTAGTTCATTTCATTCACATCTGCATAATTGTCACCTACAATCGCACGTGGATCAAAATCCAAATTGTATCCAAACTCTAAAGCAGACTTCACTTGATCGCCCCATTGTGGCAAAACCTCATCAAAATTGTTTTGAATTCCAACAACAATCAATTGCTTAAAAATGGGCAACGAGTCATTTTCGCCTTGGTAACCCATCACCTCTTCCTGGGTGTAGTTGTCACCGATTTCTTTTTTAAAGAAGTTCTTTGCGGATTGGTACATCTTGGTGAAAGCTTCATATTCTTTCACATTGTTTTGCGCTGCTGTTAGACGTCCTTGGAAATCCTTCTCTAATTTTTGGTAGTATTTGAATTCCTTTTCTTTCCCTTTTACAGATTTACCATCTGGGAACATCCCTTTGTACATCTTGTATACGCGGATAAATTCCATGTTGTCTTTCTCTACATCTCCATTCTTTCCGCCGATAAAGCTCCAACCGTGGATATCGTCGATGTAACCATTTTTGTCATCATCGATACCATTCCCTGCGATTTCTCCTTTGTTGGTCCATAGACGAGAACCCAAGTCTGGGTGATCCGTTTCAGTACCGCTATCGATGATAGCAACAATAATTGGAGCAAAGGCACCCGTTGCAGGAGAAAAATCCTGAAGCGCCTTGGCGGCACTGGTACCCACAATGCTGTTGGTTCCATAGTCAGCATGTTGCCATTGTTGATCGATGGGAGCGTTTTGCGCTTGGGTCAAAGACGCCAAGCAAATTGCAGTGGCGGAAAAGATTAATTTTTTCATTCTAAAATATTGAATTGCGAATTAACGAAAAAAAAGGCAAGATTGGTTGCCCCACTCTTTCATTCACTTTGAATAGTTAACAATGTTTTTTATTTCGGTTTTGAAACAGATAAAATCAAGCTTTCCTTTGGCAGGTTGAACTTTTAAATAGAAGAAGAAATGAGCTTCCCATCCGATTTAGAAATTGCGCAGAACTGTCAAATGCGCCACATCAATGAAATCGCAAGCAAATTGAATGTTGCTGTTGATGAATTAGAGCACTATGGAAAATACAAAGCCAAATTGCCTTTGCATTTGATTGATGATGAGAAAGTAAAAAAGGCCAAATTAATTTTGGTGAGTGCTATCACGCCTACCCCGGCTGGAGAGGGAAAAACCACCACGTCCATTGGATTGACCGAGGGTTTGAATAAAATAGGAAAAAAGGCCACCGTGGTTTTGCGTGAGCCATCTTTGGGTCCGGTATTTGGGATCAAAGGCGGCGCTGCTGGCGGAGGATATGCGCAAGTGGTTCCGATGGAGGATATCAATTTGCATTTCACTGGAGATTTCAGTGCTATCGAGAAAGCCAATAATTTGTTGGCGGCTTTGATTGATAACAATATTCAAAGCAAGACCCAAAATTTGGGTATTGATCCCAGACAAGTTTATTGGAAGAGGGTCATGGACATGAACGACCGCTCGTTGCGCCAAATTACAATAGGCTTGGGAGGCACTGGAAACGGCATTCCCAGGGAAGATGGTTTCAACATCACGCCGGCTTCAGAGGTGATGGCCATTTTGTGTATGAGTAAAAACATCGAGGATTTGAAAACCAAATTGGGAAACATTTTTGTTGGATTTACCTATGACAAGCAGCCCGTGTATGCAAGAGATTTAAAGGCGGAAGGTGCTATGGCTTTGTTGTTGAAAGATGCCATCAAGCCCAATTTGGTGCAAACATTGGAGGGCAATCCTGCGATTATTCATGGTGGTCCATTTGCCAATATCGCCCAAGGTACCAATACCATCATTGCCACAAAAATGGGATTGAGCTTGAGTGATTACGTTGTCACTGAAGCTGGATTTGGTGCCGATTTGGGTGCAGAGAAATTCATGAATATCAAATGTGGCTATGGTCAATTGAAGCCCGATGCCATCGTATTGGTGGGTACGATTCGCGCATTGCGTCATCATGGTGGTGCCAAGAAAGAAGAATACAACACTCCCAGCATGGAAAGGGTTACAGCAGGAATGGAGAACTTGGAGAAACACATCGAGAACTGCATGCACTTTGGCATCACGCCCGTGGTTGCATTGAACCACTTCCCAACCGACAGTGAAGAGGAATTGCAATACGTCATTGATCGTTGTGCGTTGAAAGGCGTTAAGGCCGTTGTAGCTCGTGGGTTTTCACAAGGTGGTGATGGCATGCGTGATTTGGCTCGTGAGGTGGTAGAGGTTTTGGAATCAGGAAGAAATGCTTTTGCCCCATTGTATGATTGGAATGCTCCAGTCAAAGAAAAGATCGAGAAGATAGCCAAGACCATTTATGGCGCGGACGCGGTTCATTATACCAAAGAAGCAGAGTCGGATTTAAAGACCATCGAAAAGTTGGGCTTGGCAGCAATGCCCGTGTGCATGGCCAAAACACAAAAGTCATTCAGTGATGACGAGCGCAAGATTGGACGCCCCAAGGGATTTACAGTCACTGTTCGCGAATTTGAATTCGCAGTGGGAGCCGGTTTTATCATTCCCATCTTGGGCGAAATGATGCGCATGCCCGGTTTGCCTGCTACGCCCGCATCGGAAGGCATGGACATTGATGCCAATGGTGTGATCAGTGGATTGAGTTGATGGGATAAGGGCGGGCGAATGATTATTCGTCCGTTGATGAGATGATAAAGGGCGAATGGTTATTCGTCCTTTATTGTTGTTGGTTCTAGCACTTCTTTCTGTAGATGGTCTTGGTTTTTTCTCCTTCTTTTTCGAATAGGTCAAGCTCCACTCCTCTCTTCAAGTCGCGACTGGCAGTAGCTGAGGAAAGTTCTTTGAATACGGTCATGTAATCTTTTCGATTGAAATCTGCATTGCATATTTCCAAGAAATAGTTCAATCTATCCTCAGCTGTTTTAATGTGCCCCTTAACTTCCAACATGGTCAATAATGAATCATCAATAACCCTCAGCATGTATTCGATAAATGGTGTTGAATGTCCTACTTTGTCGCTCTTAGCGAGGGCTTGATAATATTTTGTTTGCGTTTGATGGATGATATTTTCGAATGGTATAAATTCAAATACAGGATATTCTTTCATCAAAATCAAAGTTTGCCATAGACGGCCCATTCTTCCATTGCCATCTAAAAATGGATGTATGAATTCCATTTCATAATGAAAAACACAGCTTTTCAGAATCGATATTTCTTTAGATGTTTTAAGATAAGTGAATAAATCGTTCATTAGATGCGATACGTTCTTGGCGGGAGGTGCCAAATGCGCCATTTGATTGCCAGCCATAATACCCACATTTTTTTTCCGGTATTTGCCATTGTCTTCAATCAATCCTTTCATCAGTATTTCATGGGCTCTCAAAAATGAAGTGGACGATTTGGGGTCAAAAGTGTTCAATTTCTCATAAACCGCTATCGCATTCAATACTTCATTGACATCCTTTTTGGGACCGATAACCCGTTTTTTTTCGATCAACGCTGTTATTTGCTCTGTTGAGAGCGTATTCCCTTCAATGGTTAGAGAAGAATGGATGGTTTTGATACGATTTTTCTTTCTCAACTGAGGAGAAGGTTTATCAAGATATTTGGCACTGAGCTGGCCAATTTTTTCAGCAATAGATGCTATCCGGAAAAGAATTTCAGGGGTAATCTGGTAAGGAGGATTCATAATGATAGTATCAAATGATACTATCAAAAGTAATTATTTTTTGTAAATGGAGGAAAGGGATGCTAGAAAAATCTTATCGGGTGAACGCTGTAATGAGTTCATGCAAGTGCGGATAATCCTTCAATAATTCACTTCTTTCTGCCAGTTCAAAATCTTGAAAGTCGAAACCCGGCGCGACGGTGCAGCTGACGAGTGCGTAGCCTTTGTTGTTTTTTAATTTGGAACCAAACCAAACATTGGCGGGAATCATTGCTTGGGGTACTTCCCCATTTAGAAGGTTGTTTCCTAGGACAATGGAAGAAATTCTTCCGTGTTGAATGTATACGATTTCCAGTGGTTCGCCTTGGTGAAAGAACCAGAGTTCATCGGATTGAATGCGATGCAAATTGGAGAGGTCATTGTCTTTGAGTAGAAAATAAATGGCAGTGCAGGTACTTCTTGAATCTCCATTTTTGTTGATGGTCAACTCTTCAGAACGGTAGGTTTCCGCATAATAGCCCCCCTCAGGATGAGCGATTAGTTGGAGTTGGGTGATGATTTCGTCGGCTGTCTTTGTATTCATTTCATGGCAATGATAAGGGACTATTACCGAATCAAACTCACAATCACCCATTTTTCAGGGATTCCTTCGAAGTAATACAACTTATCACCGTAGGCATCTTTGTATCGGAGGGTTTGGCAATCAAGGTAATATAATTTTTCGCCATAGGAATCTTTGGCGCGAATGGTTTTGCCATCAAAGAAGAAGAGTTTTTCGCCATAAGCGTCTTTGAATTTGATGGTGTTGCCATCGATGTAAAACAACTTCTCACCATAGGCATCTTCCCTTTTGATGGTATTGCCATCGAGGTAAAATAATTTGTTGCCATATTCATCTTTGGCCCGAATGGTACTTCCATCTACAAAAATCAACTTATCCCCATAAGAATCAGTGGATCGAACATATTGGGCATTCATCAAACCAAAGTGTAGGAAAAGGCAAAGCGTGAGGAATAGTTTCATTGGTTTATGGAATGAATTGGGTATTTTTTTATTGATACATTGGCCATTGACAATTCGGAGCGAATATATCAAATTTTAATGAGCCACCCCCTACCGCAAAACAGCCACCGTTCCCTGGAGCTTTTGAATCTCCAGATTGAGGAATTTGATTTCGCATTGGTAGAGATAGATGCCATTGGGGACGTAGTACTGACCCCCACGTGCGCTACCGTTCCACACCTCGTTGGGATCTTGTGAATGAAAAATGACTTCGCCATCGCGGTTGAATATACGCATGTCGTAGTTCATGATGCGGTTGAACTCCCCCACCCACGCATCGTTGATGCCATCATTGTCGGGGGTAAAGGTGTTGGGGATGTAGGCATAATTGTTACAATCTTCTATGTTGACGGTCCAGTGGGCGGTGTAACTGCCACATTCATTGCTGAGGGTGATGTAAAATGCTCCCGAATCTTGAATGGTAGCCGTGCTGTCCATTTCTTCATCAAACCACCAATAGGAGTCTGCGGGATAAGCTTGAGCATCCATGACCAGAGAATCACCACCACACAGGGTGTACTGCTCTCCTTCCCAATCAATGAAAGGCAGAGATTGATAACTCACCACAATCTCATCCTGCGCATAGCAGAAGCCATCGTCATATATGGCAAAGAAATTTCCAGGATTTTGAACGGTATACGATGTGCCCACCACTCCACCATTCCAATTGACGCTAACCGGTGTGCTTAAGGTGATGATTTCTCCCTGACACAATAAGGTGTCATTGCCCAAGCTGAATATCGGAAGGGTATGGATGTCGACATAAACACTGTCGTTGGCGATGCAATTGCTACCGTAAAAATATTGGGCGGAAAAATAACCGCTGCTATCGGGATAGGCATTCAGGCCTGAGGTACCGTCTTCCCACAACACCGGCAATGGGGAACTTACTTCGATCCATTCGTCTTCGCAAAATGCAACATCATTTCCCAAGTCCCAGGTGGTGGTGGCCAAGGAGACTTCTACTTGGTCTTGCACCTGACATCCATTGGCAAAAGCCTGCACAGTGTAGGTTCCGGGAATCGTGACCACATAATCGGGGGTATTGGGACCACCGGTCCATTGCACCGTGGCAAAGGAACCCGTTGCGGTCAAGGTGATGTTTCCATCGGAACAAATTACTTGATCCACGCCAGCGGAGACATCAAGGTCAACGGGGTCGTACACAAAATTGAAAGTTTCTATGGCTGCATTGCCACAGGCATCCGTGACACCGCCATTGTTGTTGCCAATGGTCAGTGAATAATTCCCTGCTCCGATGTTGCTTACGGGCAGATTCAATATGAAAGAATCGCCATTTCCATTGCTGGGGTTGTTCATTTCAACACTGCTGATGGGCAAGGGTCCAACAGGCCCGGTTAAGGAAAAGTCCGATAAAGAAACCGAAGATGATTGAATTACTTCGCTCATCGTAACAACAAAAAAGTTTTGGTTGCATTCGGATTCAACCGATACGATTTGTGGATTGGCATTGTCATACAGAGCGGCAGTAGATTCGCTGAAATTGATCTCATAGCCATCAAAACTCTGGCTCCAATTCATAACACAAAGCGCAAAGGTTTGCCCCACCGCAGCATTGACGTTGCTATTGAAAGGAGGTCCATTGAGATCGCCGGGGCCATTGCTGGTTCCAGATCCCCCGTTGGCATTGGAAATCCCGGTACTTCCATTGGAACCAAAAGAACCGTATGAATTGCAACTGACCTCAGGAGCGGAGGACCCGATACCCGCGCAGCCTGAGGTGGTGATATCAAAAAGCACCCAATCGTAATCGTCAAAGTCGTTGTTTGGATTGAGCACAAAGGCCAAATCTCCCGGGGTTTGCACCGTGAAAGTGTACCACATGGAACTCACCTCATCAAAATTGCAAGAACCCACATATTCTGGCGCACCTGCAGAAAGCGAGGCGTTGGTTTCAGCGTAAACATCATTGCACAATTGTATGGCACTGCTGCAATCGCTTTGCGCATAGAGCCCCATCTGAAGGCAGAAAAAAAAACAACTCCATATGTGCAATAAGCGATTCATAGGTATATCGAAGATAATCCAAGTCCATTGAAAATGAAAAAATTAACAATGGGGATATTCCAATCGAAAGGAATTAATATTGTCTTATGAAATGGTTCAAGCGAATTTTAATCACCCTGATCTCCTTGGTTTTGATTGTTGGAGTTGCGGTTTATGTATTTCTTAAGTCCTCACAACCACAATACGAGGGTGAGATTAAGTTAGGCTGCTTGAGTCAACCGGTGCAAGTGGATTACGATGCCACGGGAATCCCCCATATTCAAGCAGAGAACAAACTGGACTTGATGCGGGCCTTGGGATTTGTGCATGCACAAGATCGCCTTTTTCAAATGGAATTGATGCGCAGGGTGGGTTCTGGAACCCTTGCAGAAATTGCGGGTCACGATGCATTGAAAGTGGATGTGATGTTTCGACACCTGGGACTACCCGCCTATGCCCAAGCTTCGGCTCTGGCAATCATGGACTCTACTCAATTGCCCTATGTCCAAGAGCTCATCGCTTATTTGGAGGGACTCAATGCCTTTATGCAGGAAGGACCAACCCCACCTGAATTTCATCTCATGGGCATCGAAAAGAAAAATTTTGAATTGGTGGACTTGTTCTATATCACTGGTGCATTGAGCTATAATTTTAGTCAAGCCCCCAAGACGGATCCCATTGTCGATTTTGTATCTAATCAATATGGAGAGGAACACCTCAGGGATATCGCGTTGTACCATGATTCAACGGAATCTTTTATCCCATCCAATAACCGGGAGATTCAATTGGCGCAATTGCAGCAGTTGATACAAGACATGGAAATGGTCAGCGGTCAAATCCCCTACCCGCCTTTGGATGGATCAAACGCATGGGCCATTTCAGGTAAGAAAACCAAATCCGGGAAAGCGCTTTTTTGCAATGACACCCACATCGGATACATGTTGCCCCAGACCTGGTATGAGGCCCATATCGCTTGTCCTGGATTTGAGATGTATGGACACTTTTTGGCAGGAGTACCCTTTGCTTTGATAGGACGAAATCAACATTTGTCTTGGGGGGTCACCATGTTGTTGAATGATGATATGGACTATTATGCTGAAACCTTGAACCCCAAAAACAACCAAGAGTTAATGGTCGGGAATCGAGCCTACCCCATTCGAGCCATCACAGAGACCATTCATGTCAAAGGCGAAGAGGACACCACCATTACTCGAAAAATTGGACCACATGGCCCCTTGGTAAACGAAGTCACACAGCATCTAACCGGCACAACCCCCATTGCCTTACACTGGACATACACCCAAAAGGAAAACCACACATTCAAAGGATTTTGGATGATGAACCAAAGCACCAATTTGGATGAATTTCAATTGGGATTGCCCCTCATTCATGCCCCAGGCATCAGTTTAAATTATGCCGATGAAAATGGAAACATCGCTTGGTTCGCAACGGCCTCATTGAAGATGAGAAATCCAAATGAAAATTCATGGACCATCTTATCTGGAAACGATTCCACCTCCATGAATGTGCATTACTATCCTTTTGCAGCCAACCCCAAATTAATCAATCCCGAATCCGGCTATATTTATTCGGCCAATGACTGGCCAGCACCTATAGAATGGGCTGGAAAGAAAATTTGGTACCCCGGTTATTACAAGCCCCAATACCGCGCAGACCGCATTCGTGAATTGATAGAAGCCCGCAATGATTGGGATGCCGAAGGGATGAAAACCCTTTTGAATGATGTTACCAACCCTGAAGATGCTCGTCTTTGGTTACAATTGACCCAAGGCATTTCAGACAAGGCCATGTGGGAAATGGTTAAACCCTATCATTTGTGGAAAGGAAGCTACACCCCAGAGGAAGTGGCCCCCACCATTTACAATACTGTCTTGTATTATGCCATGCGATTGGCAATGGAAGATGAATTGGGAGTGAAGATGTTCCATACATTTTTAACCACCCATCAATTTCAACGCGCTTATGGGGTGTTGTTGATGCAAGAAAAATCCCCTTGGTGGGACAATGTCAAAACCCCGCAAAAAGAAGATCGTGCAATGATACTGGGCCAAGCTTGGCGCAGGGCTTGGGACGTTTTGTCTGCGGAATACGGTTCTGCCTGTACGAATTGGAAATGGGAAGATGCCTGTCGATTGCAAATTCAGCATCCCATTGGGAAGGTGGCACTTTTTTCACCTTTATTCAATACCCCTGACCATGCGATTTACGGCGGCAATGAAACCATACATCAAAGTGGATTTCATTTGGATAGTACGGCACATTTCAAGGTTTTTTTTGGTTCACAGATGCGGATCATTGTGGATTATCAAGATGTACGAAAAGGTTGGAACGTTACGCCCAGTGGACAAAGTGGTCACTTGATGAGTCCTTATTACGACAACCAACATGACTTGTATGCGGAGCAAGGATTTCGGGAGCAGCTCATGAATACGGGGCTGCAGAAAAATGGTTCAACTTTGCGGTTGGTTCCTTGAGATTGATTAAACTTGCCTTGCGTAAATAGTAATTCTTTTTAACGCAATGAACGCAAAGATTTTCGCAAAGGACGCGGTGATTTGTCTTTGCGCTCTTTGCGGATTCTTGGCGCACTTGGCGTTTTCTCTATTGATTTTAACGCAAGGGACGCAAAGGTTTTCGCTATGACGCGGAGGTTTGATTATTGCGTTCTCTGCGGATTCTTGGCGCACTTGGCGTTCTTAAATTTTTATTTTAACGCAAGGGACGCAATGATTTTTCGCGAAATGGAATTAAATCATTGTTTTTCAAATATTAAATTCTAAAAAGCATTGATTTAGCATGAACAGGGGCTATTTTTGCGAATCGCCAAAAAAATGAGCACCCAACAGACTGAAATAGAAACCTTACCCACTGAGAAAGTATTATACGATTATCAGCAGCGTGCGTTGGATACCATTTTTGATCGGATCAAAAAATTCCCGAGCAATTACAATTTGTGTTTCCAATTGCCCACTGGCGGAGGAAAGACCATCATTTTTTCTGAGATAGCCCGAAGATTTATTGCGGAAACTGGAAAGAAAGTCATGATTCTTACCCACCGGGTGGAATTGTTGGGACAAACTTCACGGGTGCTCAATGAGTTTGGGGTGAAGAACACCATCATCGTCAGTAAGGTCAAGGAATTGGACGAGGACCTCAACCAGGATTGTTATGTAGCCATGGTTGAAACTTTGAACAATCGTTTGAAGGATGAGAAAATGAAATTTGACGATTTGGGATTGATCATCGTCGATGAGGCGCATTACAATTCATTCAGAAAACTTTTCAAGTGGTTTGAAAACCAAGTGATCTTGGGTGTAACCGCTACTCCACTCAGTAGTAATATTTTGTTGCCCCTGCATGAGAACTACCATGAGTTGATTGTAGGAGAGAGCATCTCTAACTTGGTAGAAAAAAAGTATTTGGCCAAGGCTCAAACCTATAGTTACGATGTGAGCCTTCACTCTTTGAAGTTGGGTATCAATGGGGATTACACGGTTTCCTCTTCAGAGAAACTGTACGGCAATATTTTCATGCAAGAGAAATTGCTTTATGCATACGAGCAAGTAGCCAAGGGTACCAAAACTTTGATTTTCAACAATGGAATCAATACGTCCAAGCAGGTATACATGATGTTTCGGGAAGCTGGATATGATGTTAGACATTTGGACAACACCAACAGTGAGCAAGAAAGACGTGAGATATTGGAGTGGTTTCACAACAAACCCAACGCTATTTTAACATCGGTATCCATCCTCACCACGGGTTTTGATGAACCCACTGTGGAGACCATTATATTGAACAGAGCAACCAAATCATTGACCTTGTATCACCAAATGATTGGTCGTGGTTCTCGATTGATTCCCGGTAAAGAGACGTTCAATGTTATTGACTTGGGAAACAACGCCAAGCGTTTTGGATTGTGGGAATCTTACATTGATTGGCAAGAGATCTTTGCGCATCCCAATGCCTACATCGAAAGCATTATCTCCGATGAGGTAATGGAGCGTGAGACCAAATACGAAATGACTCCCGAAGTGCGGGATCGATTCAAAAACTCACCTTTCATCGACTTTGATATCAAAGAACACTATTTGCGCGTGATGAAATCAGGAGGGAAAGCCAAAGATGTTTTGGATGTTTCCATTCAGCAACATGCCACCATCATTGAAGAGAATGCGGAAGATGTATATGATGCGTTGGACCTGGTGAAGGTTCTGGAATTGGATGTGAAAAGTAGAGTTAAGCACTACAGCTATTGCATTTCAAAAAGCACTGAAAATTACCGGGATTGGTTGAAGAGTGAATACATGAGAAAATTAAATTTGTTGGTACGAAAGATGTACGAGGAGAAAGACAACCCCAATGATTAATTGAACGATTATGAAACTCAAAACAGAAAATATTTTCCAGATCACTGAAGTTCCTGCTAGCAGAAGCAAGGTGTACGAGGCATTGACAGATGCCAAGATATTTTTTTCTATTACAGGACTTCATGCCGAGTTTCATTCCAAGCCAGGCACCTTTTTTCAATCGGAGAATAAAAAAGTAAGCGGATATTATTTGACTTTGGAACAAGACGAGTATATTGTGATGGCTTGGAGACACACTTACTTTGTTAGAGGAATACATACAATCATCCATATCGAGTTAACGGATATGGAAAATGGAGGTACCCGTATACACTTTAATCACATTGGAGTTCCGGAAGAGCATGCGGGTTGGCTCACCGACCACTGGCGCAAGGATGTTTTGAATTTGCTCTTGTTGCATTTTAAAACTCTTGAATCTTAATTCAACAACCCCACTTCTTTTGTTGTATTTTCGAAACGCTTTACACCCCTAAAGTTTCGTTTTGAAAAATATTTATTCAAATTTATTGCCATCACTACTGGTGTTTTTGGTGGCTTTGCCCTTGTGTCTAGGAATAGCCTTGGGTTCTGGTGCGCCTCCTTTTGCAGGGCTACTTGCAGGGATGGCTGGCGGTATAGTTGTTGGACTCATTAGCGGTTCACATCTGAGTGTTTCAGGACCAGCCGCAGGTTTAACCATATTGGTTTCCACTTCCATAACCCAATTGGGAAGCTTTGAGACATTCTTATTTGCAGTGGTCATTGCTGGATTCTTTCAAATTTTATTTGGATTACTTCGAGTAGGAAAATTGGGAGAATTCATACCCAATACAGTTATACGAGGCATGATGGCCGCGATTGGTTTGATTTTGATATTGAAACAAATTCCGCATTTGGTTGGTTACGATCATGATTTTGAAGGTGATGAAGATTTTTCTCAAATAGATGGTGAGAATACTTTTACTGAGATTTTGATAGCCTTTTTAAAAATATCTCCCGGTGCAGCATTCATTGGAACAATCAGTATTCTTTTGCTATTGGTCTTGGAATCAAAACGGATGCGAACCAATCTTTTTTTCAAATGGTTTCCCGGCACTTTGGTGGTTGTGATGGTTGGCATACTTTACACATTCTTGTTTGAAAAAGGCTCATCTTGGGCCATTGCACAAGAACATTTGGTGGCTGTTCCTCATGTTAGCCAACTGTCTGATTGGGCGACAGAATTTCACTTTCCCAATTGGGGAGCCTGGAGCAACCTTCATGTCTGGACCATGGGCTTAACCATTGCATTGGTTGCCAGTTTGGAGTCACTTTTGGGTATTGAGGCAGTTGACAAATTGGATCCACAAAAAAGAAACACCAATTCAAATTTGGAGTTGATTGCGCAGGGAACTGGCAATATGGTTTCAGGGTTGATTGGAGGAATACCAGTAACGAGTGTTGTTGTGCGCAGTACAGCCAATATCTCCGCAGGAGCATCGCACAAAACCTCGACAATCCTTCATGGATTTTGGTTGGTCATTAGTGTCATGTTTTTTCCTTTTGTTTTGAATCACATTCCCCTGGCTAGTCTTGCCGCAATCTTGATTTTTGTTGGATACAAATTGGTGAAGCCCGCAATTTTTATTGAAATCTGGCGACAAGGGAAAATTCAATTTATACCTTTTATTGTCACATTGATAGCCATTTTGGGACTGGACTTATTGAAAGGAATAGGAATTGGACTTTTGGTTGGGTTGTTTTTTGTCATCAAAAGAAATTTCAAAAAGGGAATTGCCTTGCATGAACACGAAGGCAACTTTCTAATACGTTTTCAGCAAGAAGTTACCTTTTTAAATCGCCCCTTGTTAAAAGAAACTTTGTCAAAAATTCCCAATCACGCACATTTGTTAATGGATCTTTCAAGAACAGAAAGAATGGATGAGGACATTCGCGAAATGATTTTGGATTTTAAAATTCAAGCCAAACACAAACACATTGAGATTGAGTTTAAACACAATACAAGGAACAATCATTTTCAAATCAATTAGTCATGGACAGTATAGAAAAATTACTTTTAGAAAATAAGGCTTGGGCCAATGAGCAGATCGAAAAAGATCCTGCATATTTCACCCGACTTTCAAAAATTCAAAAGCCTGATTTTCTTTGGATTGGATGTTCTGATAGCCGTGTTCCCGCCAATGAAATAACAGGAACTGCACCCGGAGAAATTTTTGTACATCGGAATGTGGCCAATTTGGTGGTACATACCGATTTGAATTTGTTGAGTGTACTGTTGTATGCCGTTGAGGTATTGGAAGTAAAGCACATCATTGTTTGCGGACATTATGGATGCGGAGGAGTTGCCGCCTCACTCACTCAAAACAACTATGGCATGATCAATAAGTGGCTTAGAAATATCAAAGATATTTATCGATTACATGAAGAAGAATTTGAGGCCATGAATAATGATGAAGCCAAAGTGGATCGATTGGTTGAACTCAATGTCATGGAACAGGTTTTGAATTTAGCCAAGACCAGTATCATTCAAAAGGCATGGAAGAATAGACAAGCTCCAACCCTTCATGGGTGGGTTTATGGATTGGAAGATGGATTATTAAAGACACTATGTAAAATGGACCACGAATCCAAATTGGATCCTATCTATACCTACGAGGATTAAAAAGGCATTCGAGGCTGAGGAACAATATTGCGTTTTTGATACCCGGAATGATATTGAAAGTATCCTGTTATTCCAATCATGGCAGCGTTATCGGTGCAATAATCAAATTGGGGAACAAAGGTTTTCATTTTTAATTGTTTTCCTCGTTCGATAAAAGTTGATCGCAAATAAGAATTGGCGGAAACTCCGCCTGCAATGGCCACATCTTTTACTTCCATCTTTTTTGCCCAATTGAAAAAATTCTTGAGCAAATAATCCATCGTTATTTTCTGATACGATGCACAGAGATGATTCAGATTTTCTGCGATAAAATGCTCATTTAATTTGGACTGTGCTTGTAGGAAATAAAGCAACGAAGTTTTTAATCCGGAAAAACTATATTGCCCATCGTCCAACTTGGGAGTTGAAAAAGTAAACTTATTGCTTTCCCCTTGCTGTGCATGTTTGTCCACCCATGGACCACCGGGGTATGGCAAACCAAATAATTTGGCAGCTTTATCGATTGCTTCGCCTGCTGCATCATCTTTGGTTTGGGCCATTATTTCGAGATGCGTTGGTGATTTCACATAAACCACTTGGGTATGTCCGCCGGAAACAGTCAAGCATAAAAAAGGAAACGAAATCTCTTCGTCATATTGTCCTTCAATGCAATGCGCCAAAACATGTCCATGCATGTGATTGACACCGATAAGCGGCAAATTTTGAGTCATGGCCAGTGATTTCATCAAAGAAACTCCGACATGCAATGATCCCATCAGTCCAGGACCTTCGGTTACACACAGCAATTGAAGATCTTTTAATTGCAACTGCGCATCTTTCAACACCTTGTCTAAAACCGGAATAATGTGGGATTGATGCGCCCTACTGGCCAATTCAGGCACAACACCACCATATTGTTCATGCACACTTTGTGTGGCCGTCACCAATGCAATCACTTTCTTATGATCTAAAATGGCCGCAGATGTTTCATCACAACTGCTCTCAATGGCCAAGGTTAAAAAAGAACTCATTGTGCTGGGGCTACTACAATCATTTTGTCAAATTCTTCGGTGGTAGCACGGTCCATTTTTTCCTTGTTACCGTAGATTATGGAAGATTGAATATCTGAATTTCCATTATTGTCATACCAGCGTGCTACTTCATCCAGACTCATGCACATAAAAGCTTTTGAAAAAACCTCTGATTCCAAAAGAGAGGGTGCCGAAACAGATACCCATTGAAAATCATTTTCAATCCACTTGGCAGTTGCAACATCCACAAACATTCGCTTATCCTGTGCACCCTTGTATGATAATCCACGGTTGACAATATTAACCTTGGGATCTTGCGCTTGTCCCGTAAATCCCATGGGCACTTGATTGAAGTCGCTGGGACCATTTCCAATGACCAGGTATTTTCCAGCCAAAGAGATTTTGATGGCGGAGAATCCATGACCCTTTAATTGTTCTGCAATTAGATCCATCGCCCAACATGCCACGGCATCGGTAACATCCCATTCTGCATCCGGATGGTGTTTGATCAACTGCACTTGACTTCCAGTTTCTTTCAGTTCCATCAATGCAGGACCAAAACCTACCGCATTTTTAAACCCTTCCAGATTGGGAATGAACTCTGGATCTGATGCTGCAAATTGCATCACACGCTCCAAGGCCACAGCAGTTGGATCAAATTTGCCATTGGATTTCATTTTCATCTCTTCCATCAAATGATAAAATCGAACAAAATAATGTTGGGGATCCTGAATGGTCAAAGGCTCTTCCACCTTTTTCCAATAATTGAATTGATAAAGACTGGAGGTGGAATCTGTCAAACTGAATTGTCGCGACAATTCATCCAATATGGGATCAATTTCCGCTTGGTAGTTGGTAGAATCGCCAATTACTTCGATGCTGTATTGTTTTCCTAAAAATACTCCTTGATATTCTCTGCCTTGCAAAGTACCTTTGGGCTTGTCGCCACAGGCGAAAAGGATTACACAACAAATGAAAAATAACAGCTGTTTCATATCGTACAAAAATAGATTATTTCAAATACAGCTGCTCGTTCTTTTGATTGGATTAGCAACAATGCTTCGTGCACAAGAGATTCAAATTTCGCAGGTGAGTCCTTTTCCCAATGCGCACAATGTTCGCTCAGCCGTTGTAACCGATTTGCAAGGTTCCAGCACTTATCCTTGCTTTGAATTGGGCAATCCCACCTCTTTGTTGTTTCAATTTGATTTGATTCAAGAAGATCGGGAGTGGTTGAAATACACTTTGGTTCATACAGATTGGGAAGGAAGGATTTGTGGGGTTGACCGTTCCCAATATATCCAAGGTTTTGTAGAGCAAGAAATTCAAGACATGGAATTTGGATACAACACCACCACCAACTTCGTTCATTACGCCCTACCCTTCCCGAATGAGTTTATGTCGCCCATGGTTTCTGGACGATATTGGTTGTTGATATACAAGAATGACGATTGGGAAGACGCGGCAAATCATATTTTGGCATTTCCACTTTTTGTGTATCAGTCGCAAATCAATATGGCTGCAAAGATGGAACGTGCCCCAGGAGAGGGGTATTTCAGCAAAGAGATGTTGCGGGTCGAAGCTTATCCAACAACCAATCATTTTGCCGATATACCCAGAGATATTCGAATCCAAGCCTTTCAAAATTTGGATCTTCTTCCTTCACAAAGCGCATTGTCTCCAACGGTTACTTTTATTCAACCCAATCTTTGGACATTTTCTGATCCCAATTCATTGGGATTTTGGGCAGGCAATGAATGGCGGATGATGGATACTCGACAGATTGTTAGTCCAGGATTGCATATCCAATACACCCTACCCAACCAAGAATTACCGGAAGTTTTTGTGCAAGTAGATGAGAGCAATGCCAAAGGACATTATGGTTGGGATGATTTGAATGGGCGGTGTGTTTTTGGTACAACACTTACTGAAGTTAAAGCTTTAAATGCCGACTATTTATTGACTCATTTTGAATACAAATCCAAAATGTTTAGTAACGGGATAATAGCATTGGAATTTTGCACAGCCCCAGGCATCAAAGAGATGATTCCATGCAGTTATAACAATGAAAAGCAAGCATACGTTGTCGATGTTCCCATCAAGCAAGGCATCATCAATTACCGTTATCGTTGGATAGGAAATCACGGTGTTGAAGAAGAGTTGAAATACACAGAAGGGAATTTTGAAACCACCCGAAACGATTATCATCTATTCTTGTATCAACGAGATCCATTGTATCAAATGGATGCCATTATTGGATACTATTTTTTAAAAGAAAAATAAATGCGCATTGTCATCATCGGAAATAGTAAAATTGCCAATGACTGTTTGAAAGAGATTTTAAAACAGCAAGATCATGTTGTAACAGGAATATTATTTGAACCCTCCAAAAATCCTTCACCCAGTGTATTGATTCAATCCATTCAAGAAAATCAATTGGCTCATCACACCATTGATGGCAATGTCAACGCTGAAGAATGTCTGGCGTTTATCCGAGCATGTCGCCCCGATTGGATTTTCAATATCAATTGCTACCAATATTTAAAAAATGATTTGTTGGCGATTCCCGAACATGGCGTTATTAATTTTCACAATGGGCCATTGCCCAGATATGGTGGAGTGAACATTTCATCTTGGCCCATCATCTTGGGAGAAAATACTCACGGTGTAACTTGGCATATGGTCAACCAAGGGATTGACACCGGAGATATATTATCGCAACAAAATTTTGAAATTCCACCCCGCATGACCGCCGCCCAGCTGATGGTTAAATCCATCGAAGTGGGCATTCAACTTTTTATTTCCGACTGGCAAAATTGGATCACGGGTAAGGTCATTGCCAAACCTCAAGAGGGTATTCGAACTTACTTCTCTAAAAAAGATTTGGCTCCCAATCAAGGACGATTGGATTGGAATATGGATGCTGAAATATTGGATCGTTGGATTCGGGGCATGCATCTTTTTCCTTATCCCAATGATTTTGCTTATGCCCATTTCACCATTGAAGAACAAACCTATTGGGTCATTGCATCTGAATTTATTCTTGATGAGCCAATGGGAGCGCCAGGTACAATCATTGAACGCAACAGCAAATATTGTAAAGTGCAATGTGGTGTGGGAGCATTGGTTCTTAAAATGATTGCATTGCCCCATGGTAAATCCATAAAATGGGACGAATGGTATTTGCAGCTGGAAGCCCTTGGTATTGAGCAATTCACTTGAAATAGCAAATTTCAAATACAATAGTTTTCAACAAAATGCAGGGGTACAGAATTCAAATCTTCAAGTTTTCCTCAATTCATTAACACCCCTTTTCAAAGTAATCATTGCCGTTTAGTTTTACAAGGTTGAGCTTTTGCTCGACCCTAAACAATTCTACATGATTACACGAATTATTGGTATTAACACAAGTACTTACGTGAACGCAGAAATGCGATTGGATGATTGCGATTCATTGCAATTGGTGGGACCGAATAACGTAGGAAAATCCACTTTGATTTACACCTTAAACTTTCTCTTCATCGTCGATGGGTCCAAGATGTCTTTCTCCGGACAACGACGTGGAGACAAAGAAACCATACATCACTACTTCCCTACCCACAATCAGAGTTACATCATTTTTGAGATTAAAAAAAATGATGCTGAATATTGCATTTTGGTCAAAAGAGACAGCGATGGAGAATTGGAATATTTCAGATTAAATTGTGAGTATCGTTCTCAATACTTCTTCACCAAAGAGGGTGCACACCAACGCATTAGAAAATGGGATGAAGTGCAGTCAACATTGGAAACAGAGGGTGTTGAATTGTATCTATTCAAGAGCAAAACCGAAGTTTTCAATGCGGTCTATGCACGAGGCAAGCGCAATGAAGCGGTGGTTTGGTTAGAAGATAGCGTTAGAACCGATGGATTGTCGAACAACTTCTCCAAGGTGTATCGTTATTTGATCAACTCCAAGTTGATTACGAACAAAACCTTAAAAGAGAGTTTGATTATTGCGGACAACCGTGAAAATGAAGGCTTGTCCTTTTCACAGAAGAACAAAAAAGACATCAATGATCTTTTGCGTATCAATGACGAGATTAAAACCATCAAGGCCATTCAAAAAGATTTTGAAGAGTTTAGAGAGGTGGTGAATTTATTCCGCGCCAAGAATAAAATAGTCAGTGACCTGGTTTATGCTTTTGACAAGCAATACAACGGCGTTATTCACGATTTGGATTCTGGAAGATTAGATAAAGAGAAGAATTTCCAAACTACATTGGTTACGGTCAATGAAAAATTGAAACCCCAGCAAGAAGAACTCAACCGAGAAATTGGAAAGAAAGAAATTGAGGTTGAAATGTTGGAGAAAGAATTTATTCAATTACAAACTCAATTGGATGAGATTAATTCTTTTGAAACCAAGAAATTTTTAGAGGAAGCTCTAGTAAATCTTGATGCCAAAAGAAAGGAAACCGAAGTTAGAATCACAACGGTAGAGAACAAAAAATTGGACACCAAACAATTGGAATCCAAGTTGGGGAAATTGGATGGAGCCATTGCCTTGTTGGAGAATCAAATCAAGAATTACGATGATCAATTGATTCAGAAAATCACCAATGACGACGATACACGCAAATTACTGAATGCCGTATTCTCTCCAGAGTTTGCCACATTGCCTTCCAATTTGGTGAAGAAGAAAATTTCCAAGGCTGGAGCAGCAATGAACATCTTTGACGGTGAAGTGAAATTGCCCAAGGAATTGGTGGGTAAAGATCTTCCTTCTGTGAAGGTTTTGAAAGAAGAGTTGACTGAAATTCAAAGTGAAAAGGCCGAGCTTGAGAAACTATGGGCCGTAGCAATGCACTTGGATAAAGCGCAAAAGGAATTGCAAAAGGTCAATGAGGATATCGAAGCCACCAAAGAGAAACTTCGCAAACTGAAAGAAAAACCATCTTTAGAAAAGAAAAGTTCTGAGTTGGGCAAAACCTTGCGTGAAATCAAAGGAGAGAAGGAGCAATTGGAAGATGCATTGCGCAAATTGAAAAAGGAAATCAACGAAAAGACTTTGGCCTTGGAAACTTGGAAGGAAGAAATCAGAAAGTCGGAAGAGCGTTTGATTGAATTGAAGCGACGCAAGCAAGAGATAGAGATGTTGGGCATAGTACCCACCGAATACGACACGACGGAATCCTTGGATGATATCTACCAAAAGATCAAGTTGGTTAGTCAGGACAGAGAAACATTGAAAGCAACCAAAGACCGTTCTTTTGATCAGTTGCGCTTTAAGACCAACTCTGCTACAGCTGATGAAAACGAATTCATCAAATTCATCGAAGATGAGATTGCTTGTGTTCAAGACAAAGAAAAATCCATTGATGGATTGTTGGCTTCAATTTCAACCCAGTTTGCCAACCCGGCTTACAACTTGAGAAAGCGTTTTGAAGAATTCAAAGCCTTTGTTTACAACAAGTTCAATGACTCATTGTCCAAAACCAGAATCTCCAACATTGAGAGTCTTAGAATTGAATTGGTGGACAACAAAAGAGTGTTGTTTGATTTGGAGCGCATTTCGTCTATCGAAAACCTAACCTCTCAATTGGCCTTTGAATTTGAGCAAGGTGAGGATTTGAAGATTTTGAACGCTTATTTGGATAACGGAAAAACCATTGACTTTGAAGACTTGTTTGATATTGAATTGCATTTGAACATCAAGGGTACCTTGAAGCGTGTGGATTTGAAAGAGCAAGTAGAGTCTGATGGAACGGACAGGATGATTCGTTTGGTCATCGTCATGGCCATTATCAACCGTTTGGCGATTAGCAGTCCGCAAAATAAGATTGCATTGTTCATTGACGAAATTGGTACCATCGATGAGCACAACAGACCTCAGCTGGTACAGTTTTGTAAAGAGCACAACTACTTGCCCATCTTTGCTGCACCGCAACCATACGATGGATTCTCCAAGTATTATTTCATTTTCCGCTCCAAAGGAAAGATCAATTTAAATGACAGACAACACGCAGTACGTCGTGAAGAATTAAACCTATTGAACTAATGGAAACATTTGACATACAATACCAATATGCTCCTGAATGTCTAGAAGACATTCAAGCAGTGAAACTAAAATTTCATTTAATCGATAACGTCGAAATCGACCACAATGATTAAGGCAGAACCACGGACCATATTAAACTTTTTGCATACCTACTTTGATGTAGTGCGTGATCTATTTGAATTTCAATCCCATGATGGATTGATTTCCAAGGAAGCATTTGACATGATCGTCAAGAAGCATGGTCAGCAAAACATTGTAGGGAAGCTGAAAGAATATCGCATTGTTCGAAACATCGGTAGCGATTACGAAATGCGAGACGTGTACTTTAAGATGATGGAGTTTTTGTTGTTTGAGTTTAAGCCACTCTTACCGGAGACCATTGAAAAGTACAAAGGAGCCATCGCAGAATTGTACATGAAAATTCGATTGGGTGAAAACCATGATCGGGATATTCTTCAAGAACGAATCAAAAACATCTCGCATCAGATTCGTGAATTTGTCGACTTGGTGGAGCGCAATGCTTTTCGCTTGTTGAGTGAAACGCGTGATTTGAAATCGAACATAGAACGCGTGGAGTACCGCGACAAGGTGCATAAAGCTTCTTTTTGGATTGAGTATTACATCCTTCCATTGAATAAAATTTTGGATGTCAATCACTCGGAGTCGGTGACCAACAAATTAATGGAAGTGAGTGAGTACGCCAATAGAAAACGATTGGATTTTGGCGATGAAACCATTCGAACTGAATTTGAAAAGTTGTATGGTCAATTGATACAAACCAATCAGGACCTCTTGCGTCAATCCAAAATTTTGACGAATGAATTGTTGCCTTTGTTGGAACGCATTCGAACAGAGTCGTTGATTTTAACGGGCTTCATTGAATTCCTTCGCCATCCTTATCGTACACAGACCCCTCCCCTATTAAAGGGTTCTAGAACGATGGTGTATGCCAAGGACATGCTGTTTAAAGTAAAAGAATTCTTTGAGCAATTTGAAACGCAGGAAGCGGTTTACTATGAAGAGACCGATGCCAATTTTGACAAATGGATTTTTGATCGGGAATTATTTTTAACCCAGTTAAATTCCGAGTTGCCCGTAAAAGACTTTTTTGGATGGTGTTCTAAAATGCTATTGAAAGATTTCTCTCACATCGAAACTGAAAAATTCTTTGCCATCACCGGACTATTGTTCGATGAAGCTTTGAACGTCGAGTTCCCTAAAAAAGATGAGCGCACCACCATTGAAACTTTGAATGCGCGCATCGACTTACCGAAAATTAAAATTGATAATCCTGTAAAAATTTAAGCAATGGTATATCCCAGTCACCATAAACGTATAGTTGAAGATTTGATGGGTGGTAAATTCATCCTGAGCAATGAAGACCATTACAATTCATTAAAAGAAAACGACAAGTTCTACCAAGAGTTTTTCAAATTGAGTTTTGATTTGGACTTGATTCTGAAGCCTGAATTCAGTTACTTGCTTTCCAAAGAAACCCAAGAGAACTTCTCCCGCGATGTCAGCATTTTTGTAGCCATTTTGTGTTATGAATTAGACAAAGACGGACAAAACTTCATGGAAATGTTGGACTATCATGAATTCAATTATGAAGAAATAGACCGCTATTTTGAGAATAGTTCATTCATTGATTTAATAGAGAGCAATAAAGCATTGAAAGATCAAGACAGTCGTAGAACATTAATCAATGGTATGGCCCGTAGAAATATCGTGCACAAATCATTTGAAGATCGCTTTGTTTTTACGCAAGCCCACAGGGTATTCATTGAATTTGCCAAAGAATTGGCTATGCGTAAAATGGCCGTGAGTCAGCCGGAAGAGTCTGCAAGCAATTAATCGTCAAAAATGATTCGCTGCGTAAAGGATTTTCCTTCCGCGGTTACCGTCATCAGATAAGTCCCACCAATCCAGTGGGACTTTTCATTGAATACATATTCATGTTTCCCTACAGATTGATTTTCAAATAAAGAAGTTTCAATCAGTTTTCCTTGCAAATCAAACCACTCTACTTTCACCATTGTATTTGACTTTAGATCAAGGACCAAATAAATACTTTCGTTAAAAGGATTGGGATAAACCTGCATTTGCCATCCATTTAAGCTTTGATTGTTCATTACACCATTGCTTGAGTTGGGATGCAAGTACACAGCAAACAAGGTAGGAGCAGCAATACTTAGATCGCCCTCATTGTCCCAAAAAATATTTTTGGCAGTACTTTTAATTCCACCGTACAGATAACCCATTAAAATGGAGTCTTGATTGGCCCAATTGGAATCGAATTGAATGACCCCATTGTCATAAGTTGTCACGTCATGCGCAGGAATAAACTCTGAACCCGCGCCCAAATAATCGGGCAATTGCAGCGGCAATAAATGCTCACTCCAAACCCCATTGACGTCCTGTTCTACTTTTGCTACCGTTTTGACAAATGGGACATTGTTGTCTTGAACCAAAACACCCAGACTATCATAATACTGCGCAATACCACCAAAAAAGTAATGCGCCATTTTCTGGTTTTGGGCATTGTAGAGTCCAAAACTACCACAATGGTAGTGATTGTAATATTGAGCAAAATCGGGAACTTCATGGAATTCTTGTGGGGAAACTTCCAATGCATTCAAATAGGGAATATCATTGTTTAACTGAAAAACACCAGAATAGATGGAGATATTTTGTTGCTGGGTTGCAGGATTGAAACCAGCCAATACATTAAAATCTCGGCGATGCAGCAAATTGGCATCCGTCCATTGCGACAATAAATTGAGGCCATTGTTTGGTGACCATTCAAATCGTCTAATCGCGTTGGTATAAACTTGTGAAAATCCGGGGCCATGATCCGGTCCCATGGGGTTGTAACGACCATCGAAACGATGCCCCCCAATGAGATAAAAGAGATTGTCCATCTTAACCAACTTGCCGCCTGTGACTGCAAAATCAGCGTGATGAGATTGAAATACAATAGACTCATCCAAAGAAGCATTGCTTTCCAAAGCTGCAATAAGTGTCGGCAAATGGAAAACGATTAATCTTGGAAAAGTTACATGATCACCAGCGATGGCGGAATATCCATAACCACCAGCAACCAACAAGAATTCACCATCTTGCGTGAAATTGGCATTGGTGCTGTGAATTTGTTCTTCCAATGAATCTGCAAAATTGGCGGTGGAATAAGTGTTTACTGAATTGGTGGTGGTATTCCAAATCTGAATTCCTGTATTATGCCCCGCAATATCAAATGTCGCAAAGGGTTGACGGCGATGTAAGCCATCCAAACGACCGCCAAAAACGATTACGTTGTCAGCATATTCTGCGTGAACAAATGATTGTAAACCGCCCAACGCGACATTTTCTACTTCAACTATTGAAATTTCTTGTGCAAAGATCGGAGCAAAAGCAACGCAAAATAAAAATGTAAATGTGAATTTCATTCCACGAAAATAATCACGAGAAAAAAAAAATGATGTGATTGATATCACTGTTGGATCACCTTTACCAAATGGTCATTGAAAATTTTCACGCCTTCTGCGTTGAGATGTTTTTCGTCATAGAAATGCAATGCCGTTTGGATAGAATCCATGTGAGACAAATCCAAACAAGTTGCACCATACTTGGAAAGAATGGGCGCGATGGCCTCTTTCATTCTGTTTAATTCGATTTCCGAACCAAAAACAGACATGGGTGAAATAATGAATTTACAACCCACTCCGTGTTTTGCGCATGTTTCAAGAATTCCTTCTAAAGCCATTAATGAGCGCGACCCAACGGAAAAATCGCTGTGGGAATAAGGTTTAAAATTGGAAAGGGTTGAAGCCAATTTTTCTGGCATCTTCTTATGCACCGAAACATATCCCCTGCCCTTGTAATCCGACAATTCATTGCTTTTGGAATCTTGCGAATTAAAGTATCTCTTCATCAAAAGATTAAGGGATCTAAAATCTCTGGATTCAAAAGCCAACTCAAATGGCGCTTGAAAGAAACCTATGTTTTGAATCAAGTCAGAGGTTGACTCCAATGCATCGTCTTTAAATGAAGCCGGGTATAGATCAATCCAAATCTCTTTGATGGAAGATGAACCCGATAAAAGGTACGGAACCAATATGGAGGTATTCTGAATACTCTGGGCTGAGGTTCCAAAATTGAAAATCCTCAAATTATTTTGATCAAATATCGCAGGATCATAACTTCTTTCTGCTCTGGAAGCTCCCAAAACAACAACATCCCAGGTCGCATATTTAGAAGCGTATTCGTTCCATTCATTGGATTTAATTTGGGTTGCTCCGCCCTGGGTAGCATAGTAATCGGACCACAGGTAAATCAATGCATTGCCATTGTACTTGATTTTACACAACACAAAAAATGCACCCACATAAAGGATGGCGGTTAAACCCAAAGTGAAAACTATCCAACGAATGATCCGCATTAAAATTGGAAATATATAAATTCATCTTTACCCAAAACACCAGCTATACCAATCAAGGAAAGCAATAGAGCCAACATCAAGCCTTGCCATTTCCCAGAGGTGACTTCATTCAATTTTCTTTCAATTCGTTCTTCAAAAACAATAAAGAGCACCAACATCACAACCAATCCCAATATCCGCGATGCATTCTTTTCGCCCAGATAAACTTTGAATGGGGTCCCATTCCAATCAAGGAGTTCCATCACAATCTGCTGGACAGTGGTCATATCGTCCGCACGGAAAAGAATGAAACAAAACGATACAACCACAAAAGTGAGACACACACTCAAACCTTGATAAAAAGAACTTGGCAAAAGGGATTGCCATTTCTCTCTCCATGATTTGGTTGCATATTCAAACAAAAGCAAGACCGCTTGAACGATACCAAAAACCACAAAAGTTATTTTAGCGCCATGCCAAATACCGCATATCACAAAGGTGATTACAATGGCCAAAACAATAGCGCCCTCCTTGTATTTTTTAAATCCAAAAAGAACCGGGGTATAGATATAATCACGCAACCAACCGGACAAGGACAAGTGCCATCGTCTCCAGAAATCAGTGATATTGTTGGCCTTGTATGGGTACAAGAAGTTCTCCGGAATTTCAATTCCCAAAACGCCTGCAATGGCGCGCGCCATATCTGAGTATGCGGAAAAATCAGTGTATAGTTGTAGGGTGTAAAGCGCCAACGTCCATGACCAGACCCATGCGCCCTGCCCTACAGGAGCATTATACAACGGGTCTATATAATTGCCCAATCGATCAGCGATAACAAATTTCTTCATCAAACCCCAAGAAAAAAGCAAAGAGTAAAAACGAAAACGTTCAAAATTTACTGTTGCGATTGACTCCAATTGAGGCAACATCTTTTTACTTCGGCCAATGGGACCCGATTGAATCTGTGGAAAGAAAGAGACAAACAAAGCATAACGCCCCCAATGCACTTCCGGTTTCCTGATCTTGTAATACACATCAAATACATAGCCCATGCTTTGAAAAGTGTAAAAAGAAATACCCAAGGGTAAAATCAACTGCGGCCATGATACATTCTTACCCACGACCCACTGATAGACGGATTCAAAAAATCCGAGATATTTGAATATACCCAATAAAACCACTTGACATAACACACTGACCACAAGCAAGGGATAGCGTTGCTTTTGATCTTTCATTCTTCCCAATTGAATTCCCATTTGATAGGTCAAAAGGGTCGAAAAAATCAAAAGGATCAGCGGAAGCCATCCTGTAAGTCCATAAAAAAAATAGGAAGCCACCAACAGAACCAACCATCGCCATTGGGGCTTGGTCATGGCGTTCATGATAAAAACAATAAACAGAAATAATATAAAATTCCAAGATTGGAATACCATGATTACCCAGCCAATTTATCCGAAAGCAAATCAAATAAATCTCCCACATTCTCCATGTTCATCACTTCAAACCCTGTGATTTCAACATTGAACTCCTCTTCCATTCCGCCGATGATATGCAAATGGGTAATGGAATCCCAACCTGCAATGTCCTTGGCCGTGGTTGCGCGCTGTACCTGAATCGAATCGTTTTTAAAAATCCGTCTAAAAACGCCATTCACTCTCTCTTCAATGTTGTGACTCATGTTTCAATTAATTTTCTCAATGCTGCTTTATCAATTTTCCCACTGGAATTGATGGGCAATGAAGGTAAGATGAAAACCTTTCTGGGAACCATGTAACCAGGCATTTTTTTTCTCAATCCTTCTAAAATATTTTCGGATTGCAATACTTCACTTTCAGCAAAAGCATAAAGTTCCGTTACACCATCGTGTGCATGGGACAGAACTACAGCCGCATCACTTTTTATTTCGTTGCGAAGATGATGTTCAACTTCGCCAAGCTCTACTCGATATCCATTGACTTGCACTTGGTTGTCTTTTCGATTGACGTACATGATTTTTTTTGCGTCATTTTCAAAAACGATATCGCCCGTTTTGTACCAATTGGTATCATTTTCTTGAAAAAGAACTTCCTTGGTTTTATCAGGAAGATGAACATATCCATTGAAAATTTGAGGCCCTCCTATCCACAACTCCCCACGCTCTCCTGGAGCAACAGTAGCGCCTTGTTCATTGACTATTCGAATATCAATGGTTTTTAACGCCCCACCAATGGGACATAAACCATTAACCAATTGCTGGGATGTCTGGGAGTCGATTCTGTCGATCAAAGACCAAACCGTTCCTTCCGTAGGACCATAGGCATTGTCCACCACGGAATGAGCCGCGCAGCTCTTCCATTCCTCGACAACATTGTAGGGCAATGCTTCGCCGGTAAACAGCGTGGTCTTTACCCACGGAAGCGGCATCGCCAGTAGTTTGAGCTTTTTAATATAGAAAAGAGCCGAAGGAGGCAGGACCACAAAATCCACTTGGTGATCGTAGGTCGATTTAAATGCTTGAACGGCGGTAATTCCATTGACATCAGTAACCACCAACGCAGCTCCTTGCGTCCAGGCCAGCAATATGCAGGCAATGCTAACATCAAAACTCAATTCAAATGCTTGTAATACTTTATTACCATTGCCCAATGGATAGCGTTCCCACATATCCAGCATCAAGGCTTCAACATTGTCGTGCGAAATAGGAATGCCTTTGGGGACCCCGGTGCTTCCTGAGGTAAATAATGTATAGGCCCATTCAAAATATTGAATCTCAAATTGAGCGACCTCGGAATATGACGATGGATAGAAAATCCATTTTCCCAATTCGTAAATAGCAGGATCTACTGCTGAATCTTTTACGCCAATGAAATATTGGATCTCACTCTCTGCCACAATGCGATGCAAGCGATCCAATGGAAATTTGTGATTGATGGGAACATAGGCGTTACCTGAAAACCAAATGGCCAATATCCCCACATACATGTCGAGGTTATTATCGGTATACAAGCCTATGTTGTTGTTTTTGACCGGAATTTGTTGGGCCAAATAATATGCCCGTTGAACCAGTTCGCGATAGGTCAATGATTGCTTGCCTACGATCAAGGCCAATGATTCAGGCGAAACATTGGAATGAATTAAAATCTTTTCTAAATGCGACCTCATGATGCAAAGCAAATATAATGGTAAAGACCCCTTGCTACTTCCCGTTGTTTTCGCAAGGGGTCACCTTACACCCTATACCACTTTATGAAGAGCGGTAACCCATTTCAAAAATGGATTCCGCATGTGGCCCTAAAAAGACACGTGCATAAACACGTATCACCGCTAAACCATCCAGGATAAATGAGGCACCGATAAGCAGGGCCAACATCCATTGATCTTGATGGATATGAGAGAAGATTAAATCTTCTCCTAAAAAAGTTGTCGTAATGGGAAATCCGGTCAATCCCAAACAGGCCAATAAGAAAACAAAAGCCGTCTTTTTGTGTGAGCGAGACAAGCCATGAAATTGATCCAAGTTGATGGGATATCCTGAACGTTTTAGCTTATTCAAAATATAAAGGCCCAACGCCCCCGCAATGATGATCCCTCCTAAATAAAGGGCAACATGGTCCCATGTAAATTCCTCATTGAACATGATGGCCACTGCAACCATACAATGATTCATTAAAATCATCATCCAACTCCAAAAAACCAAACGTCTTTCTGTAAAAGCTTTCAAAACCAATATAATGGCCAAAGAAGCAAAAACGTAAGGATAATAATGTCGGTATTGGATCCATTGACCACCCGCTTGCAACAGCAAATAAGCAACCAGCAGAATCAATAAGGCCAACACCCACATCCAACCATTGCGAATCAAAGACAACTTAGCACCCAATTTCTTGGCTGGATTCCAAAGGAATCGGTATTGATATGAATCCAAATTAAATTCCCTGAGGCTCAACAAGTAAAACGAATACTCCAATCGCTTGGGTAATGAATCTTCTACTGATTTCACTTTGGGAATGAAATGATAGAATTGCTCTTTGATCAAATACGTCACCACAGATGGCGAAACCAACAATTGGTAAGTTCTCAAAAAAGCATTGCCCGCAAAATGCAAAAGGACCAAATCATACCAACCCAAAGACATTTCAATAAACATCAATCCAATTTGTGCAATGGACGAATACGCAATTTGACTTTTAATTGATCCTTGCACGCGTGAAATTCCGGTGGCTACAATTGCGGTGGTAAGTCCAATGCCTCCGATAACCCATCGTACAATCTCTTGGGCCTCCCAGAAGTGCGCAGTGCGCAACAAAAGAAATACCCCAATGTGCACCGCCAATGAACCATAAAAAATGGCGCTCGAGGGAGTCGGACCTTCCATTGCCCGGGGTAGCCAAGAGGAGAAAGGCAATTGCGCTGATTTGGCCATTGCCGTTAATAAAATCAGCATAGATATAGCCACCCCCACTGTCGTTTGATGAGACCAATGTTCTATCACCAATTCATGATGATTCAATTGATTGAAGGAAATGTTCTCATGCCAAAAGTGATGCGATAGCCACATGGCCAGCAGAATACCCAAGTCACCCAATCGATATATTGAAAACACCTTGACCGCATTTTTTACAGGCAAGTACCGGTTGCGATAAAAGGCAATCAACAAAAAGGAAGACACTCCCAAGATTTCCCATCCGATGAATAATGTCTCAAAATTTCCGGCCAAAACAACAATGTTGAATCCCAAAAAGAAAAACATCAGGTTCATAAAGAATCGCTTGTATCCTTCTTCGCGATGCATGTAAGTTTTGCTGTAATAGGTAACCAAAAAAACAAGGAATGCACCAACACCGGTGTAAGCCCAGGTTACTTTATCCCAAAAGAAGTCAATCTTGAAGAAGTAGTCATTGTGCGCATAGAGGATAAAATCTGTATGCTCCCAAGATGGACAACCGGTGGCCATCCATTGAACGGAGGCGACGATGAAAAAAGCCAATTGAGAAAGCAATGCAACAACCGCTGTATTGGCAATGGCTCTTTCATTGCGACGATTTAATAAGGCGAGGAATAAAAATCCAAGCAGTGGAATCGCGATGAAGAAATGAAAATTATTTTCCATGGCTTGTCATTTTAATTACAGGTAAATTGTTCAATTCATGGGTCAACATCTGTTGCAGTTTCTCATCATTTGCGATATCAAATGGAATCAAAGACATGGGTACAAATGCGCCATCTTTGAAATGATACACTTCATTTTTCTCAGGATGAATCGCAACCAAATGGATCCAATGGTTATTGAACCACTCATAGGTATTGTCGTCCCTTTGAATGGTTTTTAGAACGATTTCTGGGTAATGCTCCACCACCATCAACAAGCGCAATGGATCATGAACTTCAATCATTTGACTGGGCAATCCAGGTCTTAAATCTCCATCAGTTCCGTTGGCTACTCCTATCAATCCCATAACGTTGTGGGGCAGTTTGCTTCCTGCGCCTAACTTTTGATTGTCTACTCTGGAGAAATAATACTCTAGGTTGATACCCCCACAAACAGGCGCTGCGGCTCGTAATATGCCATAGAGATAATCCCCTTGTGGATCCAATGCATAGTCATAAGAGTTTAGGAAAGAACGTCTATCCAAAAACACACGAGATGTCAACCCCCTTCTTCCAACAATGCAAAGTGCATTGGTGGCATGATTCAATTCGGGTCGAGGTTCAAACAAACTGACCGAGCGATTCTTGATCTTTTGGTGAACTTTTTCTAAGTTGGATTTATCGGCAATGGATTCAAACCTTCTTGATCTTTCCAAAGCGTTCAAGTCCAAAGCTTGGGTAAACACCGCTTTGTTTTGTTCATGCAAAAGTTCCTGGGTGTTGTTCAATCGATCCAAATAGAAATCGATCTCATCACGGGTTGTATCATGCAATGCTCCAACAAAGACGGTTGAATCCGGAATGTGAATACCCTTTTCCGCCAATTGCTCTCTTACTTTTTTATGATTGGCCATGAATGCAAAAACCCTTGCATTCACGGATCCTGCTCTTCCTGAACAAGCACCACAATCATAAGCCGCATAATGCGGATTGTTGGTAGAACTGGCCCCATGTCCTACAATATAAATGATGGGGGCAAAATCTTGTACCAAGCCGATGGAGTTAAGCACACGATCCACGCGCTCAGTCATTTCAGGAATGGTAAATCCAATTTGCAAGTTGTTCTCACGCTCCTCATTTTTATTTTCTATCGTCAAATGGGCTTGCTTGTCCATGTGATGAAAAGACAACGAGGTAGCTGGAGAAGGCTTGGGGTAAAATAAATTTTTAACCAATTTTCCTGCAGAAATAAAGCCATAACTCATCGAAAGCAAAGCACCTTTTACCAAGCCATGACTGGCGGGTTGATAATGGGTTTCCGTTTTACGATACTCCACCTCCCCTTCCTCTTTGATGAGATAATTTGGAAATACAGGAGCCGGACACAATTTGGTATAAAATTTTTCACTGACGGGTTTGTAATAAAACTCCACGCCAAAGAAACCAGGCGTTCCAAATGTCGAAGCACGTGAATCAATTTTCTCCACATACCGACGCAAAGAGCACTCCCGATCATCAATACAAAACAAGGCCTGAAAGGATTTTCCTTCTTTGGTTTCATGACTCAAATCCCGCGTTTCCAAAATCCCTTGTAAAACTTGATGGTAATAGGTCTCTTCATATGCCTGATGAAAAGCCAATAGAATCAATGAGATCTCTGTAAATTTCGTTTCTGCAAACAAAGGAGTTGGCTGAAGGGACATGTGAAATGAAAGTGGTGCCCATATAGGTCCAAATGCCGCATCCAACTGATCTATTTCCATCAAACATTCCAACAAAACCAAATCCGAAAGACTTATTTTTCTCTCATCCAAAAGGGTTTGCGGAGCATCCTCAATGGTCGAAACCAAACCGGACCAACCGGGATGAGCAAATTGCTGATCAAATAAGTATTGCTCAAACCATTGTTCATCGCCCACCAATATTCTCAAAACATCGTGCAATGTCAAATGCTCATCCATTAGCATTTGCTTGGCTCTTTTGCTTTTGAACAACGAGCTAAATGATTGCTTCTCTAATTCGCGCAGGGCTTCTAAAAATCCACCTTGCACGATGGGAAATTTCCAAATGGAAATGCCCTGATCTAAGTAAGCCGACAAAACCCGAAACAAGGTTGGGTGAACCAAAGAGTCCAAATCAATCTTATAGGCTCGTTTCCAATTGGACCGCAATTGACCAATCCTGGGTGGATGACTGTGTGGGAATTTTCCATTGAACATTTCATCCCGAACTTCGGATTCCTTGCGCTCAGGAAAAAAATGGGCAATTTTTAAATTCAGGATGCGGTCATCAATCACACCATCGGCATGCAGTTTTCTGTACTCGCGAAGGGTGAGATTACCCTTGAAACCAAAGATCTCATAGGCCTCCAACAATGCCTTTTCAAACTTTCTATTTTGAAATGCATGCAATGTATTGTGGTGCACAAAATCCTTTAAAGGGGCTTGAGCAGGCAAGTAATGCTTCAGCTCACGCAAACAATGTTGCAAATTCTTACTCACGTTTTCCATACTCTTTGATTTTAACGTTTGACACGAACAGCCAAATCATGTGCAGACAATGACATGTGCTCATCCAAACCAACCAGATGAATATGCCCACCTTCGTTTCGATAAGCATTTTCAAAGAAATGTAAGTTCTCCAATACCGTATGGTCAACCATTTTTGAATTGGACAAATCAATTTCAATGTGCTTACCTTGTGGTAAAGCATCCAAGTGTTTTTTGATTTGAAGGAAATTGGTGAAAACAGCTGCCGATCCCACAACCAATCTAAAGCGATCATTTCCCAAATCTTCTACCTTCACTTGTGCTTTGAAAATCTCCTTGGCATTTACTTTAAACAACCATTGAATCAACACTTCCATGGCCATCCCCGCCAAAATACCCACCAATAAATCGACCGCCAATGTGAAAACTATGGTAGAAACAAAAACCAACAACTGTTCTCTACCAATTCGTAAAGTTTGTTTGAACTCTCTGGGATGGGCCAATTTGAATCCAACACCAATCAATAGAGCCGCCAATGCCGCTTTGGGAATCATTTCAATCACGCTCGAAAGAAAGGCCACCATGATGAATAAAATCACACCATGAAAGAAATTGGCCCAACGGGTTCTACCGCCATTGGCCACATTAGAGGAAGAACGTGCCACCTCTGAGATCATGGGCAAACCACCCAGCACACCCGCAACGGTGTTACCTAAACCCACGGCGACCAAATCTTTGTTGAAGTTGGATTTTCTTTTGAAAGGGTCCAAAATATCAACTGCCTTTGCAGTAAGTAAAGATTCCAAACTTCCAATGATCGCAAACAAAGCAACAAATTGAATGAATGTGCCCATTTGTTTTAAACCACCAAAGCTCACGTGAACACCCATCGTGCTAAAGAAACTTCCCACTTTAACCAATTGCTTGTTTTCTTGGGTCAATCCCAACATCATACCCAAGGGAATGGCGACAATTAAAACCACCAAAGGCATAGGGATTTTTTTCAATTTGGCACTTTTGATCAATGGCCATGTGAATACAATAATCAATGAAACCAGCCCCACCAACAATGCTTTTTGAAGAACGGGATTGGAAAGCAATTGTGAAAATGTATGGGGGATTGCATGCAAAAGTTCCAAAGGTTCTACCAAAGGTTTGCCCGCTTCATTGACCGGATTTACCCCCATTACAATGTGCAATTGCTTGGACATGATAATAATTCCAATGGCCGCTAGCATTCCATGCACTGCAGTAATTGGAAATAAATCACTCAATCTTCCCAGTTTAAAAACACCAAATAAGATTTGAACCAAGCCTGCGACAACGATGGCGCCGAGGGTCATTTGCCATCCTATTTCACCGCCACCAAAAGCAGCAACAGCACTGGCTACGATAACGATAAGTCCAGCAGCTGGACCTTTGATTGTTAGTTGCGCACCCATAATCGGGGCGACAACGATACCGCCAATAATGGCGGTTAATACACCAAATAAGGGATTAGGAAAATCACTTGCTGAAGCAATTCCTAAACTCAATGGAAGTGCCAATAAGGCTACCATAAATCCTGAGGTAGCATCAAAGGCCAAATTGTTTTTTAATTCTTGAAATAGATTCAAGGACTTTTTGTTGCTCATTTTTTTAAAATATTATAGTTAAACTCAATGTAATCGGAGGGATTACGAGCAACTATCATATTTCAATTGATGGAACAATATGCAACGAAGCCTGCCAGAAATGGGGCCTTGCTGTGCATAAGAAGTTTGATGTAGACCAAATGTTTGTAGAAATCGAGCGATATTCGAGAATGGAACCTCAATCGCTTCATTGAGAATATCCAAGCTCCAAATACTCTTATCCTCTTCAGAAGATTCCTCTTCAACTTCATCAGTATCTTGAAAAGAGTATGAGTAATGATGATGCTGATCTTGCAACTCAATTGCAAATCCACTCAGGGACAACAACAGAAATAGAAGTCCCAATAGAGACTTCCAACATCTTTGTGTGCACAGGGTGTGAATCATCGCGACAAAGATGTTCAATTCTTTTCGAAAAAAAAACCACGTTAACCAATGATTAACTTTTTTCATCCCCCTATTTTTGTTCAATGAAATTGATTTCCTTCAATGTAAATGGTGTCAGAGCCATTACCAAAAAGACATTCATCGATGATGTACGTCAAATGAATCCCGATATTCTTTGCTTGCAAGAAACCAAAGCCAATGATCAACAAACAGAAGAAGCATTGCAAGCTTTTGATGAGTATTTCATTTACACCTCTTCGGCGGTACGTCCTGGCTATAGTGGCACTGCAGTCTTAACCAAAACCAAACCACTATCGGTCACTTTTGGATTAGGAATAGAAGAACATGATCAGGAAGGAAGGTCAATTGTTGCTGAATTTGAAAATTTCATTTTAATCAATTGCTATGTTCCCAATAGCGGATCTGAATTGGCCCGTCTGGATTACAGGGAAAAATGGGACGCTGATTTGTTGATCTACCTTAAGAAATTAGAAGAGAAGAAGCCCGTTGTATTTTGTGGTGACTTAAATGTGGCGCACAAAGCCATTGATTTGGCCAATCCCAAAAGCAACTACAATAAAAGCGCTGGTTTCACCCAAAGAGAGATCAACGGAATTGAAAATTTATTGAACGCAGGTTTTGTAGATACCTTTCGACATTTCTATCCTGAAGAAGTAAAATACTCTTGGTGGAGTGCCCGATTTAACTCGCGTGCAAAAAATGTTGGCTGGAGAATCGATTACTTTTTGGTCAGCCAATCTTTTGTTCCTCAAATCAAAGATGCTTTCATTTACAATGACATCATGGGCAGTGACCATTGTCCCGTGGGCATTATCCTGGCTTAATTGAATTAACTTTTGATTCTGCAAAACTTCAGTTTTGACCTTTCCGTTGTGAAATAGGTTTTGCTATCATTGTGTAAATATTTTGAGAAATGGACTTACACGAAATGGGAATACCCAGTGTTGATTTGGCAGATTTCGTTCATGGTAACGAAGAACAAAAAATGAAATTTGTAGCTGCTTTGGGTCACGCCTATGAGAACATCGGTTTCGTTGCCGTAAAAAATCATTTGATTCAAGAAGAAACGACTGAGAAACTTTACAAGGAGGTCAAAGCCTTTTTTGACTTGCCTTTGGAGATAAAATCAAAATATGAAATTGCAGGATTGGCCGGTCAACGCGGATATACTTCTTTTGGCAAAGAGCACGCGAAAGATTCCAATGCGGGAGATTTAAAAGAGTTTTGGCATTTTGGACAGACCGTTATTGGTGATGATCCCATTGGGTCGGAATACCCCGAGAACATTTTTGTGGAAGAATTGCCTGAGTTTAATAAAGTAGGAATTCAAGCATACAAGGACCTAGAAAGTACAGGTCGTTTCATGCTGCGTGCTATCGCGCTTCATTTACAATTGGACGAACATTATTTTGACGATAAAATTCACCACGGAAATAGTATTTTGCGCCCCATCCACTACCCGCCCATTACGGCGGAGCCTCAAAGTGCAGTGCGTGCGGGACAACATGAGGATATCAATTTAATTACCCTCTTGATTGGAGCGTCAGCAGAAGGACTTCAGGTTTTAAATAAGCAGAATGAGTGGGTTGATGTTACGGCATTGCCCGACCATATTGTGGTCAATGTTGGTGATATGCTACAGCGTTTAACCAATGGAAAATTGAAATCAACCACCCACAGGGTGATCAATCCGCCCAAAGAAAAATGGCTCACTCCCCGCTACTCCATTCCTTTCTTCTTACATCCGCGTAGCGAAATGAGATTGGATTGTTTGCCTCAATGCATGGTTGAAAATGAAGCGCCCAAGTGGACACCCATTTCAGCTGGGGAATATCTCAATGAAAGACTGGCGGAAATCGGTTTAAAAAAATGAAAATTCGGATAACCGAAAACTTTATTCGTATTCGTATTTCGCCTAATGATGCCGAAGCTTTGTTTCAATTCAATGAATTGAAACTTTCGGTTTGCATGGGACCGGAATCTAACTTGCAATGGAAATTGTTATTAATTGCATCCCAAGATGCGCAGATGGAATTACAGAATCAACTTTGTTTAATTTCAATTCCCAAGGATCCGGTTCGTATTTGGTTGAAGAATCAATCGGAAAAAATAGTTTTTGCTTTGGCTGATACCCAAATAAGTTTGGAAAAGGATTACCCTTGTGATCACCAAGAAGCCAACCCCGCCAATACATTTGCCCGTCCGCAATGATTCTTCAAGACCAACATGGAAGGGCGTTTGGTTACGCGCGTATTGCCTTGATTGATCATTGCAATTTGCGCTGCAACTATTGCATGCCTGAAAATGGATTGACTTGGATTAAAAAGGATCAAGGATGGCAGAGCAATGAGGTTGAAAAGCTGTTGCAACTTCTCAAAGATTGGGGAATTGAAAAGCTAAGATTTACTGGCGGCGAACCCATGGTTCGTTCCGATTTTAGTGACATGATTTCGTTTGCGCATTCGCTTGAATTCAAACACATCGGTGTAACCACCAATGGAACCTTAATACAAGATGTCCAAGATTCTTTTACATCAGGTCAGATTCACAAGGCAAATGTTTCTTTGGATACCATTGATTCCAACCGATTTATAAAAATCACCAGAAGAGATCATTTTCAAAAAGTGTGGGACAACATTCAGTGGTTGTCTGACAATCAAATCCCATTTAGAATCAACACGGTTTTGTTGGGCGATACCACAGAAGAAGAATTGATGTCCATGATTGCATTGGCGTATCGAAACCAATGGGATTGGTGTTTCATTGAGGAAATGCCATTCAATGGACAAGGCACTGAACCCAATAGAAAATGGACACCCCATCGGTTTCATTCACTGATACAAGAGCATCAAAAGGAATTATCACCAATGCCCTTCCAACCGGGTGATACTGCGCAATATTTTGAGTGGCCAGGTGGTGGGAGAATTGGATTTATCGCAGCTTGGAGCCGAACTTTTTGTGGCACTTGCAATCGTTTGCGCATTACACCCGAAGGCCATTTACATTATTGTCTTTACAGCAACAAAGCCTTTCCCATTCTTAATAAAATAAGATCTGGATTAAATGATGCGCAATTGCTCATGGAGGTGCAATCATTCCTGTTAAACAAACCATTGACAGGCATTGAATCCGAAAAAGAATCCAATGAACACTTGCCCAGTATGGCCAAAATAGGAGGATAAATGGACGTATTACAAGCCCTTTTGGAATTGGAAAAATTTCCATTCCAGCCCAAGATTGAAACTGTTTCTTGGTCAAATTGTATCAATCGAATTTTGGCAGAGGACATCATCGCTGACCAAGATTTCCCTCCCTTTAATCGCGTCATGATGGATGGCTTTGCTCTTCGTTTTGACGATTGGCAAAAAGGACAACGATCATTTCCGATCGGCGGATTTGTCGGTGCGGGAGACGATCCAGCCCTAGCCCCACTGGCCTCATGCATCGAAATCATGACTGGCGCTTCTATCCCTTTGCATTTCGATGTAGTTGTTCCCATCGAGAAAGTTGAAGTGCAAGGAGATAACATGCTTATTTCTGATCATTATTTACCTGAACGAAATCAACACATCCACGAGCGGGGATCCGATTATAAAAAAGGGGATGTATTGATCGCGGCCGGTACGGAAATCACGCCGCTTCAATTGGCTGTGATTACCTCTTGCGGATATGCCAACGTATCGGTTTTTAAAAGGCCACGCATCGCTATCGTTTCAACTGGAGATGAACTCGTCGCTGTAGAAGACCATCCGTTGCCCTTTCAAATTCGGATGTCCAATGCACATGCTTTGCAAGCGATGTTTCAATTGCATGCTGAAAGCATCTCCACTTTTCATTGGAGAGACGACTATGAAGAAATGTCGAAAAGCATGGAATCCATGAAAGACTTCGAAATATTGATTTTCACTGGTGGGGTGTCCAAGGGGAAGAAAGATTTTATGCCTCACTTGTGGGCAGCACATGGATTTCAGAAAGTGGTACATGGAGTAAAACAAAAACCAGGAAAACCCATCTGGATGGGACACAATGGTGGTCAGGTTTTATTTGGATTACCCGGAAATCCAGTGAGCGCTTTGACTTGTGCCATGGTGTATGTATTGCCATTTGTAAAAGCGTTCACTGGAAATATCAACCACAAATCGTGTGTTGAGGTAAAAACCAATGTGACACAGAATGATCATTTGGATTTGTTGGTCCCTGTAATATTCCGACAAGGAAGTTGGGAGATTTTAAAAAACAATGGCAGCGGAGATTTGATTGGTTTTGCTCAAGCCCAGGGCATCATCAGAGTTCCAAAAAAATCACAAGAAAGTTTGAACGGTTTTCTTTTCGATTACTTTCCCGCCCGCTAAAGCACCTTAATTCATGAAGTATTTTTTATTATCACTATTCTTGAGCCTCTCACTATTTGGATTTGCACAAGTTGAACCCCTTCCTACCGAATCCAAATCCATCAAAGTATACATTACATGTGGATATTGCTATGAGGATTTTATCAAGACCCAAGTAACTTGGGCGTACTTTGTTCAAGATCAATTCGTGGCAGACGTAAATGTCAGAATCAACGCGCTTCAGACTGGTAGTGGTGGTCAACAGTACCAATTTATTTTTCAAGGATTAAAACGATTGGCTCAACTGTCTGATACCATCACATTTGACGTTTCATCCATCCAAACAGAAAATGAAATTAGACAAGAGGTGTTGCATCATTTGGAATTGGGTTTGGTTCGATACTCCCTTTATTTAGATCGCCACGATGTTTTGAAAGTGGCCAGCTCCGACTCGTCAGATCATAAAGAGATGGGACAAGGCGCCAATCCGCAAGAGGATCCATTCAATGCATGGGTCTTTAATTTAAGCGCCAATGGATACTCCAGCGGTCAAGAAATTACACAATCCTATAATTGGGGAACACGCGCATCGGCTTCGCAAATTAAAGAAACCCATAAAATCAGATTGAGTGTGAATTACAATAAAAATATCAATCGATACAAATACATGGGAAGTGATCTAACCTATCGTTTGGGAAGTCTAAATTGCAATGCATTGTTTACCAAATCCATTTCTGATCATTGGTCCTGGGGCACTTATCACTATTATGTGCAAAGCGATTACGACAATTACAAAAGTGCCATCAATTCCAATCTCGCTGTTGAATACAACTTATTTCCTTACAAAGATTCTCAAACCAAGCAATTGACCTTCTCTACCTATCTCGGCGGATCATATAACATTTACAAGCAAACCACGCTTTATCTAAAAGACAAAGAATTTCGCCCCACTGGAAGCGCCAATGTTCAAGCCAACTTCAACCAAGATTGGGGTTCGGTTTCCATTGGATTGAGCCACCAAGCATTGTTGGATGATTGGAAGAAAAACAATACCTGTTTAAATATGTACGTGGATGCCCGGATTTACAAAGGTTTGTCCATTAGTTTATACAGCTACATTGCACTCATTCGCAACCAAATCAACTTGCCATTGAATGATGCCTCTATCGATGAGGTGTTGTTACAACAGCAAGTTTTAGCAACCAACTATTCCTTCTATTCTTCCGTTTCTTTAAACTACCGTTTCGGATCGATTTACAACAACGTAGTGAATACGCGTTTTCAAAACGAGTTTTAATTTCAACCCAAGCATAAAACCTTGTATTTTCGCGTGAAAGCGCAAAGGGTAACAGGCAATGAAATCTCCAAATCAGTACTGGCAATTGGGTAAATTGCTTTTTTGGGTTTTATGCTCTTTGGCCTTTGTTTCTTTTTTATCCAACTCCTTCCCCGCCCTTTCTCGTTTGGATTACTTTTCAGAATTGAAAAGCCTTGCGGGCGATGGTGATTTAGAATTAATCAAATCCCAATTGAAAAAACAACAATTGGAAGATTTAAATCCAGAAGACACATTACCCGCAGAAAGAAATCACAGGTTGGATTCTTTTTTTGAGGCTTTAGAATCCATGCGTGATTCTGGCGGCACGGTGCACATTGCTTATTTTGGAGATTCTCAAATAGAAGGAGACCTGTTGACGGCAGATTTACGGGCATCATTGCAAAAAAAATGGGGAGGAAATGGCGTAGGATTCATGCCCATTACTTCAATAGTCGCTGGATTCAGAACCACCATTGGTCATTCTTTTAACGACCAATGGCAAGTCACGGATGTATTAACCAAAGGCAAAAGGTCTTACCCACTGGGACCAACAGGCCAAGCCTTTGCCTCAACTCCTGGAAGTACGGTAAAGTTCTGGAGCAAATACAATACCTTCAATTCTGTTGATTTGATAGGGAATCCCAAGACCACCGGAGAATGGGAATTGACTTACAATAATGAATCGACGATCTTTCATTGGCCCGATACCACACGTCACCAACCTTACCTCTCCTTTGACCGATTAAAAACCAAGCAATTTTCTTTAAAATCCATTCAAGGCAATACCATGTTGTATGGTGCAAACATAGAAAACGGCGACGGTGTATACCTTGACAACTTTTCATTCAGAGGAAATTCGGGAACCTCCTTGTCGCAATTGGATATAGAAATGATGCAAGCCATCGATAGCATTATTCCCTATCGATTGATTGTTGTGCATTATGGACTCAATGTTATTGGACATGGGGTTACAGATTACAGAAATTACCAACGCAGCATGGAGCGCACCCTTCAGCACTTAAGAAAATGCTTTCCCAAAGCCTCCATTTTACTGATGGGCATGACAGACAAAGGATATAAAGAAAAAGGTCAATGGAAAAGTGATCCAACCGTTTTGTATCTTCTTAACACACAAATGGAAATGGCCAAAAATCAAAACATGGCTTTCTTTAGCCTTTATGACGCTATGGGTGGTGAAGGTTCCATTGTGAGCTGGGTGCAAGATTCCATTCCCAAGTTGGCCAACGCCGATTATACCCACATGAATCACCACGGTGCTAAATATTTGGCTCAATTTATTGATGCATATTTATCACGCTCCTATGATTTTTACAAAAAGGAAAAAAACAAATGAAAAATATTCCAACCTGTCTCATATTCGTCGCGTTGTTCTTTGGACCTATGGCCTGGTCGCAGAGTCAACCCATTGTGGTCGACAGCTTGACGGGAAGTAAAGCAGGATTAAAAGCCCTTCTTCAATACAAAAAAGTGACCGGTGATCATTTGGAAGTATTGCAAATTGGCGATAGTCACATACAACCCGGAGGAATGACAGAACCGCTGGCTTATCTGTTGCAAAAAGAATTTGGGGATGGCGGATATGGTTTGGCGTTTCCGTTTCAAGTAGCGCAGACCAATGGGCATGGTGCCTACCAAACTTTTTCCAACATGTCTTGGAAGACGTCCAAAGTAATCCAAGAAAATCCCGCGATGCCTGTGGGTATCAGTGGATATACCATTCACAATTCGTCACCTGAAGCAACCATTACATGGGAGTTTGACAGTTTAGTAAGTGGCAACGAAGTGCAATGGGTGAAGATTTTTCATGCTTCGATTTTGGATAGCAATTACCATTTCCAATTGGTCAATGATCAGAATGAAACTGCGCAGCGCATCGCTGCTTTGTCCACTCCACATGCCACCGTATTTTATTTTCCTCACCCCACGTATGTTTTTGAATTGAGACATGAGCAATTCTATGAAAAACAAAAAAGCTCAACCATATATGGGGTTTATGTTTCCAATGGACAGAAAGGCGCTCGAATTTCTTCTGTCGGGGTAAATGGTGCAACGTACAAGCACTATTCGCAAAATGTACTTTTTAGAAATCAATTGGAAACATTGAATCCAGATTTGGTAATCCTTTCTTTGGGTACCAATGAAGCTTTTCAATCCAATTTTGATGACACTTTGTTTTTTGATGAGGTATTGAATTTGGTTCAAATGATACAAAGCATCGAATCACACCCCGTCGTAATATTGTCAACGCCTCCCGCTGTTAGCATCAGAAAATCCAGTGGCAAAAAAGGATATTATGCACCCAACCCCACCGTTCCCTTGGTCAGAGCGGTTATTTTGGATGTGGCCCAACGATTGCAAATCCCGGTTTATGATTTGTATTCCGCCATGGGTGGTGCCAACAGCATGAAAAATTGGTCACAGCTGGGCATGACGGACAAAAGGCAAATTCATTTTTCTCCCAAAGGCTATAAAATTTTGGGAGAATCCATGTCCAAGGCCATTCAACCCCAAATCCCCTATCCCATCATCAAATGATAGGCGCTGCGTTTTTTCAATCTTTGCTATTTGACGATAAAAACCCGTTGGTTTTTAATTCTTCGTTTTTTTTGATTTTCTTTTCGATTTTCATTTTCTTCTATGCACTGGTTTACCAAAAAACCACAGTGCGACTTTGGTTGGTAAGTGCCTTTTCCCTTTATTTCTTCTACAAGGCCTGTGGTCATTATGTGGTCTTTATCCTATTGGCTGCAACTGTCGATTTTAAACTTTCCCATTGGATCAATGTTAGCTCCAGTAAATCCCAAAAGAAACTACTGTTGGTCTCCAGCATTATGCTCAACCTGGGATTGCTTTTCTTTTTTAAATACACCGATTTTTTTATTCAAACTTGGAATGATTGGCAAAACGACAATGTCTCTCTTTTTCACCTTATCCTTCCTGTCGGTATCTCCTTTTACACTTTCGAAAATTTGAGCTATACGATTGATGTCTATAGAGGTCATTTTAAACCAGTCACCCGTTTTGTAGACTATTTATTCTTCCTATCCTTTTTTCCCAAGTTGATGATGGGACCTATTGTTCGAGCTGCAGATTTCCTTCCTCAAATTAGAAAGCAAGTTAATCTGAGTCAAGAGGACATCGCATTTGGTTTGTTTTACATTTTAAGCGGATGCTTTAAAAAGATTGTCATCAGCGATTTCTTATATACCAATTTGGTGGAAGTTGTTTTTGACGACCCCGCTCGATACAATGGGGTGTACAACATCATGGCAGTTTATGCTTACGCGATGGTTATTTATTGCGATTTTAGCGGATACTCAGACATGGCCATTGGTATTGCCCGATGGATGGGACTCAAAGTCAATATCAATTTCTCAGCCCCCTATCAATCGGGATCGATTACAGAATTCTGGCGTCGCTGGCACATTTCTCTTTCCTCTTGGCTTAGAGATTACCTCTATATCCCATTGGGGGGAAACAGAAAGGGTATCTTTCGAACATACTTGCATCTCATTATTACGATGTTGATTGGTGGGTTTTGGCATGGGGCCAATTGGACATTTATTGTCTGGGGAGCCCTGCATGGCGCTCTCTTGGCATTGGATAAATGGAGATTGGATCAATTTCCACAACCGCAATCAATCTCATCTTGGCGAAGAATTGCCGGTGTAATGATCACTTTTCATTGTGTGGCCTTTTGTTGGATTTTCTTTGGTCCGGATAGTATAGAAAAAAGCCTTACCATTATCCATCAAATCACCCAAAACTTTGATGCATCTTCTTGGTTTGTCTTTGCAGAGCATTACCACAGCGTCATTCTGATGCTGCTATTTGCCCTGGTTTTACATCAATTTCCTCTTGCATGGAATGATCGATTGATTCAAATCTTGTCCAAACAAAAAATGCTCACACATGTCTTGATCATGGTGAGCATTCTATTAATTGTATCCTATTTCAAATCGGATGTGCCCGTGGCACCCATTTACCTTCAGTTTTAGTGCAAGGTTACGTGGGTTCCTTGACGATCCACTCTTACCGAATGAATGGTGTTTCTGAACAAAATTCTAAAGGTAAATGACTCCCAATTTTGGGGCAACATGCCGTTGAAAACCAATTGTTCGTTCTCTATTCGCATTCCACCAAATCCTTGAACGATGGACATCCAAGTACCGGCCATGCTGGTAATATGCAAGCCTTCATGCGCCTCATGGTTGTAATCATCCAAATCCAATCTGGACGTTCTCATGTACATTTCTACCGCTTTATCTTCATAGCCCAATTTGGCTGCCAATATGCTATGCACGCAAGGAGATAAACTCGATTCATGCACCGTCATCGGCTCATAGAAATCAAAATTGGCTTTGATCACTTCTGTGCTAAACTGATCTTCAAAAAAGTACAAGCCTTGCAAAACATCGGCTTGCTTGATAAAGCAGGATCTCAAAATTCGATCCCAGCTCCAATGTTGATTGATGGGACGTTCCGCCGATGGAAGTTCACTGGCTGGCATCAACACTTTATCCAAGAATCCGTCTTGTTGCAAATAGACTTGACCGTTTTCATGAACTGGGAAATACATTTTGGAAATGATGTCCGCCCACAACGTCAATTCTTCGTCCTTGATATTCCACTGCGCCACGCCCTTTGCATATGCATCGGGATGTTCGCGCTTCAATTCATTCAAAACCTCACTGGTATATTTCAGACACCAAGTGGCAATGTAATTGGTGTACCAGTTGTTATTGACGTTGTTCTCATACTCATTGGGACCTGTCACTCCGTGCATCACATATTGATTTTTGTGTGCACTCCAATGGACACGCTGCGCCCAAAAACGTGCAATGCCCAACAATACTTCCCATCCCGTTTCTAATACATAACCCTTATCACCCGTGTATTGGGTGTAATTGTAAATGGCATAAGCGATTGCTCCATTGCGGTGAATCTCCTCAAAGGTAATTTCCCATTCATTGTGGCATTCTTCGCCATTCATGGTCACCATCGGATACAAGGCCGCTCCATCTTTGAATCCCAACTTGGCCGCATTTTCAATGGCTCGTCCCAATTGATTGTGACGGTATTTCAACAACTGTCTGGCCACCTCTTGATTTTTGGTCGCCATATAAAATGGTATACAATAGGCTTCTGTATCCCAATAGGTGGATCCACCATATTTCTCTCCCGTAAAACCTTTGGGTCCGATATTCAATCGAGCGTCCTGGCCGGTATAGGTTTGATTCAAATGAAAGATATTGAATCGAATGCCTTGTTGGGCGCTGTCATCTCCTTCGATCATAATATCCGCCATCTCCCAAATTTTGGCCCATGCCGCACAATGGCTTTGGTGCAAGGCTTCATATCCTTGGGCTTTGGCTTGGTTGGCATGCTGAACGGCCAAGGCATTCACTTCTCCTTCCGAAGCATACAATGTATTTTCGATACCAACATATTTCTTGAGAACAGCGGTTGTATTCTGCGCAACCTCACCTTGGAACAAGGCACTGACAAATGAGGAAGAAGAAACATCAGAGGTCCAAGTCAAATGGTCTGATTCGTGACACATGGCTACCCCCACTGTAAATCCTGTTTTTTTGGTTTTGTTCACAACACTACCATTGCCTTGAGCAATGGATTCAGCAATCGGTTCCCAAAAAATTTCATCGTAGTTGGCATCATGATTTTTCACGTTACCATCCAAAATGGAGGTCATTTTAATTTCAGCGCTTTGATTGAGGTGCGTCACACGAACGGCTATTGCAGCGATACTCGCATTATCCATGCTGATAAATCGTTCAGTCTCGACTTTGCATTGAACCCCATTTTTAAAATTGGCGACAAAAGAGCGAGATAAAATGCCCTTTTGCATATCCAATACACGCTGAAAATCTACAACCTCAGTGGTAAACAAATCCAACTCTTCTCCGTTCACCTGAACATGAATGTTGTGCCAAGCCGTGGCATTTAAAACCTTGGCAAAATATTCGGGATAGCCATTCTTCCACCATCCCACTCGGGTTTTATCTGGGTAGTAAACCCCGGCAACGTAAGATCCCTTAAGATGCGGACCCGTGTATTGCTCCTCGTGCGCAGCACGATGACCAAATTTTCCGTTGCCAATACTAAAAATACTTTCAGAACTCTGATGATGCTTGGGATTGAATCCCTCCTCCACTACTTTCCATGGATCCGTCTTTAAATACTGAATCATATCTAATTATGAATTGAAAAATCTATTTTTTAAACTTTCGATGGTCACATAAGACAAATCGGCCACCACCATGTCCGCTTGCGTCAACGCCTCTGGCTCGCCTATTCCCACACAATGAAAACCTCCGGCCTTGGCTGCTGCCACACCACTCACTGCATCTTCAAACACAATGGTATTGGCGGGGGGCACTCCCAATACCTCAGCTCCTTTGTTAAATACTGCTGGGTTGGGTTTGGATAGCGTTACTACGTTGCCGTCGATCACAGCATCCAAATAAGAGACAATACCCAATTTCTCAATGATCAATGGGGCATTCTTAGATGCAGAACCCAAGGCTGTTTTGATATGATGTTCACGCAATTCTCGAAGCAATGACAAAGCCCCTGGCAATAAATCATCGGGCGTCAATTGAGCAACAGCCTCCAAATAGTTGGCATTTTTTTCATCCATCATGGACAATTGCTCCGCCTCACTAAAAGTTTGGGTGGTTTTGGACAAAATGTAAGAGAGGCTCTCTGCGCGAGAGAGCCCCTTTAATGCTTCGTTGTCTTCATGCGTAAAACTGACACCAATCTTCTCTTCCGCCAACTTCTTCCAAGCTGTGTAATGGTGTTTGGCGGTATCAACCAAGACACCATCCAAATCGAACAAACAAGCAGCCAACATATTATGCTACCGTTTGAGGAAATACATATTTTACGTGGTAGTCAACCAAACCATCAATTGGTTTTTTGATTACTCGACCCAAACGAATTCCCTCTTGTTGCGCGGCGATTTCTAAACAATGTTTGAAATAATGAGAAATTGAACCAATAAAATGCACCGGCGCAGTCTCCCAATTGGAAAAACATTTGACGTGGATATCAATAAATTCACGCATTCCTCTGACAACCCAATTGATTACATGTGGATGATGAGAATGTTCTCCAATAAAACGAGTAAAACTCGCTAAGAAAACATTGGCGTTTGGTTCACGATAAACACGAGAAATGAATTCATCTTTGGAAATGGAGAAAGTTTTTTCAAACTCTTCTTTTAAATCCGCAGGCAGCTTTCTATAAAAATATTCACGCAAAAGTATTTTTCCAAAATAACTTCCTGATGCTTCATCACCCAAGATGTAAGCCAAGGAAGGAACCTCTTCATGAACTTCATTACCATCAAATGCACAGCTATTGGATCCAGTCCCTAAGATGCATGAAATACAACTTTCACCATCGTAAGTAGCATAGGCACATCCCACCAAATCATGATCCACCATGATTTTGGCATTGACGAAAACCTTCTTCAAACCGTTTTCAATAATGGCGCACATAACATCAGTGCTTGAACCAGCTCCGTAGAAGTAAATCTCCTTAACCTTCTCCGCATAAAGAGCCAAAGGTGCGTTGGCACGAATGGAGTTTTCTACCACAGTTTCGTTGTGAAAGTATGGGTTCAATCCCATCGTCTCAAAATTTCCAAGACGCTTACCTTCTCGATCAATCAGGGCCCAATCGCATTTAGTGGAACCGCTGTCTGCAATCAAAATCATGTTTTTTATTTTTAAATTTTAGATACTAATTCAACCACTCTTTCTGAGTATCCAGCCTCATTGTCATACCATCCCATTACCTTCACCAAATTACCATTGGCTGAGGTTAGGTCGGCATCAAAAATACAAGAGTGCTTGTTACCCACAATATCAATAGAAACTATGGGATCAGTGCAATATTCAATGATACCCTTCATTTCATTTTCAGCTGCTTTTTTTATCGCAGCATTCACTTCTTCCTTGGTTACGTCTCTTTTTAAAATGGCTACCAAGTCAGTCAAAGATCCATCTGGAGTTGGTACACGAACCGCAACGCCATCCAACTTGCCTTTCAATACAGGTAAAACTTCACCCACAGCTTTGGCTGCTCCAGTAGAAGTAGGAACCATACTCAAAGCGGCTGCTCTTGCTCTTCTCAAATCTTTGTGCGGTGAATCTTGCAAACGCTGATCGGCGGTGTAAGCATGCACCGTGGTGATATACCCCTTCTCAATACCAAAAGTATCATTCAAAACTTTGGCCATTGGTGCCAAACAATTGGTGGTGCAAGAAGCATTGGATAAAACAACATCGGTTTCAACGATGTCTGAATCGTTTACTCCCAAGACCACTGTTTTTACTCCGCCGGTAGCCGGTGCACTAATCACCACTTTTTTAGCTCCTGCATCAATGTGTTTTTGTGCTCCTTCTTTGTCTGTAAAAATTCCAGTTGACTCTATAACAACGTCTACACCCATTGATGCCCATGGCAATTGACTGGGGTCTCTTTGAGCGATGACTTCGATTTTCTTTCCGTTTACAATAAGGAAGTTGTCTTCTGAAGAAACTTCCGCTTTAACACGACCATGGATACTGTCGTATTTCAATAGGTGGGCCAAAGTTTTAACATCTGTCAAATCATTGATGGCAACAACCTCTACATTTTCTTTTTCAATTAAACTTCTGAAACACATTCTTCCGATGCGTCCAAATCCGTTGATGGCAATTTTTTTCATGTCAATTTTTTTAAATGGATAATATGCGTGCTATACGTAATTCATCACGATTCGGCATGTTTCGACGCGTAATGGATTCCTCTAAAGACGTATAGGACTCGTGGTCATTGACGATCCCTACCATCACATCTTTTCTTCCTTGTAATATTCCTTCAACCGCGGCAACGCCCATTCTACTGGCTATTACGCGATCATAACAACTGGGTGCTCCGCCTCTTTGAAGGTGACCCAACACGGATACACGGGTATCATACTCCGCATATTTTTCTGTTACTTTTTTGGCAATCTCATAGGCCCCACCGCTCTTGCTGCCCTCGGCAACGATGACGATTGAGCTTGATTTTCCACTCTCTTCACTGGCCTTTAATGTATCCACCAACTCATCCACACTCATTTCATCCTCTGGTAGTACAATGGCAATAGCGCCTGCAGCTATTCCTGCTTTTAAAGCAATGAACCCAGAATTTCTCCCCATCACTTCTACAAAAAACAAGCGATTGTGAGAAGTGGCTGTGTCCCTGATTCTGTCCACTGCATCCACTACAGTATTGGTAGCGGTATCAAATCCTATACAGTGATCCGATCCATACAAATCATTGTCAATGGATCCAGGAATTCCCATTACGGGAATGCCATGCTCTTGATACAATAAATGAGCACCAGTAAATGTACCGTTACCTCCGATTGTAATCAAAGCATCGATGCCATGCTTCTTCAACTGCACTGCAGCCTGGGCTCTACCCTCTGCTTCATAAAATTCTTTGCAACGAGAACTTTTTAAAATGGTACCCCCTCTGCCCAAGATTCTTGCTACAGAGCGCTCATTCAATCGCTTGAAGTCACCATTCATTAGTCCTGAATATCCTTGAAAAATACCTTCTACTTCAATGTTATGAAAAACACAAGCCCGCACCACTGCGCGAATCGCAGCATTCATTCCGGGGGCATCACCTCCACTGGTGAGTACGCCAATTCTCTTTATTCCAGATGTATTCATGTTGTAAATATATAAAAAACGACACTAAGTGTATATTCTACACTAACTATTTATTAACATCGCTTAATTTCGCCGAAATTAGGAATTACAAATGGATATTTCAGTAGACTGTGTTGTTTTTGGATTTGATGACGATGAACTCAAGGTTTTGCTTATTGAACAAAAGCAACCTGAAGGGAAGTCTGCAATCAAACCCCAAAAAGCAGTTCCCGGTGATTTGGTTCGTGATGACGAGGGTTTGGATGCCGCAGCGGAGCGTATTTTAAATGAACTGACCAGTCTCGAAGGTATTTATTTAAAGCAATTCCACGCCTTTGGTGATCCCAATCGGGTGACCGGACTAAAAGACCGAGATTGGTTGAGAAGCTTTAGAACACACCCCGAAAGAAGGGTAATTACGGTGGGCTATTATTCTTTGGTAAAGATGGATGACTTTAATCCCCAAGCGGCTTCTTTTGCCAAAAAAGCCCAGTGGATTGATGTATACAAAATTCCCAATTTGGCTTTTGATCACAATGAGATTGTTGGCGAGGCATTGAAAGTTCTGCGCCATGAATTGATGGCTGACCACATTGGATTTGAATTGCTTCCCGAAAAATTCACCTTGTCCCAATTGCAGAAATTGTACGAGATAATTCTCGATAAGAAATTGGACAAAAGAAACTTCAGAAAAAATATTTTGCGCACAGATACGGTTACCCCTTTGGAAGAAAAACAAAGCGGAGTATTGCATAAACCAGCGCAATTATTCTCTGTTAAAAGACCACGAAAAAAAGATTGATAAAAATCAAAATCAATCCCATCAATACACCCTAACATTGCAATATGTATTATTCTTCTTATTTACAATTGGACAAAGTGCTCAATGCACAAGAACTTGAAAGCGATAAAGTGGGAAAGCACGCGCACGACGAGATGCTTTTTATTGTGATTCACCAAGCCTATGAATTGTGGTTTAAGCAGATTTTGTTTGAAATGAAATCGGTTCATTCCATTTTCTCATCACCCAGCATCAATGACAATGCTCCGGACATTGCAACATCAGTGAGAAGAATGAACCGCGTGGTGGAAATCCTGCGTGTATTGGTTCATCAAGTCGATATTTTGGAAACCATGACTCCCCAAGATTTTTTGGAGTTTCGTGATCTTTTGCGTCCCGCGTCAGGTTTTCAAAGCGTTCAGTTTAAGGAGTTGGAAGGTATTTTGGGATTGAAAATGGAAAATCGTCACGGCCAGTCTTATTACACCAGCCAATTGAATCAAAAAGATCTTCAACACATTCAAAACATCTCTCATACCACTTCTCTATTGGCCCTAATCGATGCATGGTTGTCTCGTATGCCCTTCTTCGAAGGAAAGGAAATTGGCAGTGAAGGTGATTTTTGGAAATCTTACCGTGGCATTTATGAAGGCACTTTGAGGGACGAAGAAAAAGCCAATATGGAATGGTTTGATCAAATGTTCTTTCAAGAAGGTGAAGGTCAAAGCTTGTCTTTAAAAGCAAGACGGGCCGCTATGCTGATTTCATTGTACCGCGACATGCCTATTTTTCAAAATCCATATCGCATCATCAACCACCTTTTGGACATTGACGAATTGCTGGCCACTTGGAGATGGAGACACATGAACATGGTGCATCGCATGATTGGTATGCGCAGTGGAACTGGCGGAAGTACCGGAAAAGGCTATTTGCGCGAAGCTGCTATGAAGCATTATATATTCAATGGTTTTGCTGAATTAACCAGCTTCATGGTTCATCGTTCTTTGTTGCCTGAGCTTCCATTATCTTTGAACCAGACTTTAGGTTTCAAAGTATAAATGCTCCGCTCCATAGACCCATACCGCCAAACCCTCGTTGCCAAGTACGACAACGACACTTCTGAAGACTTGCTGAAAAAAATCAAGTTATCAGAAAAGACGGGAATGAAATGGTCAAGATGGTCTGTGGAAGAACGTGTGCATGGTTTGCACCAATTGATTGGCATCATCCAAAACAACAAGGAAGTTTGGGCGGAAATGATGGCGCGAGAAATGGGAAAACCGCTTTCTCAGGGCATTGCCGAAGTGGAAAAGTGTATTTCTTTATGCCTGCACTACGCGGAAAAGGCCCATGCCTATTTGGCTCCCCAACAACTTTGGACCTCCTCAGAAAAAGTAACCATCCTTCGCAAACCCTATGGCATTTGGTTGGGAATTATGCCCTGGAATTTTCCCATGTGGCAGGTTTTTCGCTTTGCGATTCCCGCTCTAATTGCAGGCAATACCGTTCTCTTGAAACACAGCCAACACGTAACCGGTTGCGCGCTCTTGATTGAAGAATCCATTCAAAAAGCGTGGATGAATGAAGGTTTATTTCAAGTTTTAAGGATAGCCTCTCATCAAGTGGATGAAGTACTTTCCCACCCTGGGGTCAGCGGTGTTTCTTTGACAGGTTCTGAATCTGCGGGAAGAAGTGTTGCTGCATTGGCGGGAAGAAACATCAAGATGTCAATCCTTGAATTGGGCGGATCCAATGCGATGATTGTCGATGAACACGCTGATCTACGCTTGGTTATTGATGGCATTGTTTGGGGTCGTTTCAACAATAGCGGACAGAGTTGCATTGCCGCCAAAAGAATTTTGGTGCATGAGTCCCGTTGGAATGAAATTCAGATTGCGCTTGCGGAAAGAATCAAACAGTTTAAAATTGGAGATCCGCTGGACAAGGAAACTTTCATCGGTCCTCTGGTTAATGTGGATGCTGCCGAGCATTTAGAGAAACAATACAAACTAGGCATTGGCCAAGGAGCTGAGGTTATTGTTCCCATGATGCGTTCTCAGGCACTTTGCACACCGGGTGTCGTGGCTGTTCATGATCCTAAAAATATTTTGTGGCAAGAGGAAACTTTTGGTCCTTTGGTGGTATTGATGCCTTGGAATGACATGAAACAATGTTTGTCTTTGAGACAACATGAACATTATGCATTGGGAACTTCAATCTACACTCCCAATCCCGAAGTTTGGATGAAAAAGAGCGATCTGATTCATGAGCCCATAATCGTTTTCAACAATATTGTAAAAAGCAGTCCACATTTGCCTTTTGGTGGATTAAAAAAATCTGGATTTGGAACGGAGTTAGGTGAAGCCGGTATCCAAAGCTTCACCTATCCCCAGGTTATCCAATTTTGATTACATCGCACGCAGGTCGAACAAAGTAAAGAGCATCACACAGACCATCAGCATCAAGGCATGCTTCCAAATGACTTGAAATTTTTGTTCACTTTTTCGCCATTCATGCGTGAAGTTGATGGGTAGATAAACCAAGACAAACCCCGCGATTGAAAATATCATCGTCCATGCCGCATTGTCCCAATGTTGTATCCTTGCCATTACGCCGTATGAAAATCGGACAACAAAAAAGGTCAAAAGCAACATTAAAAACCAATCCATCTTTTTTTGGTCTGCCTTGAATAATAGGTAACCCAATATGGGACCGCCGATAATTCCCATCAATGCAATCCCTGACCACAGCATCGCGGCAGCTCCCTGAGCATGCGCAATTTTTAATATTGAACCCGTAACCAAAAAGATTGCACTTACAATGCTTACCCCACCCAAGGTGCGTAAGACCGTTTTCATTTTTTCATTTTCCATATTTTGTTTGATTTTAATTTCTATTGTTTTCCATTCTTCAGGTAAGAATTGACCTTTGGCCCATTCAAATGCCTCTTCTATCGAAGTTGATTCCTCTCGTTCCTCAATGGAGGAGCAGATATGATCCAACAAACTCTCCTTCCATTCTGTATCGGAAATCGAGTAGAGATCCAATTGCGAAGCGATCCACGCTACTTCTGCGTCCTTCAACCTACGCATGGGCTTGTCCCTTTTCCCAATCCAAAATGATGCGCACCGTTTGAATAAAAGCCTCTAATTCATTTATCCTAATCTGGGTGGCTTTTTTTCCTTGGGTGGTTAACTGATAATATTTACGAACCCGCTTTCCAATCATTTCCTTTTCCGTGGTTAATTCACCCGACATCTCCAAAGCATGGAGCAAGGGATACAATGCCCCTTCTGTAATTTGAATGGTTCCTTCCGAAATCTCTTTGACCTTCAATGTCAATTCGTATCCATACATGCGACCCTCCTCCTTGAGAACCTTCATGACCAGGGTTTTTAATGTCCCCTTTAATAACTCACTTGAATGCATAAGACAAATATACATAAGATTCTTATGTATTTATATTTTTTTTTAAAATTGTCTGTGTTTGTATCCAAAATCACTGAAATAAGACGGGTAGCATTCCATATTTGCCAAATGAAAAAACTTTATACCTTCTTATCCGCCGTTCTTCTTTTGGTTGCCTGTCAAACCACCAATAGTCAATCTTCCTACATACATGAAGTTGATGCGCATTCGTTTGCTCAACTCATCGAAAACAAAAAAGATGCACAACTCATTGATGTGCGCACACCGGGGGAATTTCAAGGGGGATATATACAGGGCGCATTAAATCTGGATTACAACGGATCTGATTACAACAGACAGGTCTCATCATTGGATAAAACCAAGCCTGTCTTGATATATTGTTTGTCTGGTGGGCGAAGCGCCTCTGCTGCAAAAGAACTTAGACAAGAAGGCTTTAGTGAAGTAATAGAATTAAAAGGAGGAATCATGGCTTGGAACAGAAACGGTCTGCCATTGCAAGGAGCCGTTACTAGTGGCAATGGAATGAGTGATGAAGAATTTAAAAAATTGCTGGAAGATTCCGAAATTACCTTGGTTGACTTTTACGCTCCCTGGTGTGCTCCTTGTAAAAAAATGAAACCCATTTTGGAAGAGGTGGTCAGAGAAATGCCGAACATCAAAATACAAAAGATCAATGTGGATGAGAACAAGGGATTACCGCAAGATAAAAAAGTAAATGTCCTACCCACCTTGATCGCCTATAAAAAGGGTGTCGAGTTTTGGCGTCATGAAGGAGTCATTTCAAAAGAAGATTTGAAGAAAGCTCTTCAACCATAATTCAATCACGCTTCTTCTGACTTTCATGATTACATTTGCCACATGGCATTAATTGAAGAATTAGACAAAACCGGTAATTGGTTATTTAAAGGAAGATCCTACTTTCCATTGGCTCTATACGCCATGGCCTCCGTTGTGATCGGAATGGGTTGGGACGAACATTTGGCTGTATTTGATGAAACTACTGCATTGATATGTATCGCCATTTCATTATTGGGTTTATTGATTCGTGCCATTGCCATTGGCTATGTTCCCCGGGGGACATCAGGTAGAAATACCAAAGAGGGACAGGTTGCAGAGGTTTTAAATTCAACAGGGATTTACAGCACAGTGAGACATCCGTTGTACTTGGGTAACTTTTTCATGTGGTTGGGTATCATCATTTACGTGGGCAATTGGTGGTTCACTTTAACCTGTTGCTTGATGTACTGGATTTATTACGAGCGCATCATGTTTGCTGAAGAGTTCTTTTTGCGTGGAAAATTTGGTCAAGTGTATTTGGATTGGGCTGCCAAAACCCCCGCTTTTATTCCCGCACTTTCCAAATGGAAGTCGCCAACTTGGCAATTCTCTTTGAAAAATGTATTAAAAAGAGAATACAATGGCTTCTTCGCAATTTTCTTCTCGATGGCGCTTTTGGACGTCTTCAAAAATTATATGCATTTTGGTTTTACAGATTGGGAACACATCATTACACCCTTTTGGTTAAATGCTGTGATCATTACTTTTATCATCTTTATTACTTTGCGCTCCATGAAAAAATACACCCGTATTCTTCATGTTGAAGGAAGATAATTTTTCTGTTTAATGTTTGCTCTTCTAGTTTCGCCTAGAAATCAATCTTATGTTAGCCACAACTTCTAAAGAACAATTGGTGCATCATCCGATGTACAACAGAATGTCCTCATTGCAGGACATTCATATTTTTATGGAATCTCATGTATTTGCAGTTTGGGATTTTATGTCACTACTTAAATCATTGCAAAGAGATTTGACAGGAATGTCGCATCCATGGATACCCGTGGGATCTCCCACTACCCGCTTTTTCATCAACGAAATTGTCTTGGGAGAAGAGAGCGACTTAGACCCTGATGGAGGTTACATCAGTCACTTTGAATTGTATTTGAAAGCCATGGATCAATGTGGCGCCAATACAAAAGTGATCCGCCATTTTATCGATCTGATTCGTCAAGGATTTAGCGTCAATGACGCTTTGAACGCGTCGGAAGCTCCAGAAGAAGCCCGGCACTTTGTTTTGGCGACAATGGAACAAATTCAAGATAAGTCCATTCATGAAAGAGCGGCTCTATTCACTTATGGAAGAGAAGATTTAATTCCTGGAATGTTTATTTCAATGGTGGAGGGTCTACAAAATACGGGAGCCTCTTTGGATACTTTTGTGTATTACCTTAAGCGACACATTGAATTGGATGGTGATCATCATGGACAACTTTCAGAGCAGATGACAGCGGAACTCATCCAAGGAGATCCAATCAAAAAACAACAAGTGGAAGAAATCATTGAATGGGGCTATCAACAAAGATTAAAATTGTGGGGAGGTATCCTGAATAGAATCAACCAAATCCAACAGAATTGATTTACTTTTGCGGCTTAACCTTTTAATTTACATTCATTGGAAAATTTAGCTTACACCGCACTTGCCCTTTATGGCGTTTGTTTGGTTTTTATTTTCTTGTACAGTTTGGTTCAATTGAACTTGGCTATTCAATTCACAAGAAGCTATCGTCGCAAACTTCAAAAGCCTGTTATCGCTGACAATGAATGGCCTCACGTCACCATTCAACTTCCCGTATACAATGAATTGTATGTTATTGAGCGTTTGATTGACGCCGTTTGTGCATTTGATTATCCCAAGGACAAATTGGAAATTCAATTGCTCGATGATAGTACCGATGAATCGTTAGAAGTGGGACGTAAAAAGGTTGAAGAATGGCAAGCCAAAGGCATTGATATAGTTCAAATCAAACGCGAAAAAAATACAGGATTCAAAGCCGGTGCTTTGGCCTATGGTTTAGAGTTTTGTAAGGGTGAATTTGTTGGGATTTTTGATGCCGACTTCATTCCACGTGTGGACTTCTTGCGTCAAACCATTCCTTTCTTTTACTTGCATGACAAAGTAGGAGTTGTTCAAACCCGTTGGGAACATTTGAACGAAGATTATTCTTTGCTTACACGTTTGCAAGCATTTGGTTTAGATGCCCATTTTACCGTTGAGCAAATGGGTAGAAACATGGACCATCACTTTATCAATTTCAACGGTACTGCTGGTGTATGGCGTAAATCTACCATTGCGGATGCTGGAGGTTGGGAAAGCGATACCATCACAGAGGACTTGGATTTGAGCTATCGCGCGCAATTGAAAGGATGGGAATTTGTATACCTTCCAGAAATTGGATCTCCAGCTGAATTACCAGCAGAAATGAACGCGCTAAAAGCGCAACAATTCCGTTGGACCAAGGGCGCTGCGGAATGTACAATGAAGAACATGGGTAAGGTGGTAAAAGCCAAAAACCTATCTTTTGGAACCAAGGTACACGGTGCCTTCCACTTGTTGAACTCCGTCGTTTTCTTATCCATTTTGGGGTGTTCTTTATTGAGTCTTCCCATGTTGATTATAAAAAATGAATTTGAAGAAAACCAATTGATTCAAAATTTATTCCTGGCTGCCACCGCTTTCTTGGCCAGCTTCTTCATTTTGGCTTACTTCTACTGGGTAAGTAGACCCCCTGCACCATTTTTCCAAAAATTTGGACGTTTTGTAATTGATTTTCCTGCATTCCTTTCGGTTTCTATGGGATTGAGCTTGCACAACGCTGTTGCGGTAATGGAGGGTTTAACAGGGAAAAAATCGGCATTTGTTCGAACACCCAAATTTGCTATTTCCACTGGTAAAAAAGGAACCTGGACCGATAAAAAGTACCGTGCCGTTAAGATTGCTCCTCTGACTTTTGTAGAGGCCTTTATGGTATTGTATTTCATGACTGGTTTGGTTTTGGCCTTCTATTATGTTGATTTCGGTTTGTTCCCATTCCATTTGATGTTGACCATCGGCTATTTCTTTGTCACTTATTATAGCTTCAAACACGCCAAGCGCGGTTAAATATTAAGACTGTCATGCAGTCTATTTTTCAATTTAAAAGTAGAATCCCCTGGTGGTTATCAGGGGTTTCTCTTTTTATTATTTCCCAGTCCTTTTTCCAAGGTCAACTGTATTTTGAAATGATTCAATCCTCGGGTTGGTCTGGAATGTGGTTCTTTTGGGCAGGCATCCAGGGCTCTTTCATCATCCCTTTGCTCTTTGCGCCGCTTTGGCAAAAGCTACAACTTCCCAATGACAATCATTTTTATTTAAAGCGATTCCCGGGCAAGGGTGGACAATTCTTATTTCACTTCCGAAGAATTTACGTCGGTTTTTTGGTTTGCAGCTTTCTGATGGCTTTGGGCCTCATTACATACTCCAATCTTCTGTGCAACTTTACCGGTCTTCCATTAAACGCCACTTTTGTACTTGTAGGAATTGCTTTAATGGTTATGATGTGGTTCAACACGCTAGAGTTTCAGGTGAAGTGGGATTTCATCATCATGGTGTTGTATTTCATCCTCATCCTCTCACTTATTTTTTGGATCATTATTCCATTGAAATCCAATACAACATCGGTCCATTGGAGGGATCTATTTCCCCATGATACATCCGGATGGAATCACTGGTTATTTTACTTGGGATTTCAATGGTGGGCGACACAACAAATGGATGGGGGAAGTATGGAAACCTCGCGCTTTACAGGTGTAAACCAAGAACGAGAAGCGCGAAAAAGCGCTGTGATGGCGGCCATGGCAAGTGCCATAGCTTCAGTGATCATCGCGATAACTGCCTACTTATTGGTTATGAACCATGCAACTTCCTTTTGGTCAGGAGTCTTGAATTTGATTCCTCAAAATGCCCAGATATTGGTTTTGCTCTTGCTTACGGGTAT
>CALJKR010000071.1 GCA_937974555.1 uncultured Flavobacteriales bacterium | reverse complement strand
CTTCGTGTACAGCTTGCAAAAACTCAGGTTCGTTAGGGTTCATTGCCTTAACCTTTGCCATGAAGGCATCAACCTGTGCTTGATAATTGTTTGACATAATAGTTTATTTAATGAATCAAATTCGGGGCGAATATAGAATAAATATTCGCTCCAAACGCCCTACTCAATTAATGATTTTTATTTCATTTCTCTACTATTCCTTTCGTTTCTTTGTGCATTATACTTAGGTAAACTGTATCGATATGTGGGGATCCATCGCCGGCTTTATTTTACGCAATAGAATTTCTCTGGGTGTTGTACTTCTTCTTCTAACCGCTTGGATGGGTTGGGAAGCACGCAATGTCCGAATGAGTTATCAATTTTCAGGGGTTTTACCCCATGACGACAGTACTTATGTCGCTTACGAAAATTTCACCAAACAGTTTTCAGAGGATGGCAATGTTCTGGTCTTCGGCTGTAATGACCCAGAAATTTGGGAACTACCCAATTTCAATGCTTGGAAATCGCTTGGGGAGAACATGAAGAAAATCAAGGTTCCGGTGCAAGTGGAAGAAAATGGCGTTTTGGTTACCAAAGAAATGCCCATCGTGGATAGTATTTTCTCCATAGCGCATGCTTATGAAATGTATGCGGATACGATTATCTCCAAGTCCTTGGTTCAAACAGAATCGGATCGTGCGGATACGGCTTACAAATTTAGTTTTAGAAAGATTGTCCCCTATACGCCCAAAACGCAAAGCCAAGTAGATAGCATATACCGCAAGTTGCATGACCTACCTTTTTATGAAGGTTTGCTGTATAAGGCAAAAAGTGACGCAACTGTCTTGATGGTATTCATCAATCCCAAAATTTTCAATTCAAAAAACAGAGGAGATGCCGTCGATCGCATGGTGGCCATTGCGGATGAATTCAAGGACAAAACCAGAATCCCTGTCTATGTCAGCGGATTGCCCTTTGTCAGAAACACCATGATGACGAAGGTGAAAAAAGAACTTCAATTTTTCACCATCCTTTCATTGGTCGTCTCCGCCCTTTCCATTCTTGTCTTTTTTAGAAGCGTTCGCGCAGTTTTAATCTGCACACTTATCATTGGCATTGGGGTGATTTTCTCCATGGGAACCATCGCGCTATTTGACTATCCCATTACCATGCTCATGGGTTTGATTCCCCCATTGATGATTGTCATCGGGGTACCCAACTGCATATACCTATTAACCAAATACCATTCAGAGTTTGTTATTCATGGCAATAAAATGAGAGCCATGGCTCGGGTAATCCAAAAAGTAGGAGAAGCGTCATTCATGATCAATGCCACTACTGCTGTTGGATTTGCGACTTTCATTTTCATTGATAGTGAATTGCTCAAACAATTTGGGGTCATTTCAGCATTGAACTCCATGTTGATGTTCTTTATTTCCTTGATTGCCTTTCCCATTTTATTCTCGTACACCTCTGCTCCAGGTCCCCGCCATTTGAAGCACATGGATATGGAGTGGCTATTTAAATTACTGGAAGGACTGGTCAAGACCATCACCAAAAGACGTCGTTGGATCTATGGAATCACCATCGCAACAACCGTCGTAAGCATCTACGGGATGACCTTGGTTGAAACCACCGGAAACATCGTGGATGACCTTCCCGATCATGATCGCGTGATTACCGATTTGAGATGGTTTGAAAAACATTTCAATGGTGTGATGCCTTTTGAAATCATGATTGAAAGTAAAAAGAAAGGTGTAATAACCAAGCCACAGGTCATTGCCAAACTATCCCAATTGCAAGACACCCTGGCTACATATCCGCAGTTGTCCAAAAGCTTATCCATTGCCGATGCTTCCAAATTTGCACGACAAGCCTTTTACAATGGCGATCCCGATCGCTACGACCTCATTCAGAGAAGCGAGCAAAGTTATATCGCCCCATTTTTCAGATTTGAATATGGTGCCAAAGGCTCAGAGAAAGCTTTTATCGACAGTACCAAATCACAGACACGCGTAAGTGCACATGTCGCGGACATTGGCACCAAAGAGATGGATGCATTTCTTAAAAATCTTCGTCCCAAAGTAGACAGCATTTTCCCCAAAGACAAGTTTGATGTTTTCTTCACTGGGACGTCAATCGTCTTTTTGGAAGGCACTGATTATTTAGTAGATAATTTATTTAGCTCGATGTTATTTGCCATCGTTGTAATCAGCATCATGATGGCTTGGATGTTCAAATCGCCTCGAATGGTCTTTATATCGCTCATCCCCAATATCATTCCTCAACTCATCACTGCAGGTCTTATGGGCTATTTTGGTATTCCCCTCAAACCCTCTACCATCTTGGTATTTAGCATCGCCTTTGGAATTACGGTAGACAATACAATTCACTTCCTTGCCAAATACAGACAAGAGCTTTGGCTTAAGAAATACAGCCTATATGATTGTGTATTGATTGCTGTAAAAGACACAGGGGCATCCATTTTATACACCTCCATAGTCCTTTTCTTTGGATTTGGAATGTTTGCATTTTCACAATTTGATGGATCACGTGCATTGGGCATTTTAACGGCACTAACCTTACTTAGTGCTCTTTTCACCAATCTGGTGGTACTTCCTGCTATGTTGTTAAGTTTTCAAAAGTCCGGAACTACAGAGGAATTTCAAACCCCGGAGCCCGGAGACTTGGAGGAAATCGAAGAAATTAAAATTGAAAATCAATGAGAATACTTTTCATTTTCATCTTTTTATCCTTTTCCATTCTGGCCGGATCTGGATGCCAGTCTTCCAGCAAAAGCAAGGGTTACAACTACGAGCAGCACAGAAAGGACAACAATGAGCGCGTGAAAGAAACCCGAAAACGAAATAAAAAATCCAAAAGCCTTTTGGAGCACAAAGGAAAATCTGTCAAAACACCCAAACCAGAATATCCCTAATGAAAGGAATTATACTTGCGGGAGGATCAGGAACAAGACTGTATCCATTGACCAAAGCTGTCAGCAAACAGTTGATGCCCGTCTATGACAAACCCATGATTTACTATCCATTGAGCACGTTGATGCTCGCGGGTATCAATGAAATACTGATCATATCTACTCCGCAAGACTTGCCCCATTTCCAACGACTCTTGGGTGATGGATCACAAATGGGGTGTCGATTTGAATACCAAGAACAACCCATACCCAATGGCCTAGCACAAGCCTTTGTGATTGGGGAAGATTTTATTGGCAATGATAAAGTTTCATTGGTGCTCGGAGACAATATTTTTTATGGTCAAGGCATGGGTAAGATTCTGAGAAATCACAATGACATTCAAGGGGGTTTGGTATTTGCATACCACGTCAATGATCCAGAAAGATATGGGGTTGTTGAATTTGATCATCTGGACAAAGCCATCTCCATCGAGGAAAAACCTACCCAACCCAAATCCAATTATGCGGTTCCTGGTTTATACTTTTATGACAACCAAGTGGTAGAGATTGCCAAAAATCTTTCACCCAGCGCAAGAGGAGAATATGAGATAACCGATGTCAATAAAAAATACCTGGAGATAGGACAATTAACAGTACAAAAACTAGACAGAGGCACAGCATGGCTGGACACCGGTACATTTGCATCACTTATGCAGGCGGGGCAATATGTTCAGGTAATCGAAGAACGTCAGGGTCTAAAAATTGGCGCGATTGAGGAAATCGCATGGCGCATGGGATTCATCTCCGACGAACAACTTTCAGAGTTGGCTGTTCCATTGATGAATAGCGGTTACGGCCGTTATTTAATCCAACAACTTAATCATGGCCGATAACCCGCTACTTACACTCCAGGATTTCCAGTCGATCATCGCTGAAGAAATTGAGCAATACGCGCAATATAAATCCACAGACCCTCTTTTTGAACCCATCCATTACCTGCTAAAAATCGGGGGGAAAAGAATGCGTCCTTCGCTTGTTCTCTTGGCCAATCAAATGTTGAGTGGCGTGATTAGCGAAGCTCGACCCGCAGCATTGGCCGTTGAAGTATTTCACAACTTTACACTGATGCACGATGACATCATGGACCAAGCGCCTTTGCGCCGAGGTCAAGTAACCGTGCATCAAAAATGGAATACCAACATGGCTATCCTTTCCGGAGACGCGATGATGATTGAATCCTACCGAATTTTAGCCCAAAGTCCATCAACGCATTTGCCGGCACTTCTGCAAACTTTCAACGAGGTTGCCCTGGGCGTCTGTAAAGGTCAAGAAATGGACATGGCATTTGAATCCAGACAAAATGTTCATCACGATGAATATCTGGAGATGATTCGACTCAAAACCGCTATTTTACTCGGAGGTGCCCTGCAATTGGGTGGTATTATTGCCAATGCACCCAAAGAAACCCAAGCGCATTTGTACAAAATTGGGGAAGAATTGGGTCTTGCTTTTCAATTGCGCGATGACTACTTGGACGCTTTTGGGGACCCAGAAAAATTTGGCAAACTCGTTGGTGGTGATATTATATCAGATAAAAAAACCTATCTCAGAATTTTACTCAACGAAAGAATGTCGGAAGATGATCATAAGATCGCGAACCGTGATTTCTCAGACCCTGAATCCAAGGTTTCCACCATCAAATCATTGATGACCAAATATCAAGTAGACGAATCTGCACTTGGCATTGCCAAACAATACATTGACAGCGCTTTGCATCACTTGGATTCCATTCCTGCTGAAAACCATAGAAAAGTAGAACTACAAAACATTATTCTTGAGCTTGCAAAAAGAGAATCATGATTTGATTTCAACTGCGACACCATGGGAAACCATCGTCCTTGAATTCACCAAAGACATGAACCTTTTGGGTTGGAATGTCAGCACGGACATGTTTCCCACCCCCCAATCTCTGGAGTCATTTGTTGCGGGCGTATATGTTCAAAACAGAGCCATGCTTGTAGAATTACTGTATCGCATGAACATATCAGAAAACGACATGGGCCAGGCGTTAGCAAATATTCAACCCAGTGAATTTTCATCCCTCTATTCTAAAAAAATAATTGAACGAAGCATCCAAAGAATTGAATGGAGGAAAAGATTTTCTGATTAAATTCGAAACAAAATAAAATCATGAGACAAGTCATTTTTTCTATCCTATTTTCCGTTTTAAGTATCTGCTCCATGGCGCAATCCGCTGTTGGCAAATGGAAAACCATTGATGATAAAACAGGTCGTGTAAAAAGTGTGGTTGAGATAACAGAACGCAACGGACTGTTGTACGGAAAGGTCATTCAACTTTTTCGATTACCAGAGGAAGACCAAAATCCAAAATGCTGGGAATGTGAAGACGACAGAAAAGGGAAATTGGTTATGGGCATGGAGATACTTCGTGACATGAAATGGGATGGCTCAATGTACAAAGGGGGAACCATTTGTGATCCCAAGAACGGCTCTATTTACAGCTGTGAAATGTGGCTGAAGCCCGGAGATAGCAACACACTCGAAGTTCGTGGATATTGGGGTTGGGTGTTTAGAACACAAACTTGGACCCGAACCAAATAAAGAATCTATGAAAAAAGCAATCATCAGCCTGTTATTCACAGGCTGTTTTTTTATCGTAAAGGCCCAAGATCCGTATCAATATCCCACAGATACATTGGTGCAAAAAAAACTCGAAACATGGGTAGATCTAAAGTTTGGGTTATTGATGCATTGGGGCACTTATTCCCAATGGGGGATCGTAGAAAGTTGGAGCCTTTGCAATGAGGACGAAGATTGGTGCAAACGAAGGGGGCCATTTGCCCATGATTACTACTTGTACAAATCAGAGTATGAAAAGCTACAATCTACCTTTAATCCTCAACTTTTCGACCCAGCAAAATGGGCAAAAGCTGCTGCGGATGCGGGAATGAAATACGTTGTTTTCACAACCAAACACCACGATGGTTTTTGCATGTTTGACACCAAATTGACGGATTATAAAATCACTTCTAAGCAGTGTCCTGCTGGATTTGATGCCACCCAACAAATTGTATCCGCCTTCAGAGAAAAGGACTTTTTCGTAGGCCTTTATTTCTCAAAGCCGGATTGGCATTGCCCAGATTATTGGTGGCCTTATTTTGCAACTCCCGACCGAAACGTCAATTACAATCCTGCCAAGTATCCTGAAAAATGGGCATCGTACAAAAAATTTACTTACGGTCAGATCAATGAACTTACTACACAATACGGTCCCATTGACCTGCTCTGGTTGGACGGCGGATGGGTACGCCCCAAACAAGAGAAAAATCCAAGCTGGGTCAACAGTCCCTTCAACCAAGACATCGACATGAAATCGCTGGCTCAATTGGCTAGAAAAAATCAACCCGGGATTCTCATTGTTGATCGAAGTGTTGGAGGCGAATTTGAAAACTATTGGACACCCGAGCAACATATTCCTCCTGTGAATGAGCAACTCCCCTACCCTTGGGAAACTTGCATGACCATGGCCAACAGCTGGAGCTATGTTCCCAACGATGCATATAAATCTCCCAGAGAGATCCTTAAAAATCTCTGCACCATTGTTTCTCGTGGCGGAAATTACCTGTTGAATATTGCTCCAGATCCCCAAGGCGAATGGGATCAAAAAGCATACGAAAATCTAACGGAAATCGGCCGATGGATGAATACAAATGGATCTGCCATTTACGGGAGTAGAAGAAACCCATTCATCACGGAATCCAAGCATTACTATTACACCTCCAAAGACGGCGTTAATTACTGTATTTACTTCAAAGAAGAAGGGAAGGATTTCCCAGAACTTTTCCCCATCGAGTTTCCCCGCAAACCCGAGTCTGAAGTCAAAGTATTGGGTGCCGATAATGCATCGGTTCAATACGAATGGAAAGACGGAATGAATTGGAAATTTTCCGTACCCAATGATTTAAAAAAACAAGAGGCCATTGTTTTTTATTTTCAATGACCTCTTGCACTATTTTACAATTTTATCCATCGCGTTCGAAATCCCGATTGGGTTCGCACTTGATAAATACCAGGGGGCCAATGGGAGGTTGAAATTTCCTGCTGTAATCCATTGATTAAACGCTTCTCTACCATTCTGCCGGAAGCATCCCATACTTGAACTTCTCCAATGTTCTCCGAGGCAGATAAAATCAAATGGTCGCCACCGGGGTTAGGGAAAATCTGAATGGCGCTATTGACGGTTTCCTCTACTCCGATGTTGGGATCAAACTCATCAAAAAGAATGAAATCATCCATCGCGGCTTCCACCAAAGATCCTCCACTCAAATTAACGTTGGGTCGCAAACTATCAGAGGCTATAAATCTGAATTTCATCTCTGCCGTAGGCGTCAAATAATCTTCTACACGAAATGCATTGGTTCTCCAACTCATATCGCTGGTTGAAGTGTTTTCTATATATACCCAATTCACACCATTGTCATTGGACATTTCCACTTGGAACCAATCCGCTCCAGGGTTGGCCCCACCGGGAGGACTATTGGTATACCAGCGATTGTATGCAATAATGGGATGAACGTAAGCAGACATGTCGATTACTGGTGATTGCAAAGTTGTTCTTCCTCCATCCACGTCATTGACACCAATACCATCATTCGGTAAGGCATTTCCGGTTACAAAACAATACTCTCCATTCAACGTTGTTTGGGTTCCTGTTTGCACAATCGTTCCTGGAGCTGCATCCACAGTTAAGCTGCTGATCGGTTGCGCCAAATCCCAAATTCCCGTGGTGGCATTATCGCCTGTTACGCCCAAAGTCCAAGCACCCCAGTTTTCATTGTTATCACAATCTTGCAACGCCATCTCACTTACGCCAACCAAGGTTACATGCGGCAAGTTGGGATACACACTCAAGTGAGCGCCAAACGGACTCGCAGTACCGATACTTCCATAAAGATCTTGGGCCGTCATATAATACTTGATTACTGTAGCGTTGGGAAATTGACCCAAGGAGGCAAAATACTGTAGCCCTCCTTGATCAACCATCTCCGTTTCTTCCCAAGTACCGCTATTCACTTGATAATGCAATTTAACAGCTTGTAAATAATTCAAATAAGGGAAGGTCAAGTCCAAACCACTTTCAATCACGACTTCCGTTTGGGTGTCTAAATAAAGCTGTGGTACATGCACAAAAGAGGCGTTGGAGATGAGGGTAATTCCATGTATATAAAATCCTTGCACAATGGCATTGCCATGCGGAGTACCATTGGTAATATCACCATCATCGTCATCTGCCAACAACAAATCAATCAATACATCGGTGTACGCTTGCCCTTCGTTACCATTGGCTGTTTGCGCCTGCAATCCTGCATAGGCCTCCACAAACAAAGGAATGGTGATGTTCCAGTCAGCGCCCAACAAAAGATGAGTATCCCACCAAGCGCCCATCAATATCTCTCCATCTTGATGAACCTCTCCTACCAAATCCATGGGGTATACTTTGGGGTCAATATCATATCGACGTATGGGGTCTTGATTGTCCACATAAAATCCGGAGCCCAATATGGGGTTATTACTCAAAGAAATGGCCCAAAAATCAGCATAAGCTTCTCCCATTGCACCATTGATAAATGTGCCGCCTTGGGATTGATAATAGTTGTCATTTATGCCATGTCCATACTCATGATACGCTACATCAGGAATATTAGATGACGCATTGCAACCGTTAGCCAAATCATAAAAATTAATGGAGGTTCCATCATAAAAAGCGTTGCAGTCGCCACCGGTCACATCAATATTGGTTGGCAACTGAAAATCCATTCCAGTAAAATTGGGCATCCAAAACTTCATGTGGTCATGAATATCTTGAACACTACGATATGCCGTCCTTTCCTTGATATTGGAATTATTATCAAAGGTGATGGTATTGCCTCCATCCTGTAAAGTTGCCGCAAAACTGGGGGTGGTAGTGCCTGTATACACTTTGGCCCAAGGTCCTTCCAAGTATAAGTTGGCATTCAAAGGCCCTACCTCAGGAATAACCACATTACCGGATGGATCGGTGTAATAATCAACTCCTCCTACATTAATTCGCAAATTGGGTAAATATCCGTTCACAGGGGCGTCCCATGGAGAAGTCAAATAATAGGTGCTTTGGACTTGAGCCGACACTACAAATGGTTTGGGTTGTGGCTTTACATCGATGTGCGCTATTTCATTGATTCGATAAATCACTTCTCCGGTGTGTGTATCTACATATGCTCGGTATCGCTGCGGAATGCGCACTTCATTTCTTGTATGAACGATTACCGTTCTTACTTCACGTAGGGACACGTTTCCTTGATGATAGTAAGGATAATATTGATTATTGGGGAGCAAGGTAACCTGCTCGATGGTATTTAATACCCCTTCTATGGCCTTGGATCGAATCAAGGACTCAGAAAGGGTTGTCGCTTTGTCTTCGTCATCCATCGGATACACATCCCATTGCCATGACACAATTTTGTTTTGATATAAAACACAACTGACATTAGAGAATAAAACTTCTTTGCCATGCCCTGTTTGTTTCCAACGATAGGTTACTCGATCCCCCTGAGTAAATCCACCAACAAAAAGTAATTCGCCTGTCACACCAAATATGGATTTCATTTCCGACAACCACAAGGCTGGTGTTTGGGCGATTCCCGGACCATAAGCGCGATGAGGTGTTCCTATTGCTTCATTGAAATGCACATGCCACTGGGGATGAAGCGCCAAATACTTTTTCCAACTACCTTGCTCTCGCATGGCTTGCTGAACATGATTCTGAGTAGGTTTCCATCGTTCAGGTTTAATCTCTGAGCGATCAAAAGAGGCTTCCAAATTGGATTGGCTAATACCGCCTAAAGTGGATAGCAAAAAAAAGAGGGATAAAAACTTTTTCATCCCCCTAACATAAGTCATTTTTTCATTCCACGATTACTTTTCCACTTCCTTTCTTTCACCTTCTTTTTTCGTGGTAAAATATGAGAATAAACTCTGCATCACTTCCTCTCTGGCTTCAAGCTCTCTTTGCAATTTGGCATTTTGCTCTGCAAGCTCCTCCATGTTGCGCTTTAACGCTTCTAGCTCAGCGGGTGTTTGCTTTTTTTCGTTATTCATGATTCAAATATAAACTATTATGGAGTTCTACGTGCAATTTCGTCTCTAAGTTGCGAAGCTCGCTCATAATCTTCATTTTCAAGCGCCTCATCTAAGGCTGACTGCAACTCTTGCAGGCTCAATTCTTCCGTTTCTTCTTCAAGTTCATCTACCTCCATCTCGTCCATGGCCAGTAATTTTTCGTCATGGTGTGTAATGGCATTTTCACGCAAAATAAACTCTTGACAGAAAATGGGGCAATCGAATCTCAATGCTATCGCCACAGCATCACTCGTGCGAGAGTCAATCTCCACTTGTCTACTGTCTTGAATTGCGATGATTTTGGAATGAAATACGCCTTCTTTGAAGTTGTAAATTTCAACCTCCAAAACTTCAATAGAAAATGAAGTAGCCAGTGTTTTAATCAAATCATGTGTCAACGGGCGCAGCGGTTCAATTCGCTCCATGGCTATTGCTATCGCCTGTGCTTCCGTGCCCCCAATGATGATGGGCAATCGCCAAATCCCTTCCAAATCCATCAAGACCATCTGATACGCACCAGAAGTGGTCCCACTGGGACTGATGTTAGAGACATGTAATTCTACTCGACGTGACACAATAAAAGTTTATTTAGTCGCTTTAAATGTTTTGGCTGCGTCAATGAGTTTAGGCAATACCTCAAAAGCATCTCCAACGATTCCATAATCAGCGGCCTTAAAGAAAGGAGCCTCAGGATCTTTATTGATTACAACGATAACTTTGCTACCATTTACTCCTGCCAAATGCTGAATCGCTCCGCTGATGCCAATGGCGATGTACAAATTGGGACGAATCGCGATTCCTGTCTGCCCTACATGCTCATGATGAGGTCTCCAACCAATGTCGCTTACTGGACGAGAACAAGCTGTAGCTGCACCAAGAATTGAAGCCAACTCTTCCACAGGACCCCAGTTCTCTGGTCCTTTCATTCCTCTACCAGCGCTAACAACCAAATCAGCTTCTGGCAAAGGGATTCCTGCTTCCGCATGATTGCCTTTTACCTCGATCAATTTAACTTTAGAATCTGCACTGGGAATATTCAATGTCGAAACATTGGCGGTACCTCCCACTTTCTTTACGCCAAAAGAATTGGGCAAAACCGTTAATATGGTCGCTGTGCTGCTTGAAGAAACTTCAGCCAATGCTTTACCCGAAAAAACGTTACGTTGAACGACAACTCCTCCTTCTGTCTTAGCTAGGGCGGTTACGCCACTGATCAAAGAGCATTGATTCATTACAGCGACACGAGGCATCACTTCTTTCCCCAAGTTATCCTGACTCGCAACGATGATTGAATAAGCGCCATCACGCGCCTCTTGTGCAATGATGTTGGCGATTGCCTTACTGTCGCAATCTCCGGCTTGCACTTTTAATGAAGTGGCTCCACACTCCCCAACTCCGCCATCACCGTCCACAGAACCAATCATCAAAGCCGTTACATCAGTAGCCAAAGACTTAGCATAAGACACCGCTTCCAAACCTGCCTTGGTCGCTTTTCCGTTGTTATTTTCTACAAATACAAGAATTTTCATAACCTTAGAATTAAATCACTTTGGCTTCCTCATGAAGCAATTGAATTAAACTTGCAGCATCCTCAGGTGCAATCATTTTACATCCAGACTTGGCCGGAGGCATGTTGAACTGAAGAACTGATGTGTTAGCCGAAGCGCCACAAGATGGAACCGTCGCCAAAGGCTTGGTCCTTGCCGCCATAATACCTCGCATATTGGGGATTCGTTGCTCCGCCATTCCTTTGGCTGCAGAAACAACCATTGGCAAGGTGGATTCAAAAACTTCGATTCCCGTAGCAATTTCCCTTTCAAGCTTAACCGCTGTGCCATTCACTTCTAATTTAGATGCTCCTGCAACATAGGGTAAATCGAGCATTTCAGCGATAAAGCCAGGAACAACTCCACCATTGTATTGAATGGTTTCTTTTCCGCACAAAATCAAATCAAAAGATTGTGCTTTGGCATAAGTAGCAATTTCTGTGGCAACAGAAAAAGAATCATTTTCTGGAGCATCAATTCTCACCCCTTCATCAGCACCAATGGCCAAAGCTTTACGAATGATTGGCTCGTAATCAGCACCTCCTACAGAGGCCACGACAACGGTACCGCCGATACTCTCTTTAATCTCCAATGCTCTTACCAACGCATACCACTCATCATATGGATTAATGATAAATGTAACCCCGCTCTCGTCGTAGGTTGTTGGATTTGAAAACGCGATTTTCGCTGTGGTGTCAGGAACTTTGCTGACACAAACCAAGATCTTCATGTATCCTTTTTTTTAGTGGCACAAAGGTAGCAATTGAAAACAAAAAAGGTCATCTTTCGACGACCTTTTTTCATAGTATTTTTTGAATGATTATTCTGCAGCAGAATCATCTTTCTTTTTACGTGGAGCACGTTTTGCCTTTGGCTTTTCCTCACCCCCTTCAGTAGTAGCTTCTGCTGAAACTTCACCTGTTGCATCTGCATCCTTCTTCTTGGCACCACCACGACGAGTAGTCTTTTTAGCAGCAGCCTTATCCGCTTCTTTTCCGTAGATCGTGTTGAAATCTACCAACTCAATCATACACATATCCGCATTGTCACCGGGACGGTAACCCAAACGAATGATACGAGTATAACCTCCTGGACGATCTGCGATCTTTGGAGAAACTTCACGGAACAATTCCGTAACTGCTTCTTTGTTCTTCAAATAACTGAACACAATACGACGACTGTGCGTGCTATCTGTTTTTGATTTTGTCAAAAGTGGCTCAACATATTTCTTCAAAGCCTTGGCTTTTGCCAATGTAGTATTGATACGCTTGTGCTCGATCAAAGAGCAAGCCATGTTCATCAACAAAGCTTCGCGATGCTCAGCCTTTCTACCTAAATGATTTACTGTCTTTCCGTGTCTCATTTCTTTACTCTATTTTGATCGATTAGTCGCGATCCAATTTGTATTTTGATACATTCATTCCAAATTGAAGTCCTTTGTTCTCTACCAACTCCTCCAACTCAGTCAATGATTTCTTACCGAAGTTTCTGAATTTCAACAAGTCATTCTTATTGAAAGAAACAAGGTCACCCAAAGTATCGATATCAGCAGCCTTCAAGCAATTTAATGCACGAACGCTCAAATCCATATCAACCAATTTGGTCTTTAACAACTGACGCATGTGCAAGCTGCTTTCATCAAACTCTTCAGATTCACGTTTGATTTCTGTCTCAAGCGTAATTCTCTCGTCACTGAACAACATGAAGTGATGAATAAGAATCTTAGCGGCTTCTTGAAGCGCATTCTTTGGAGTGATTGAACCATCGCCTTGGATTTCCAAGATCAATTTCTCATAGTCAGTTTTTTGCTCTACACGGTAGTTCTCAATGCTATACTTAACATTACGGATAGGTGTAAAAATACTATCGATGAAAATTGTACCGGTTGGGGCACTGCTTGATTTGTTCTCTTCAGCTGGACGATATCCACGACCTTTCTGGATAACCAAATCCATCTTGATCTTCACTTTTGGATCCATGTTACAGATCACAAAATCAGGATTAAGTACTTGGAAAGCTGTTGTAAAGTTTCCGATTTCACCGGCCTTGAATTGATCTTGACCACCAACAGTGATTGAGAATTTCTCATAATCAGTTCCATCAATCTGACATTTGAAACGCACTTGTTTCAAATTAAGAATGATTTCAGTGATATCTTCAACAACACCTTTGATAGTAGAAAACTCATGATCAACACCTTCAATTTTAATTGAGGTGATGGCAAACCCCTCCAATGAAGAAAGGAGAATACGGCGCAATGCGTTACCGATGGTTATTCCGAATCCGGGTTCCAACGGACGGAATTCGAATGAACCAGTGAAATCATTGCTATCAAGCATGATGACTTTGTCTGGTTTTACGAAATCTATAATGGCCATTATATTAATGTATTTAATTAAAAGATTATTTAGAGTACAATTCGACGATCAATTGTTCCTTGATGTTCTCTGGGATTTGAACACGCTCTGGATGTTTGATATAAACACCTTGCTTGTCTCCCTCGTTCCAATCCAACCAATCGTAATTGGTACGGTTAGAAAGTGACATCACAATTGACTGCAAAGATTTTGATTTTTCACGTACTGCAATACGATCTCCTGGACGCAACATGTAAGAAGCGATATTAACCAATTCTCCGTTCACTGTAATGTGACCATGTCCTACCAATTGACGAGCACCTGAACGCGTAGGTGCGATTCCCAAACGGTATACGGTGTTGTCTAAACGAGACTCACAAAGTGCCAACAAAATCTCACCAGTTACACCTGGACGAGCAGAAGCCTTTTTGTACAAATTCTCGAATTGACGCTCCAAAATACCATAAGTGTATTTTGCTTTTTGCTTTTCAGCCAACTGAATAGCGTATTCAGATTGCTTTGCGCGACGCTTATTTGGACCATGTTGTCCGGGGGGATAATTGCGCTTTTCTAAACCTTTATCAGGGCCATAAATTGCTTCACGAAACTTACGAGCAATTTTTGTTTTGGGTCCAATATATCTTGCCATTTCTTTACTTACTAATTATTAGATACGACGGGCTTTGGGTGGACGACATCCATTGTGAGGAAGTGGCGTAGTATCCACAATTTCTGTAACCTCAATTCCAATGGTGTGGATGGTACGAATCGCAGACTCACGACCAGCACCTGGGCCTTTTACAAATACTTTTACCTTTCTTAATCCCAAGTCGAAAGCCTCTTTTCCGCATTGTTCAGCAGCCATTTGTGCTGCGTAAGGTGTATTTTTCTTTGACCCTCTGAAACCCATTTTACCGGCAGAAGACCAAGAGATCACTTGACCACTATTGTTGGTCAAACTGATGATAATGTTGTTGAACGTAGATTGCACGTGTGCTTGACCTACAGCCTCAACGACAACATTCTTCTTTTTCTTTTTTTCTACTTTAGCCATGATCTATATCTATGGTACTATTTATTATTTAACAGCCTTTTTCTTATTCGCAACTGTCTTACGCTTACCCTTACGAGTACGAGAGTTGTTCTTGGTTGATTGTCCACGCAATGGTAATCCCAAACGGTGACGTACACCGCGGTAACAACCGATGTCCATCAAACGCTTAATGTTCATCTGAACTTCTGAACGAAGAGAACCTTCTACTTTAATCTCATCCGTGATGAAACCACGAATTTTAGCCAAATCATCGTCATTCCATTCTGAAACTTTTTTGCTGAAGTCAATGCCTCCAGCGCTCAAAATGCGACGTGCTGTGCTACGTCCAATTCCGTAAATGTAAGTGAGACCTATCTCTCCTCTTTTGTTACGTGGTAAATCGATACCTGCAATCCTTGCCATTTTCTGATATTAGTTATCCCTACTGGGGTTTATCCTTGTCTTTGTTTGTACTTAGGGTTCTTTTTGTTGATTACATACAACTTCCCTTTACGACGAACGATCTTGCAATCCGCCGAACGCTTTTTAATAGAGGCTCTTATTTTCATGTTTTCTTACTTTCTTATTTATATCTGAAACTAATTCTTCCTTTGGTCAAGTCATAGGGAGACATCTCCACCTTGACTTTATCCCCAGGTAAGATCCGAATGTAGTGCATTCGCATTTTACCTGAAATATGGGCGATGATCACGTGACCATTCTCCAACTCAACGCGGAACATTGCGTTGGACAATGCCTCAACAATAACTCCATCTAACTCTATCGACGCTTGTTTCGCCATTCATTTATTTTTTTAAAGCCAACGCTTTCTCTATCTCATTAAAACTGGATAACACTTCTGCTTTGCCCTTTCTTACTACCACCGTGTGCTCATAATGTGCACTTGGTTTCATATCTGCGGTAAGTATGGTCCAACCATCCTTGAGCTGTCTAATATTCTTAGTCCCCAAGTTGATCATCGGCTCAATCGCCAAAACCCATCCTTCTTGCAACACCGGTCCACTGCCTCTTTTGCCGTAATTGGGAACCTCAGGTGGTTCATGAAGCTGAATTCCTACGCCATGACCAACCAATTCCCGAACAACTCCGTAACCGAAAGATTCTGCATGCTGTTGTATAGCATAACCAATATCCCCTACTCGATTACCAACAACGGCCTGATCGATACCTAATTGCAAACACTCAAGCGTAACCTGCAATAATTGCTTTACTTCTTGAGCTATTTCTCCTACTGCAAATGTGTAAGCGGAATCACCCCATTTGTTGTTCTTAATTACACCAATATCCACCGACACAATATCCCCTTCTTTCAAAGGTTCTTTTGTGGGTATGCCGTGAACAACTGCGGCATTTACACTCGCACAAATGCTGTTGGGAAATCCACTATAACCCAAAAAGCCAGGAAAACCGCCATGATCTTTAATAAAATCATGAGCCAACTTATCTAACTCCAAGGTTGTGACTCCCGGCATGATGTGCTGGGCTAACATTGCATGTGTTTGTCCAATAAGTAAAGAACTCTCTTTGATGAGCAAAATCTCATCTTCGGTTTTAACAACCGGTTTCCCTCCCCTCGTCACTGTTTATGCAGTATAACCGGTACCAACAGCACCTGCATTATTGCTTCTTCCACGTACTCTTCCGGATTTCATCAATCCATCATAATGACGTGAAAGCAAGTGACTTTCAATCTGTTGTAACAAATCCAATATTACTCCTACGGTAATCAACAACGATGTTCCTCCAAAGAATTGAGCAAATTGCTGTGTCTTTGCAAGTCCCAACATCATTAAAATCGCAGGCAAAATTGCAATCAAGGCGACAAATATACCACCAGGAAGCGTAATATTCGACAAAACTCTATCAATAAATTCAGAAGTTTCTTTTCCTGGCTTTACTCCAGGTACAAAATTTCCATTTCTCTTGAGATCATCGGCAATTTGAGTAGGGTTGGTTACAATGGCTGTGTAGAAGAATGTAAATAAGATAATCATTACAAACAACAACACATTGTAGCCTATGCCATCAATACGTGTCAAAGAAGCTAAAACACTGCTATCGCGGAAGGTTTCTGAGTTCTGCAAGTACAATGGAATGAACATAATTGCTTGAGCAAAGATGATGGGCATTACACCAGCTGAATTCACACGCAAAGGAATGAATGAACGCGCAGCTTCTCCAGCAGGTAATCCTGTCGTTGAACCTGCATTTAAACGCGCCATTTGTACTGGAATTCTTCTTACTGCTTGGATAATACCAATCGTTGCTCCAATGATAACAACCAAAGTGGCCATTTCAATCAAAAAGAAAAATGGTGTCTGCGCTCCGAACTCAGAATAAAAACCTCGAGGAATATCTGAAATGATACCAGTCATGATAATCAATGAAGTACCATTTCCAATCCCTTTATCCGTGATTTTTTCACCCAACCACATTACAAAAAGTGTACTACAAGTCAAAATAATGACCGCTGACACAATCCACAACGAACCTGCTGGATGAGCATTAGAAGGAACATATTGTGCTATATAACCAGGTGCTTGAACCAAACCAATTGCGATGGTTAACATACGCATCCACTGATTCAATTTTTTGCGTCCAGATTCTCCTTCACGCTGCATTTTTTGGATAGCAGGAACCGCCAACCCCAACAATTGAATGATAATTGAAGCGGAGATGTAAGGCATTACTCCCAAAGCAAAGATTGAAACGCGAGTGAATGCCCCACCGGTGAACAAACCAAGGAAACCCAAAAGTCCACCTTGAGACCCTGCGTCCAATTTTGTTGAATCAACACCTGGTAAAACGATGAACGAACCTACACGATAGATCAGCAACAACATTAATGTGTAGCCAATCTTGCGACGAAGTTCTTCGTGACGCCAAATGTCTTTTATCTTTTGAATAAAGCCTTTCATACAATCCTTACAATTATAAAACAGTAACTACACCACCACCATTCTCGATTGCAGTTTTAGCAGCTGCAGAAAAACCGTGAGCAGTAACATTCATTTTTCCTTTAAGCTCACCACGACCCAAGATTTTTACCAAGTCATTCTTAGAGCAAATCCCGTGTTGTACCAAGATATCATGTGTTACTTCAGTCAAGTTGAACTTCTCAGCCAACATAGACAAAGTGTCCAAGTTAATTCCTTTGTACTCAACGCGATTGAAATTGCGGAAACCATATTTTGGAAGACGACGTTGCAAAGGCATTTGACCACCTTCAAAACCAATCTTTCTTTTGTTTCCTGAGCGAGATCCAGCTCCTTTGTGACCACGTGTAGATGTTCCACCATGACCAGAACCTTCACCACGACCAATACGCTTGCGGTTCTTAACGGAACCCTCAGCTGGCTTTAATGTATTTAATTTCATTGTACTCGTTTTAAAGTTTATTTGTATTCAACTTTCAACAAATGACTCACTGCACGAATCATTCCTTCAATATTAGGAGACAAATCCTTCTCCACAGAAACGTTTAATTTTTTAATGCCTAACGCCTTAATCGTTTCCTTTTGGCGCTTTGGATAATCAATCGCGCTTCTTACTTGTGTGATAACAACTTTTGCCATTTTATTGAATATTATCCGTTGAACACTTTATCTAATGTAACACCACGCATTCTTGCAATCTCGCGTGGGTCACGCAAACCAGCCAATGCATTCAAGGTCGCTTTTACCACGTTGTGTGGGTTTGAAGATCCTTTTGATTTAGCCAATACGTCGGTAACACCTGCTGATTCCAACACTGCACGCATCGCACCACCGGCAATTACTCCAGTACCATGAGAGGCTGGCTTGATGAATACACGTGCTCCACCAAATTTTCCTGAAAACTCATGAGGAATTGTACCGTGGTTCAATGGAACGCGAATCAAGTTCTTTTTAGCATCTTCAATAGCCTTGGTTACTGCTTCAGCCACCTCTTTTGATTTTCCCAAACCATGACCAACGATACCATTTTCGTTTCCAACAACTACGATAGCTGCGAAACCGAAGGTACGTCCTCCTTTGGTTACCTTGGTTACACGGTTTACGGCAACCAATTTATCTTTCAATTCTGTTTCGCTAGAGCGAACGTTTTTTACTTCTGCCATGATTATCAGAATTTAAGCCCTGCTTCACGAGCAGCCTCGGCCAATGATTTAACTCTTCCGTGATACAAGTAACCACCACGATCAAAAACTACAGACTCGATACCTGCTGCCTTTGCTCTCTCTGCGATAGTCTTACCTACAACCTTTGCTTGGTCGATTTTAGGCATGTTTTGAGATTCCTTGATGTATGCTGATCCAGCGGATACCAAAGTTGTACCTTGATTATCATCGATGATTTGAGCATAGATCTGCTTGTTGCTGCGGAATACAGACAAGCGGGGTTTCTCTGCTGTACCCTTGATCGTTGAACGAATACGAGTACGAATTTTTGCTCTTCTTGCTTCTTTTGTGAATGCCATAGTCTATGATTATTTAGCTGCTGACTTACCCGCTTTCTTGCGAACAAACTCACCAACGTAACGAACACCTTTTCCTTTGTACGGCTCTGGAGCGCGCAATGAACGAATCTTTGCAGCTACCTGACCGATTAATTGCTTGTCAAATGACTCTAGAATGATTGTTGGGTTCTCCCCTTTTTCTGCTTTTGCAGAAACCTTAATCTCTGTTGGCAATTCGAAAACGATAGGATGGCTAAATCCCAAAGTCATTTCCAATTGTTGTCCAGTTGCTTTGGCACGGTAACCCACACCAATCATTTCCAAATTCTTTGTCCATCCTGTACTAACACCAACAATCATGTTGTTGATCAATGCACGGTACAAACCATGCTTAGAACGAGCGTCCTTGTGCTCAGATGAACGAGTAACTGTAACAGATCCATCTGCAACCTCTACGTTCACTGCCCCTGTGATTTCTTGTGTAAGCTCCCCTTTTGGGCCCTTTACACGAATCACACCATTCGACATTGAAACCTCAACGCCTGCAGGAATGCTAATGGGTAATTTTCCTATTCTTGACATGATCTATGATATTAATATACGTAACACAATACTTCTCCACCAACATTCTCTTTACGAGCAGTCTTGTCGGTCATTACACCTTTTGGAGTTGATACTACTGCGATTCCCAAACCGTTTAATACGCGAGGCATCTCTTCTACTCCAACATACTTACGTAAACCTGGAGAAGAAATTCTGTCAATCTTAGAGATTGCAGGTTGCTTGGTTTTTGCATTGTATTTCAAGGCAATTTTAATTACACCAGGAGTGCCTTCTTCGAACTTGTAGTTCAAAATATATCCTGACTCATGGAGGATACGAGTAATTTCCTTCTTCAAGTTTGAAGCGGGAATCTCTACCACCTTGTGACGAGCCATCTGCGCGTTGCGGATGCGGGTCAAATAATCTGCTATTGGATCAGTATTCATTTCTATTCCTTCTTAAATCAATTATTACCAACTTGCTTTTTTAACTCCTGGAATTCTTCCCTCTAAGGCAAGTTCACGGAATTGGTTTCTGCAGATACCGAATTGGCGCATGTATCCACGTGGACGACCGGTCAACTGACAACGATTGTGCACACGCACTTTACTGCTGTTCTTGGGCAACTTTTGCAAAGCATCCCAGTCACCAGCTTCTTTTAATGCAGCACGCTTTGCTGCGTATTTTTCAACAAGCGCAATTCTCTTACGCTCGCGGGCTTTCATTGATTCTTTAGCCATTGTACTTCTTTATCTACCGTTACTATTATTTCGTTAATGGGAAACCAAATCCTTCTAACAAAGCTTTGGCTTCTTCGTTTGTTTTGGCTGTAGTCACAAATGTGATGTCCATACCATTGATCATTTTCACTTTATCCAAATCAATTTCTGGGAAAATGATTTGTTCTTTTACACCAAAAGTGAAGTTTCCATGACCATCAAATCCACTTGCCTTTACACCGCGAAAATCACGTGTTCTTGGCAAAGAAACTGAAATCAAACGATCTAAGAATTCGTACATACGGTCGCCACGAAGTGTTACCTTGGCTCCAATTGGAACTCCTTTTCTCAATTTGAAATTAGAGATGTCCTTTGTCGATTGAGTGGCAACTGCCTTTTGACCGGCGATCATTGTCATCTCTTCTACTGCAGAATCTACCAGTTTCTTGTCAGCAGTAGCCTTACCAATACCTTGATTCAAACAAATCTTGGTAATGCGTGGAACCTGCATAGATGAAGAATACTCAAAACGCTTCTTCAATTCTGGAATGACTTCGTCATTGTACTTCTTACGTAATCTTGGACTGTAGCTCATTTGATTGCCTCCCCTGTCTTTTTAGCGAAACGCTCTAATTTTCCATTTTCGTTACGACGACGTCCCACACGGGTTACGTTGCCTTTGGCATCCATCAACATCACGTTGCTTACATGGATTCCCGCCTCTCTCTTCTCAATTCCACCTTGTGGATTTTGAGCAGATGGCTTGCGGTGACGAGTAATCATGTTTACTCCTTCTACGATCACCGTGTCTTTATCGCGATTTACTTCGATAACGCGGCCTTGCTTGCCTTTGTTATCGCCGGCAGTTACCACTACCATATCGCCTTTCTTTATTTTCAAACGTTTAAACATCGCATTTAGTATTAAAGCACTTCTGGTGCCAATGAAACGATTTTCATGTAATCCTTTTCGCGCAACTCACGAGCTACCGGGCCAAAGATACGTGTTCCACGCATCTCACCGTTGTTGTTCAACAACACAACCGCGTTGTCATCAAAACGGATGTAACTTCCATCAGGACGACGTACTTCTTTTTTCGTGCGTACGATCACCGCCTTAGAGACAGCTCCTTTTTTCACGTTTCCGGATGGCAATGCATCCTTTACAGTAACCACTATTTGGTCACCCAATGAAGCGTAACGACGACGAGTACCTCCGAGAACACGGATTACTAATACTTCGCGAGCTCCACTATTATCTGCCACTTTTAGGCGTGATTCATTTTGTACCATGACTCAATCTCCTTATTCGTTATTTCGCCTTTTCAATGATTTCAACCAATCTCCAACGCTTCAACTTACTCAAAGGGCGGGTCTCCATGATCTTTACAGTATCACCAATTCCACACTCTCCTTTCTCGTCGTGCGCCATGAATCGTTTTGTGTGTTTCACAAATTTTCCATATTTCGGGTGACGAATTTTTGTCTCTACCTGAACAACAATGCTCTTTTCCATTTTGTTGCTGGTAACGATCCCGATACGTTCTTTACGAAGATTTCTTTCCATCACGGCTTATTATTTATTCTTCATTTCGTTTAATACAGTTTTCATGCGAGCAATCTCACGACGCCTGTTTCTCAAGGTCATTGGATTCTCTGTGCCTGCGATTTGGTGTCCAAATTTCATCTTGGCCAACGCAGTTTCGCTCTCACGGATTTGATCTGTCAAATCCGCTGCTGTCATATTTCTAAGGTCTGCGGCTTTCATAATTCTATTATTCAGTATAATCTGCTCTTACGATGAACTTGGTGCGGCATGGTAATTTTTGGGCCGCCAAACGCAATGCTTCTTGTGCCGTTGCCAAAGGAACTCCTTCCGCTTCGAACAAAATACGTCCTGGTTTAACAACAGCTACCCAATGATCAGGTGCTCCTTTACCTTTACCCATACGTACCTCGGCTGGCTTAGCTGTGATAGGCTTGTCTGGGAAAATTCGGATCCAAACCTTTCCTTCACGCTTCATGAAACGAGTCAAAGCGACACGAGCAGCTTCTAATTGGCGTGAAGTAATAAATCCTTCATCCATAGTTTTGATTGCAAAACTACCGAAAGCCAACTGAGATCCTCTGTAGGCAATTCCTTTGATCTTGCCTTTCTGTTGCTTTCTATATTTTGTTCTTTTTGGTTGTAACATTTTCTAATTCCTTTTAGCAATCCATATTTGATTAACGACCCTTGCGCTCTCCTCTTCTCTCACGACGCTCTCCGCCTCCTTGAGAACCACCTCTTTTTCCTGCGCTTTGTTGGGGGGCGCCAAAGTTAGGTGATAAATCGCGTTTTCCGTACACTTCTCCACGACAAATCCAAACTTTTACACCAATTCTACCGTAACTGGTATGAGCCTCAGCATGATGGTAATCGATATCCGCACGCAAAGTATGCAATGGAGTACGTCCTTCTTTGTAAGACTCTGAACGAGCAATCTCCGCTCCATTCACACGACCAGCGATGGTCACCTTGATACCTTCAGCTCCCATGCGCATTGCAGAAGCAATAGACATTTTGGTTGCACGACGGTAAGAAATACGACCCTCAATTTGACGACAGATTCCATCTGCTACCAAACGTGCATCTAACTCAGGACGCTTGATTTCAAAAATGTTGATTTGAACGTCTTTACCAGTCAACTTCTTCAACTCCTCTTTCAATTTGTCGACTTCTGTACCGGCCTTACCAATGATTACTCCTGGACGAGCTGTATTGATTGTAACAGTAACCAATTTCAAAGTTCTTTCAATTACAATCTTTGAAACAGATGCCTTCTTCAAACGAGCCATCAAATATTTACGGATCTTGTCATCCTCAACAATGCGGTCTGCATAGTTGTTTCCACCAAACCAGTTGCTGTCCCATCCTTTGATGAAACCTAAACGATTTCCTATTGGGTTACACTTTTGTCCCATTGCTTATCCTTATTTTTTATCCAAAATGATGGTTACGTGGTTACTGCGCTTACGAATACGGTGTGCACGTCCTTGAGGCGCAGCGCTGATACGCTTCAAAGTGTGTGATACATCTACTTTAATCTCTTTTACAATGACATTTGAAGTAGTGATGTCTTGACCTTCATTTTTTGCTTGCCAGTTCGCGATAGCAGATCTCAACAATTTCTCCAAAGGTGTAGCCGTGTTACGACGAGTGAACTTCAAAATATTCAAAGCTGAAATCACTTCTTTTCCTCTGATTGTATCTGCAACCAAACGCATTTTACGCGGTGAAGTTGGAAAACTATTTAATTTGGCGAATGCAATGTTCTTGCGTTCTTCCTTTAGCCTATCGGCCATCTCTTTTTTACGAGCTCCCATGATCTAATCTTTATCGTTGGTGCGTATTATTATTTCTTATTACCTGCGTGACCACGGAAGTTACGTGTTGGTGAAAACTCACCCAACTTGTGACCTACCATATTTTCTGTCACATAAACAGGGATAAACGTTTTACCATTGTGCACTGCAATCGTTAAACCAACGAAATCTGGAGTGATGGTGCTTGCGCGGCTCCAAGTTTTGATAACGTTTTTCTTACCGTTTGCTTGAGCATCCTCTACTCGCTTCGCAAGCTTATAGTGGATAAAAGGTGGTTTTTTTAATGACCTAGCCATGGATTATTACTTCTTTCTACGTTCAATGATAAATTTCGATGACGCCTTTTTAGGTTTACGCGTCTTATAACCTTTTGCAGGTGTTCCCTTGCGAGAGCGTGGCAATCCTCCTGATTGACGACCCTCACCACCACCCATTGGGTGATCTACTGGGTTCATTGCAACACCACGTACACGTGGACGACGTCCTAACCAACGGCTGCGACCAGCTTTACCTGAGCGAACCAAGTTGTGTTCTCCGTTAGATACTGTACCTACAGTAGCCAAACACAAGGCCAAAACTTTACGGGTTTCACCAGATGGCAAAGTGATTACCGCGTATTCTCCATCACGAGCAGACAACTGAGCATAGCTTCCAGCACTGCGAGCCAAAGAAGCTCCTTTACCTGGACGCATTTCTACGTTGTGAACAACAGTTCCCAAAGGCAAATCTCTCAAAGGAACTGCATTTCCAATTTCTGGAGCTACTTTCTCTCCTGATACGATTACAGTTCCTACTGTCAACCCCTGAGGTGCGATGATGTAACGCTTTTCTCCATCAGCATATTCAACCAATGCAATACGAGCAGAACGGTTTGGATCATACTCGATAGTCAATACTGTAGCATTGATACCGTGTTTATCGCGTTTGAAATCAATCAAACGGTAATTTCTTTTGTGCCCGCCACCAATCATTCTCATGGTGCGTTTACCTTGGTTGTTACGTCCGCCAGTTTTCTTGATCGGAACCACCAAAGGCTTGTATGGCTTGTCTGCTGTGATCTCTTCAAAAGTAGGAGCTACTTTGAAACGAGTACCTGCAGTTATTGGATTTAATTTTTTAATTCCCATTTCTCAGCTGATTAGATGTTGGAATAAAAGTCAATGGTTTCACCCGCTGCCAATTTCACGATGGCCTTTTTGTAAGAAGCTGTTCTTCCTGACAAAATACCGGCTTTGGTGTAGCGAGATTTTGCTTTACCATCATAACGAAGCGTATTCAATTTGATTACGTTCACACCATAAGTGCTCTCGATGGCCTTTTTGATTTCAATTTTGTTGGCATTCACATCTACGATGAAGCCATACTTACCTTGCTTCTCTTGAATGGAGGTCATTTTCTCCGTGATGAGTGGGCGGATTAGGATTGGATTCATGTGATTACTTTTTTAAGATGTCAGACAAAATTTCGTGTGAGTTTCCAACGAAAACCAAGTGAGTACAATTCATGATATCATAAGTGCTCACGGTATTCGCCATTTGAACGCTAGCACCTTGGATGTTACGAGAACTCAAATAAACGTTTGCGTTCTTCTCTCCAACCAATACCAATGCTTTTTTATCAGCAATATTCAAATTTTTCAATACCCCGATGAAAGCAGAAGTCTTTGGCGCTTCCATTGCTAAAGCATCCAAAACAACGATTCCGTTTTCTTTAGCTTTATATGTCAATGCAGATGCACGGGCCAAACGCTGAGTGCTCTTATTTACTTTAATATCGTAGTTACGTGGTTGAGGACCAAATACGCTACCACCTTGACGGAACAATGGGTTCTTGATGCTACCCTTACGAGATCCACCAGTACCTTTTTGTTTGTGCAATTTACGAGTTGATCCGTGAATCTCCCCTCTGTGCTTTGTCTTGTGAGTACCTGAACGTTGAGCGGCCAAATAGCGCTTAACATCCAAATAAATCGCGTGGTCGTTTGGCTCGATTGCGAAAATTGCATCATCGAGATCTACCTTCTTTCCGGTCTTTTGACCTTGCATGTTCAATACTTCGAGCTGCATATTATTTCACGATATATACGGTTGAACCATTGAAGCCAGGAACAGCTCCTTTAACTAAAATCAAGTTCTGATCAGCCAAAACCTTAACTACTTCAAGATTTTGAACTGTGCGACGGGCTCCTCCGTCACGTCCTGCCATACGCATTCCCTTGAATACACGGCTTGGATCAGATGATGCTCCCAAAGAACCCGGTGCTCGCAAACGATTGTGCTGACCGTGAGTAGCTTCACCTACCCCAGAGAATCCGTGGCGTTTTACTACACCTTGGAAACCCTTACCTTTGGTTGTTCCGATAACGTCTACGTTTTCTCCTTCAGCAAATACTGCTTCCAAAGTAACTACATCACCTAATTTAACTTCTCCTTCAAATCCGTCGAACTCAGCAACGAAACGCTTTGGCGTTACCCCTGCTTTTTTGAAGTGACCCTGCATTGGTTTGCTGGTGTTCTTCTCTTTCTTGTCTCCGAAGGCGATTTGAACAGCTGTATAGCCGTCCTTTTCCTGTGTTTTGATTTGGGTCACAACACATGGACCAGCCTCTATCACTGTGCATGGAATATTCTTTCCAGCGGCACTGTAGACACTAGTCATCCCTACTTTTTTACCAATTATTCCTGGCATGTGCTTTTGTTTTTAAATGATTACACTTTGATTTCTACTTCTACTCCGCTTGGCAACTCCAACTTCATCAAGGCATCAACTGTCTTTGATGATGAGCTGTAGATGTCCAACAAACGCTTGTAGCTGTCCAATTGGAACTGCTCGCGCGCTTTTTTGTTTACGTGTGGTGAACGCAACACGGTGTAAATACGCTTGTGAGTGGGCAATGGAATTGGACCATTCACTACGGCACCGGTGCTCTTCACAGTCTTTACAATCTTCTCAGCAGACTTGTCTACCAAGTTGTGATCATAAGACTTTAATTTGATGCGAATTTTTTGCGCCATTTTATTTATTATCTAATCTTAATTATCCGTTTTTACCTTTCACTTTCGCGATTACTGCCTCAGCGATGTTGTTTGGAGCTGGAGCAAAATTGCTGAATTCCATGGTTGATGTCGCACGACCAGAAGTAATGGTTCTCAAGTCAGTTACATAACCAAACATTTCACTCAAAGGAACTTTCGCGTTGATAACCGTTGCACCATTACGCTCATTGGTTCCTTCAATCAAACCACGACGCTTGTTCAAGTCACCGATAACATCACCCATGTTCTCCGCTGGAGTAACCACTTCATGTTTCATAATTGGTTCCATGATGATTGGGCGACATTTGGGTGCTGCTTCACGGAAGGCCATTTTCGCACACAATTCAAATGACAAGGCATCCGAGTCAACTGCGTGGAAGGATCCATCATTCAATTCAACTTTCAATGAATCGATTGGGTAACCCGCCAAAATACCGTTCAACATGGCTTCTTTGAATCCTTTTTCAATAGATGGGATAAATTCACGAGGGATATTACCACCTTTGATATTATTCACGAAAACCAAACCTGTTTTCTCTGGATCCTCATTGGGACCTAAAGTGAACACGATGTCAGCGAATTTACCGCGACCACCGGTTTGCTTTTTATAGATCTCACGATGCTCTGTCGAACCTGTCAATGCCTCTTTATAAGAAACTTGAGGAGCCCCTTGATTACATTCTACTTTAAATTCACGCTTCAAACGGTCTACGATGATTTCCAAGTGCAACTCACCCATTCCGGAGATGATGGTTTGACCTGAATCTTCGTCTGTTTTAACACGGAACGTTGGATCCTCTTCAGCCAATTTAGACAAAGCCATACCCAATTTATCACTGTCCGCTTGGGTCTTAGGCTCAACCGCCAAACCAATAACTGGCTCAGGGAATACCATAGACTCAAGAATGATTGGCGCTTTCTCGTCGCACAAAGTATCACCCGTTTTGATGTCTTTGAAACCAACTACTGCTCCAATGTCACCTGCTCCCAAATACTCAATAGGATTTTGTTTTGCTGCGTGCATTTGGAAGATACGAGAGATACGTTCTTTATTACCTGAACGTGTGTTCAATACATAAGAACCTGCATCCAATTTTCCAGAGTAAGCACGAGTGAAAGCCAAACGACCTACGAATGGGTCAGTAGCAATTTTAAATGCCAAACCTGCAAAAGGCTCAGAGTAGCTCGGCTTGCGAGAAATCTCCTCACCAGTGTCAGGATGTGTACCTTGAATATTTTCCTTATCCAATGGAGATGGCATCAATTCCATCACCAAATCCAACATGGTTTGAACACCTTTGTTTTTGAAAGATGAACCACAAACCATAGGAACGATTGTTTGATTCAAACAAGCTTGACGCAATGCATCCAAAATTTCACGTTCAGTGATTGAGTTTGGATCATCGAAGAACTTCATCATCAAGTTGTCGTCGAATTCAGAGATTGCTTCCAACAACTTCTCACGATACATTTCAGCTTCTTCCATCATGTCAGCTGGGATATCAACAACCTCATAGGTCATCCCTCTGTCATGCTCATTCCAAATCATACCACGGAAGTTGATCAAATCAACTACCCCTTTGAAATCATCTTCAGCACCGATAGGCAATTGCAATGGAACTGCATTGCTACCCAACATATCTTTTACCTGCTTAACTACTTTCAAGAAGTCAGCACCTTGACGGTCCATTTTGTTCACGAAACCGATACGAGCAACGTTGTAGTTGTTAGCCAAACGCCAGTTGGTTTCTGACTGAGGCTCTACACCATCTACAGCTGAGAACAAGAAAACCAATCCATCCAATACACGCAAAGAACGGTTTACCTCAACGGTAAAGTCAACGTGACCAGGAGTATCGATGATATTGATGTGGTATTTGTTTCCACGGTAATTCCAGAAAACGGTTGTAGCGGCAGAGGTAATTGTGATACCGCGCTCCTGCTCCTGAACCATCCAGTCCATGGTAGCAGCACCATCGTGTACCTCACCAATTTTGTGATTTACCCCAGAGTAGTACAAAATACGCTCTGTAGTGGTGGTTTTTCCTGCATCGATGTGAGCAGCAATACCAATATTTCTTGTGAATTTAAGGTCGCGTGACATTTTTCTTTCTCTCTAAAAATTAAAAACGGAAATGTGAGAATGCTTTGTTGGCTTCTGCCATACGGTGAACATCTTCTCTCTTTTTGAAAGCAGCACCTTCATTCTTAGCAGCAGCGATAATTTCACCCGCCAACTTTTCAGCCATGCTCTTTTCGTTGCGCTTACGAGCGTATCCAATCAACCATTTCATGGCCATTGAACTTTTACGTTCTTCACGAATGGGTGAAGGGATTTGGAAAGTTGCTCCACCTACGCGACGGCTACGAACCTCTACCGCAGGAGTAACGTTTTCCAAAGCACGACGCCAAACTTCTAAACCCTCCTCTTGTGTCTTTGCAGCTACTTTCTCGATTGCATCGTAGAAAATAGTGAAAGCAACGCTTTTCTTTCCTTGCAACATGATGTTGTTAACGAATTTCGTTACAACTACTTCATTGAATTTGGGATCTGGAAGGACCGCAATTTTTTTCGCTTTTCTTCTTCTCATGACTTAAGCTTATTTCTTTTTACCTCCTGCCGCTGGCGCTTGACCTGGCTTTGGACGTTTTGTACCATATTTTGAACGACGTTGACCACGACCGTTTACACCGGCAGTATCCAATGCACCGCGGACGATGTGGTAACGTACCCCTGGAAGATCCTTTACACGACCACCACGCACCAAAACGATGCTGTGCTCCTGCAAGTTGTGTCCTTCACCGCCGATATACGCAATGATCTCAAAACCATTGGTCAATCGAACCTTAGCAACCTTACGCAAGGCTGAGTTTGGCTTCTTTGGAGTTGTTGTATAAACTTTTGTACATACACCACGACGCTGTGGGCATGACGTTAACGCAGCACTCTTGCTACGATACGTTTTGGGCTCGCGGCCCTTTCTGATTAATTGTTGAACTGTTGGCATGTTCGTTCTAAAGTCCTTTAATTCATCGTTTTCGCTTGTAGTCACTCTACGCGAAAATCGGGTTGCAAATGTACATCTTTATTTCACTCTTGCAAGGGGTGTTGTTGATTATTTTTTGTTTTTCCTCTATTTTGTTTGCAATAAGTTGATTTTCAGTTAAATAAAATTAAGTCAAATTCACGATGTTTTCAACAATTTGACTGAATTCAATCTCAAATCTTGGCGTTTTTTCCTTTTTTTTCAATTTTTGATCACTCGGCCTGTTTTTCGAGCGATTTCAATTATTCACTTCTGTGTATTCATTTCTATTTTACTTCTGCGTAATTTTTCACACTTGAATTGCCTCATTTTTGCAAAGATGAATTTGAAGAAAAACGATTTGTTCCAGTTTGGAACCTTGGCGCTGATAACAATTGTAGTGGGATACGTGCTGCAATTCGCTTTTTTTAAGTGGGATTTGACTGAAGAAAAGCGACATACGCTCACAGATGCAACCAAAGAGATGCTCGAAAATTTGGAAGACAAGGTATTTGTTCGTTGCTATCTACACGGAGAATTCCCGGCCAACTTTAAAAGGCTTGAAAATAGCGTTAAAGAAAAACTAGAGGAATTCGAAGACTACAGCGGTGGAAAAGTTCAATTTGAATTTATCGATCCTTATGCCAACCCAGACAAAAAACGCATTTCAGACCAAGAAAAAGCGCTGGATGAAAAAGGCTTAAAATTCACCAGACTTGCCTTCAAGGAAAAGGGAACCCAACAATTTAAATTAATCTGGCCCGGGTGCATCATTGAGTATCGCGGAAAAGAAACGCCTGTTCAATTTTTTAAGAGTGAATCCCCCACTTTCACAGATGAAATGATCAATGCTTCAGTGAATAATTTAGAGTATGAACTTGCTAGCAGATTACGATTGGCCATTCGTCAAGAAAAGCCCGCGGTTGCCGTATTGGAAGGCCACAAAGAATTAGAGCCCATTCAGATGGCTGATTTCCTCAGTGGTGTGCAAGAAAACTACAATTTAGACCTTGTAAAAATGGACGAAAAAATCAATTCTTTGTCTGATAAATTGGAGGGTTTTGATGGCAGAAAGAACAAGTATGATGCTTTGATTATTGCGAAGCCAGATAGTATAATTAGTGAGAAAGACCGCGTCATCATTGATCAGTTTATCATGAATGGCGGTAAAGTTTTGTGGATGATTGATCCTGTGCTCACCGACTTGGATAGTTTGAGAACGAGACAAGAAACCATGGCCATGTCCAATGAAAATGGTCTATATGAGCAACTGTTTGAATACGGGGTAAGACTTAATCGAAATATTGTCATTGATTTTCAATGCGCCCCCATAGCCTTTGACGCTGGCCCCAAGGGCAATCAGCGCGACATGCAGATGTTCAATTGGTACTACGCTCCTTTGATGTTTACCCAAGATATGTCTCATCCTATTGTTTCTCATTTGGATCCCATCAAATTGGAATTTGCGTCTTCGTTGGATACAGTAAATGCAGGCAAAGGCATTAAAAAAACTCCACTATTGAAGAGCTCTGTTTTGAGTAGAACTTGGAATACTCCTGTGCGTATCAACACTTCAATCGTCAGCTTGGATCAAAATTATTTTGAAGCCAATAAAAGCAATGGCCACCTTACGGCCCTGTTGATGGAAGGAGAATTTCCTTCTGCGTATTATGACAAGCTACCCTCTTCCATTCGTCTTGACAAAAACATTGGCTTTAAAAACAAAAGTAAGTCCACCGCCATGATCGTTATTTCTGATGGTGATGTTGTCAAAAACGGCATGATACCCAACCAAAGCGGCTACACTCCACTTCCCTTGGGTTATGACCGATATGCACGGGGTGTGATATACGACAATAAAGAATTTTTAATGAATTGCATCAACTACCTATTGGATGACAAATCATTAATCAGTGTACGCTCAAGAACGATTAAATTAAGAAAATTAGACAGCAAGAAAATTGCACATCAAAAAGTAGGAATACAATTGGCCAATACGGCATTGCCACTCAGCCTGGTATTTGCTTTGGGCATTGGGCAGCATTTGATTAGAAGAAAAAAATGGAGCAAAAAACGCGCAGCATGAATAGAAAAAATCTAATCCTTCTTCTCTTATTGTTGGTTGTAGTCGGGGTTGCCATTTACTTTTATCAAAAGGATCAAAACAGCTCCATAAAAGACAACCCATTCACCCAATTTGCGATAGAAGATACGAGTAGTGTCACCAAAATATTCATCGCTGATCATGATGGCAACACCGCATTACTTGAGCGATCTTCGAATTCAAGACTGTGGGACTTAAACCGCAAGTACAAAGCCAGAGAAGACGCTATAAAAAATTTGCTACAGGTAATCAACAGGGTACGAGTACGCGGAAATGTTTCATCCGCAGCGCGAGATAACATGATGAAAGTGATGGCCAGCTCCGGTAAAAAAGTTGAAATATACACCCACGGTGAAAATACGCCATCTCGCATTTACTATATTGGTCCAAACACTGCAGACCATACCGGAACCATCATGCTTTTGGAACTTCCTGAAGAAGGAAAATCACCGGAACCATACATCTGTCATATGGAAGGTTTTACAGGATTCCTTAACCCCAGATTCTTTGCTCAAGAAATGGAATGGCGTTATACCGGAATATTTGATTATCCCAAATTAGAAATAAGCAAAATTGAAGTACAGCACAGTGTGCCGGAATGGTCCTTTGAAGTGAATTACAGGGGGCAAAACAACATTGCTCTCTCCCACTTGGGCAATAACATTCCACAATTTGATACGGCTGGCGTGAAAGACTTTTTAATTCGATTTAAGAAGGTCCACTTGGAATCGTATCGAACGTTCTTGAAACCTGCTGTTGAAGATTCGATTCGAAAAAGCCCGCCTGTTGTGCGTTTAATCGTTACCAACAATAAAAAAGAAAAAGAAGTTCTCTCCTTGTATTTAAAGAGAGGCAAGGAGAACACCTTAGATGCCAATGGCAAGCCTACCCCTTGGGATCCAGAATACCTTTGGGGCGTCAATGAAAAAGGAGAAGTTGGGTTGGCCCAGCGCTATGTTTTTGACCCCATCACTTTGCCATTACAGGCGTTTCTTCGGAACTAAGACCACTGAAACATGATAATGGAGGCTGCTATGGCCACATTCAAGGACTCTGCATCCCCAGCTGATGGTATAGTGATGCGATGATCAATGCATTGGGACGCCGCAGTTCTGATACCATGGGCTTCACTACCCATCACCATCACCAGCGGGTATTCTGGCATAGCCGATTTGATGGAGATTCCATTTAAATCTGCTCCATAAATGTGAACCCCTTGTGCCCTTTTGATTCCTAAAAAGTCTTGTGTCCGATCAATGGCAATATTCACTTTGAAAACACTGCCCATTGTACTTTGAATCACCTTGGGATTCCATATCTCCACGCAATCATTGGAAAGGACAATATTCTTCCAACCCAACCAATCTGCGGAACGAATAATGGTTCCCAAATTTCCAGGATCCCGCACTCCGTCCAAGTACAAACATTTAGAAACCCTCTCGTCCACAGATAATTCCGGAATCTCCATCACAGCAAGAAAAGGAGAGGGCGAGGACATCCCAGAAATTTGATTCATTTCAAGGTCTGAAATCAATTCCATTTTTGATGATGCCGATTGAGGATCTGTCGTAAAGCAATGCAACACTTTCCAACCCGATTGAATCGCTTCATCAACCGATTTTTTGCCTTCAATAACAAAAGCACGTTCCGCCGTTCGAAACTTAGATTGCTGAAGCGATCTAATTTTTTTAAGTAATGCTTTGCTTATTGGCATTGGATGTCGTTAAGATTTGTAACTTGCGCAAAGGTATATTTGATTGTCGTGATAAAAAAAATAAATCACATTGTGGGCTTGGTGATGATTCTCTTCTTGGGATCCTGCACCATTTTTAATAAAATACCACCTGGGCGCTCCTATTTCAAAGATCATCGGGTAGAGTTGCATGGAAAGAATCCATTGGATATCGTCAAAGAGGATGAAATCAATAAATCAGAATTATTATCATTGGCCAAAGTAGAGCCGAATCGAAAATTGGTATTCTTCCGATTAAACATGCGCATCCATACGTGGTTTGTACCCAACGGCGCGTTAGCTCGTAGCATGAAACGTGCAGATGCTCGATGTGCAAGAAAAAACGAAAGAAGATTAAGTAAAGGAAAAAATCCAACGACTTGTAATAGCTTTTGGGGATGGTTGGCCTATACCGTGGGAGAACCACCCGTTTTATTGGACTCATTAAAAATAGAAAAGAGCGCTGATCAGATGACTGCGTATTTGAAAAAAACAGGCTACTTCTCAGCCAAAGTGAGACCCACCTATTCTTTTGGAATTAACCAAAGATGGATCAAATGGAAGAAAAACGAATGCACCGTTACCTACCACGTGTACGCTGGTGAAGCCTCTTTTATTGGCAAAATAGAACATTCCGCGGAAGACGCAAAAATGCAACACCTTTTGAGCGGGTTTAAGGGGGAATCAATACTTAAAACCGGGGACAAATTTAATGTCAATGTTCTCGATAATGAGCGAGATAAAATGACCACCTATTTCAATAATAACGGCTATTTCGATTTCACTAAAGACTACATTATCATTGAGGCAGACAGTACCGCATCCAAAAATAAAATTGATATAAAGTACATCATCAAAGAACCGATCATCACACAAGATGGCAAGGACAAAAAAGTACCACACCGTCAATATTCCATTTCTAACATATACATCCACACCGATTACAACCCCATTTCCCTTCCTACAGTAAAGGATGACACATTACAATACGAAAATTTAAAAATACATTTTCACCAAGCCAATCATCTCAAGCCCAAATTATTGGCATACACCAATAGTTTAGAAAAAGGAAAGCTCTACAGCAAAGAAAAACTGGATTTAACATACAAGCGTTTTGGTCAATTGGGGGTTACAAAGAATGTTTACATCAGCCTCACACCCAAAAATGTTCTTCTACCCGATGGCACCTATGCATTGGACGCCCACATCAATTTAAATCCTGCGCAGCGACAAAGTTTGATGTATCTGCAGAAAGTCACCAACCGATCCGGTTATGCAGGAATTTTTGCCAACATGGCTTATCACCACCGCAATTTATTTGGCGGCGCCGAAAACCTCGATATCCGCATCTTGACCGGATTTGAAGCCTCTCAATTATTGGGTGCCACGCAAGGCAGTGCTGCCGATGAAAACATTCAGAATAATTTCAAATTGAATACGTTTGAGGTTGGGCCGCAAATTGCGCTTACTCTTCCACGATTATTCCCATTTTCTTATGGCGTTAGCGATAAAAGCAGCGAACCTTTAACCACGATACAAGCCACATACAATTTCCAAACACGTCCCGACTATGAGCGCTATTTGACCCAAGTCAGTATTGATTGGTCTTTCATTGAAAATCCGGATAAGCGCTCAAAATTCAACATTGAATGGGCCGAGTTTTCGATTATCAAAATAGACAAGAGCACCTCTTTTGAAAATTACATTGCCAGTTTCAATGACCAATTTTTGGCCAACTCATATCAGAATCACTTTATCGCAGCATCCAAAATTGGCATCACCGTCAATACGCAAAAGAACAAATTTCAAAGATTTTACTACTATTACAACGGACTACTTCTAGAAGGTGCGGGCAACACACTGCGCGGCATGTACAATTGGCTATCACCACAAACCAAAGATGAACAAGGAAGTTATGAAATCAAAGAAATCCGCTTTGCGCAATATCTAAAATCAGACCACGACATTCGGCTTTATTTCTCTGCAGACCCCAGAAATACAGTGGTATTGCGGGCCTTTGGGGGTTGTGCCATGCCTTTAAAAAATTTAGAATCTATTCCATTTGAAAAAAGCTACTTCGTTGGTGGTTCAAATGGCATTAGAGCCTGGCAAGCGCGAACTCTGGGTGTTGGAAGTTACAGAGACACCATCAATGCCATTTCATTCAATAATATTGGTGATATCAAATTGGAATTTAATTTGGAATATCGATTTAAAATCAATAAAAAAATTCAGCCTGCTTTTTTTGTTGATGCAGGGAATATTTGGCTTTTTAGAGAAGACACTTCGCGACCCAATGCTCAATTTGACCCCAACCGATTTTACAAGGAAATTGCCGTTGGTGCCGGAGCCGGTTTGCGCTTAGATTTTGATTTTTTCATTGTTAGATTGGATGCCGGTATCCCCTTAAAAGATCCACAAAAAATTGAAGGTGAACGTTGGGCATGGCAGAAAAAAAACGAATACAACGCCTTTGTCTCTCATTACTTCGGAAACGATACGGGGTACAATTTAAAGCCTGTTGTTAATTTCGGAATTGGTTTCCCTTTTTAACGAGAAGTCATCTTCTGTCTCTTCAAAAGATATGTTTGCATAACCTCTTGAAAGCCGTTTGCAATGTCCACATCCACCCAATCAATTTGCAACTGACTACATTTCATTCTCCATTCTGAACGCCAACTTTCCCATCTGGTTTGATAATCCTGTTGAACCGTTTTGGGATTTACTTTGATTTCCAGCTGAGTCTCTGGATCGATGAAAGTGTATGGTCTATTCTCCAAATTAAGTAGAGCCTCGCTATCATTTTTAATGGTGTGAAAAATAACCACCTCGTGTTTGTTGAAACGCAAATGTTGCAATGCCGCGAATACCTCTTCCTTATTCTCGTCAAAATCCAGCATATCCGTAAAAACGACCAGCAATGATCGTCTGGGCATTTCTTCTGCCATTTGATGAAGGACAGTAGACATTTTGGTCATTATTGGTGCTGTTCTATCTGGCCCCCGTTCAAGCAAGCTCTCCAACTCTGCATACAGACGTTCTAAATGGGTTGGAGAGCCTGAGGCCTTGCTCTGAAAAACCAACTGATCATCAAAGAACGACAATCCAACGGCATCGCGTTGTCTTTTAAACAACTCAAAAAGAATGGCCGTAGAGAAAATAGAAAATGACAACTTACTTTCATTTGCACGTGGTGAAACCTCCGGAAAATTCATTGAGTTTGAAACATCAATCAATACGTGGCATCGAAGATTCGTTTCCTCTTCGTATCGCTTCAAAAACATTTTATCCGTTCTTGCCAACAGTTTCCAATCCAAGTGTTTCAGGCTATCTCCTGAGTTGTACAAACGATGTTCGGCAAACTCAACGGAAAATCCATGGAAAGGACTCTTGTGCAAACCCGTGATGAATCCCTCAACCGTCTGTTTGGCCATCCATTCCAGCCCTGAAAGCGGCTCAGCTAAGTTTCTATCTATATTAATCGGCATGTGCAATTGAATCACTCAAAGATAACTTAACAGTGCGTAACATAAACTTCATACAGAATAAAAATTACACTGTCCAGTAGAATCTAATTTTACAAAAAAAACATGAAATCCAAGTGGAAAATTGAGTTTGTTGTTTGTAATGAAATACAAATGATTTACACCCAGGTTAGGGGACTCAAACGATCAAAAGACAATGAATTTCTGGAAACAGAAAATGGCCACATTGTCCCTTTACAAGACATTGTGGCCATCAATGGGATATCGCTTTAAGCAATAAAAGCTTACGCTTTGTACTTCATTTGTTTCAAGGACAAAGCCAACTTATGCTTCAGTTCCTTTCTATTGAAAATATAATCCAAGAATCCGTGTTCCAGAACGAACTCTGAACTTTGAAATCCCTCGGGTAAGTCTTTTCCAATCGTTTCTTTAACGACACGCGGACCAGCAAAACCAATCAGCGCTTTGGGTTCCGCAATATTGATATCCCCAAGCATCGCAAAAGAAGCGGTAACGCCTCCTGTGGTTGGGTCTGTTAATATGGATACGTAAGGAAGATGTGCATCTGCCAACTGAGTCAATTTCGCACTTGTTTTGGCCATTTGCATCAATGAAAAACCAGCCTCCATCATTCGGGCTCCACCACTTTTTGAAATGCAAATGAAAGGGCAATTCTCTGCCAAGGCCTTGTCTACACCTCTGGCAAACTTCTCTCCAACAACAGATCCCATCGAGCCTCCGATAAATCCAAAATCCATGCACGCCACTACGGCCTTCTCCCCTTCGATATCGCCAAATCCAACGCGCAATGCATCCTTTAAACCAGACTTGTTGATGGTAGTCTTGATTCTGTCCTTGTACGCCTTTGTATCGGTGAATTCCAATGGATCACCGCTGATTAAATGCGAGGCTACCTCTTCAAATTCATTTTCATCAAATAGAATGGAGAAATAGTTGAGTGAGGTAATTTTCTCGTGATAATCGCATTTCTCACAAAGCCAATCGTTTTCTGCATGTTGATCGCTTGTCATCACATGCTTACACTCCGGGCACTGGTACCACAAGCCTTCTGGAATTTCCTTCTTTTCTTGACTTTGGGTAGTGATCCCCTTTTTCATTCTCTTAAACCAACTCATAGCTCGTTATTTTTGAAGTTTCAAATGTAATACAGGAAGTTGAATTAACCGGATAAACATGACTTCCCTAAAAAAAAGAAAAGGACCCCAAGGGGTCCTTTTTCATTAAGAATCTTGATTATTTAGATTGGAAGTTTCTGAACTCCAAATCTGATTTTGCTTTCTCAGCCAATTTGCCATCCTTTTCGATCGCCTTGGCCAAACTTTCTTTCACGCCATTTGCGTCATTCAAACGAGCACTAACAATCGCACGTAAGTAGTAACCCATTGCGCTGTTGTTGTCATTATTACAAGCATCTAAATCAGCTTTAGCACCAGCATAATCTTTATTCAAACACTTGGCCAAGGCCGAGTTGAAAGATTTGAAGCTTCCCATTGTGTTGATGGCTGAACCATAGTTACCGGCCATGATGTAACCTGCACCCATGTTGTATTTGGCTTCAGCAGAACCGCTTTCACTGAAAAGAGCGTTGGCCTTTTTCATTTCACCCATTGCACGAGTGGCAACACCGTGGTTACAAGCTGTTTCTGCATTTTGGCTCATACCGTATGCTTTAGCAAATTCTGTCTTGGCTTCTGTCATGCGGCCTTGGTTGTAATAAACAACTCCCAAGTTGTTGGCCGCTCTGTAATCTGCATCTGGACGAGCGCTTGCCTCTTTGTAAACTGCAGCTTGCGTGTTCAAGTCTGTAACCAAGCTACCCGCACGCAACAACTCTTCGTACTTCAAAGAAGAAGGGTTAGACGCCATTGCTTTCAACTCTTGGTCTGAGTAGCCTTCCAAAACATAATTCACTCGGAAGATTGAACGACGTAGGCCTGGGAAGATCCCCTTCTCAACTTCTTGGTAAGTTTTTGAAATGTTCTTAATTTCTTTCTCACGCTCTTGAAGATCAGAGGTTCTTTGAAGAACTCGGATGATCAATTCTTTGTCCTCGATATTGGATTTCTCCATCGCTGATTTGAAACCAGCCCAGTCTTCACCTTTTGGGTTCACCTGAACCAATGAAGCATAAGTAGCATCCAATTTGTTCTTTTTCAAAAGATCCATTAAAACCGACTTACCCGCGTCACCACGCTCAACCGCCAAATCATTGTTTAAGAAGATCTCACCTTCAGGAGAAGCATAAGATTGAATTTCAATATTGGTGATTTTCATGCGAGGGTTGGCTGGCATTGTCTTAGAAAGAAATTCAACCAAAGCCGCGATGTCCTTGTCTTTTAATTCAGCTGGACGAACCTTAGCAGAATTGTGATCAAACAAAATTTCAGCTTCAAAAGATCCGTTGGTAGAACGAACGAATTTGTCTGAAGATGTCATTACCTTTCCATCATTCTTGTTTACCAACAAAGAAGTAGTGATTACCCCTTTGGCCAATTCAACAGCAGGCAATTCAACAGTTTTACTTCCTTGTGTACCCACAATCTTCAACTTCAAATCTGATGTTGACATTGATGGCGCATATGCGATACGATCAGAGTACGTGAAAGTTTTCCCTGTTTCAAAAGGAACAACATCTCCGTTACCCGTGGCCTTTTCCCCTTTGAACTGACGTGATTTAAATTTCACTTCGCTTGTACCATACACCAAAACGGGAGTAGCTTCAACAGCAACTTTTTTAGCAAAAAATTTCTCAGGGAATTTTCCAGAGATAGAAATGGCGATAGAATCACCGTGAACTTCTAGTGGATCTGGATTTACTTTGGCATTGAATTGAGCCATTTTCTTTTGCATTGATCCAATATTGGAACAAGCCACTAAAAACAACGCGGAAAGCGCTGTAGCAGAAACTGCGATTAAACTACGAGTTTTCATTTTTATTTTACGATTCTTAATTGGTGCGAAATTACTATAAATGCTTGTGTCAGTGATTACTTTAAGGTTGTTTTTTTAAGAATTTTCTACAAAACTTCCCATGGCGCAGAATTTCTCGATTCTGTTTTTAACCAATTGGTCGTTGGACTGCTGTCTTAACTCCGCGATGGTTGAAGAAATAACGTCCTTTAAAATTTCAATCATTGACTGGTGATCAGCATGAGCGCCACCCAGAGGCTCTCTAATTATCCCATCCACCAAACCATTGTTTTTCATATCCTCTGCGGTCAATTTGAGCGCTTTGGCTGCTGTGATTTTATGATCCCAACTTCTCCATAAAATGGAGGAGCAAGATTCAGGAGAGATTACCGAATACCACGTATTTTCCATCATCAACACGCGATCACCGATACCAATTCCCAGAGCACCTCCACTGGCACCTTCACCGATGATGATACAAATAACAGGAACCTTTAAACGCATCATTTCAAAAAGATTGCGTGCAATGGCCTCACCTTGTCCACGCTCTTCTGCCTCAAGTCCTGGGAAAGCACCTGGAGTGTCAATCAAAGTAACCACTGGCTTATTAAACTTTTCTGCCAAACGCATTAGGCGCAAAGCCTTGCGATAACCTTCGGGGTTGGCCATTCCAAAATTTCTGTATTGACGCAACTTGGTATTGGCTCCTTTTTGTTGACCGATAAACATAACCGATTCGCCATTTAATAAACCAAATCCGCCAATCATGGCTTTGTCATCTTTCACCGTTCTATCCCCGTGAAGTTCTATCCAAGTTCCCTCTGTCATGCTCTCGATGTATTCCAAAGCGTAGGGTCTATCTGGATGGCGGCTCAATTGCACTTTTTGCCAAGGGTCCAAATTTTTGTAGATCTCTTCTGTTTTTTCAAGTAGGGCCTTTTCTAACTCCTGCACGGCAGTGTCTACATTGACTCCAGTTTTAACAGCACTATCCTTCAATTTCTGAATTTGTTCATTCAGTTCTTTAATTGGTGCTTCAAATTCAAGATAATTTCTCATATCATCGATTTTAGATCGGCAAATTAACGGCAAAACATCACAACTTGTTTTCTAGAATCCAAGTTCTCCAATTTTCGAATGCATTTGCACGATGGGAAAGTAAATTTTTCTCGGCCATGTGCATTTCTGCGAAAGACCTTGAGTTTCCATTGGGAATGAAAATGGGGTCATATCCAAAACCACCCCACCCTTGCATATGTCGGGTGATTTTTCCATGCACCTTGCCTTCAATGGTAAAGGGTTTGTCTTTCCAATATCCCGCCAAAACAGTAATGAAATATGCTGAACGACTGAGTTGATTGTGCATTTCATGCAGCACCTTGGCAATATTCTTCTGATGATTCCCGTGTTCACCTGAGTAACGTGCCGACAGAACACCTGGGGCCTGGTTCAATGCCTGTATGCAGAGGCCGCTGTCATCGGCTATTACATCGCCTTTCCAAATTTCTCTAATCGCATCCACCTTCAACCAAGCATTGCCTGCAAAGTCGGGGGCATTTTCTTCTACATCGATATCAATGCCAGCATCAGACAATCCAAGTACTTCTCTATTCAGACCATTCATTTCAAACCACGACCTCACTTCCCCTAGCTTGTGGTCATTGTTGGTTGCCAATAAAATTTGATTTTTCATTTTCTTTTCCATTTGCCATTTCTATTTCTGGGCAATTCTTCCACCCTCTCAATTTTTCTGGGTTGAAGGATTGGATATTGTTCAAACCACAGCTTCCAGTTCTCTGGAATTATGGCTTCCATGGGGACTACCCAAGTAATCACTTCACCCAAGGTATCATCCGGCGAAGCTTTGACAAAACTTTCAAAATCCACAAAGCGGTCTATGATTTCCTCCACTTGTGTTGGGTAGACCTTCACACCGCCCGTATTAATCAAATCATCCATCCTACCTTTCATCACCCATTGTCCGTTGTCCAACTGGGACCAATCGTCCATCGTTTGAACTTCTTGGTTTAATAAGGCATCGGAGATTTTTAAACCTTGTGCAGTTGCTTTGAAAGTCACCTGTTGAATGGGTTCAAACCCCTGCATGACATTTTCCCCATTGAGTTTTCTGACGGCCACATGGGTCAGCGTTTCCGCTGCTCCGTAGCTTTCCCAAACACTTTGGTCCATATTCAGTGTACTTATCTTCAGCCTTTCAGATACACGACCTCCACCCACTAAAATTTGGGCTTGCGGAAATAGCCGTGAGGCATAGGGAATAAAACTTTCCAGCATGGCTGGGGTCAACGTCCACCAATCAATGGAAATGTCCGCGTTGAAATCAGCCGCTGAATATTTTAATTGGGGCTCCACTTTCCAAAGAGATTGCTTGCCAATCAAAGCACGGAGGATATTCATTCTACCCGCAACAAAAGACATCGGCAAAGTATGAAGAGCATGCATATCGGGGAACCAATGAAACAATTCTGCTGTGCGCTGTGCGCTTGCGATAATCTGTTCTCTGGTAAAAACAATACTCTTGGGTGGACCGCTGGAACCCGAAGTGGTGAATATAAATTCTTGTTGGTTCTCCAGCCACATTTGAACCCACCGCTCTTCTTCTGGATAATTCTTGATCCGGTCAGTGGGATATCCTTTTTCGATAATCAAATCCATGGAGCCTCCCATTGCGACTGTTCATCCCATTGCATTTGAAAATTGGATACGACCAAAGGCGATCTCCAATTGTTTTGATAAAGAGCACCTGTTCCCAATCCTTGGTGCATTTTCAAATCATATTTTTGAAGCCACTGAAAAATATGGGACAAGCCCAAATTGCTCTCCAAGGCCGAAGTTGCCCACCATTGAATTTGACGCTCATTTGCCAGTTGAATCCACTCGTCACACGAGGCAAAACCACCATGTAAAGTTGGCTTTAAAACCAAGTAATGGGGAATAATTTCTTCCAACATGTTGCGTCTTTCTTCTCCATAAATCCCAATCAACTCTTCATCCAAAGCCAATGGAATGGGAGAATGGCGCATCAACTGGGCCATGTCTCGCCATTGCCGAGTAGCAATGGGCTGTTCAATAGAATGCACATTTAACGGAGCCAATTCATTCAACTTTTGCAAGGCTTCGTTTGCGCTCCAAGCCCCATTGGCATCCAGTCTCAGAATAAATGTATTCCCAAATTCTTCTCGTAATTGATGAATCAAACGCCATTCACTTTTAAAATCCAAGGCCCCAACTTTTAATTTGATGCAAGGACATCCTGCGATTAATTTCTCTTTGGTTTCAGAATACATGGCATCCAATTCATTCATCCATACCAACCCGTTGAAAGGGATGGCTTTGAAATTCTTCTGTTGCAAGAACAAGGGTTGAAGAAGACATTCCAGACCAAATTTGATGGAAGAAGGCAAATCCTGAAAAGAAACCCTTTCATTCCACCAACGATGAATCCAATTGGCGCACTCCTCCACTTTCTCAGAAGAAAGATGGGTCAACGGTGCTATTTCTCCCCAACGCAATTCACCGTTGGGCAATTGAGCAGAGATATACAGGACACGATGAACATTCAGCGTCGTTTTGGAAGTCTTTGCAGGACGCTTAAATTGTAGTTCCCAAGGATGGAAATTTATTTCCCGGAATTGTCTTTTGAAGAGATGTATTTGATCAACCATTCCAATGGGGCATTTTTGTTCACTTTCCTCTTCCAAAAAAGAATTGACCAGAAAATGGCCGACAAAGCAAGAATTAAAAAAGTACTCAATAGATAAGGATGGGCGAAACCAATCACGATGGTTCCGGAATATGCAAAGCCCATCATAAACAACGAACCCATTAAGTAAATAAGAAACAAGACGGTCAATTTGGAAGTAGCCAAATCTTTGATCAAAGGAATCCAGGCGCGTTCGCCGATGATTTCAAATAGATGATTCAGGAAATTAATGATTAACCAACCCATTCCGATATTGATCAAGACAAATGATGGTTGGTAGAGAAATTGGTCAAAGGGATATAAAAACTTAGCACTAAAGCTGTCCATTTGTGCATAGAGATCGATGCAATAGATATTGGTCATGTATCCCAAAACAATAATGAACAAAGCGATAAAGCTCGTTGGTGGGAAAAAACCTCTTGGTCTCAGCACACCTTTTCCAACGGCCAAACCGCTGATAAACAGCGCCACCCATGGAAAGATAGAATAATAGCCATTGAATCCAACGAAGGCCAAAAGTTTAGCTACCCCATCGACTTGCACATCAAAAACAAAATACTTGTATTTGAAGGGGACATCCAAATTCACCAAGACCAAAGACAAAAGAATGACAGTCAAAGAAGCGACATGTATCGTGAGAGAATCTAACCGAAGCAGCCAAGAACCAATGATGAAAGACGCGCCCAAAATGATAAAAAAGTTCATCCCCCAAGTTCCTGCAAATAGTAAACCCAGTCCCAAAAGCAATGCGCCTTTGCGTTGGGTGTTGACCCTTAATTTTTGACTGCTTTGACTTTTATTTTTGGATTGAATGGCCAATCCCACGCCGAGTACAAATAGAAAAACCGCTGGAATCCAATCAAAATAAGCGAAATAAACCGGTATCTGCATTTTTTTTACGTCCACCATTGAGAATATGCCACCAACCGTGATAAATGGAATAACAAACGCTGAAGCCACCGCAAAAAATAACAGGGCGAAACTAATTCCGTTGAAGTGAGCTACTTTGTTTGAGTTAGATTTCATCATTGTCCGAAACTACAAAAAAGATGACACAAGCAACAAACAAATGGAAAAAAAACAAGTAAGAGCAAATCGCTTCAAATAGGGATCAAGGTTTTGAGGTTGATTTTCTCTGGCGATATCTTTCGCCTTTCCCATTAAACCAATCAGCGGAATCAAAGCCAACCACTGAAAAGCACTTGCACTTTTTGAAATCCAAACCACCAGGGATGAGAATGCCACTACGTAAAGTACGAGAAGATATCTTTTACTTCCAATCCAACCCAATCTGAGGGCCAGTGTGTGCTTGAGTGCCTTTGCATCGTCATCCATGTCGCGCATATTATTCAAATGCAAGACGGAAACCGACATTGCCCCAACAAAAAGGGCGCCCCAAATGGATTGACTAGAGATTTCATCGTAGAGGACAAAATGCGTTCCGACTACACCAACCCATCCAAAAAACAAAAAAACGGAAATATCACCCAAGCCCATATAGCCATATGGTTTAGGACCCGCCGTGTAGGTGTAGGCAGCCGCTATGGAACCAACGCCAATACCCAACATGATCCAAAAGTCTTGAATTCGGTTTACCTCCAAAAGATTTTTATATATCAAGTAGGATCCAGAAATCAGAGCCAAAGTGGCAATCACAACAATGGCTGCGAGCATTTGACCTTGGGAGATCAATCCAGATTGAACCGCCCGATTGGGACCATGCGAGCGGAATTGATCCGCTCCATTTTTATAATCACCATAATCATTGGCATAATTGGAGAGCACTTGAAGCAGAATCCCCGTTATCAATGCCCACAAAAAACCATGGCTATTCCAAGCCGTTCCATTACCCGGCATGCCGCCCAATAGGATACCAGAAGCAGCCAGAGGTAAGGTTCTTAACCTTGCGGCCTCAATCCACTTTTTCATTAAGGAAACTTGGGAAACTGTTGAAAATTGGGATCTCTCTTTTCTAAAAACGCCTTTTTCCCTTCTTGCGCTTCTTGCGTCAAGTAATACAACAAAGTTGCATCACCGGCAAACTCCATCAATCCGCGTTGTCCATCCAATTCGGCATTTAAACCACGCTTGATCATGCGAATAGCCAACGGGCTTCGCTTCATGATGGTCTTGCACCATTGCACTGTGGTATCTTCCAAATCTTGCAAGGCCACCACTTTATTGACCATGCCCATATCCATTGCTTCTTGCGCCGTGTATTGCTCACACAAGAACCAAATTTCACGTGCCTTCTTTTGACCCACGTGTCTGGCCAAGTAATTGGAGCCAAACCCAGCATCAAACGATCCCACTTTGGGTCCAGTTTGACCAAATTTGGCATTGTCAGAAGCTATGGTCAAATCACATACTACGTGCAACACGTGTCCGCCACCAATGGCATAACCATTCACCATGGCAATCACCGGCTTTGGAATTTCTCGAATTCTCTTGTGCAAATCCAAAACATTGAGACGCGGCACACCGTGATCATCCACGTAGCCACCCACACCTTTTACATTTTGATCACCTCCACTACAAAATGCTTTATCACCAATGCCGGTAAGAACAATCACCGCAATGTCTTGACGCTCTCTGCAAATGTCCATAGCGTCAATCATATCTACGTTGGTCTGTGGTCTAAATGCATTGTATACCTCAGGGCGATTGATTGTAATCTTAGCAATGCCATCATACCACTGAAAAAGAATATCTGAATATTCTTTAATTGTTTTCCATTCTCTCATTTTGTTGCTTGTAATATTCAAAAAACAAATCTAATTCAATTGGGTTCAACTCACTTGGCGTTTTGACTATCAAAAAAGAAATCTCATTTTGATTAAAAAATTCAGCCAAGTCTTGCCCAGTCATTTCCGATACTTCCCGGGCTTTGAACCCCCAGCCTTGAATCCATTGCAATACATTGCGTTGGTGCGGTGTTTCAAAGAATCGATGAATTGCAGGCTCATTTTTGGCTCCGTCGATGATATTAAAAATTCCGCCGCCGCCGTTGTCCACAATGATAACTTTCAAATTTTTGGGCCACGGCGCGTGCCACAATCCATTGGCATCGTACAGAAAAGACAAATCACCGCTAACCAAGACCACCTCTTTTGGATTGTAAACAGCCGCTCCTACGGCGGTGCTCGTTGATCCATCAATACCACTCACTCCTCTATTTCCAAAAAACCTCAAATCGCGACGCTGATCAAAAAGCTGAATGTAACGAACTACCGAACTATTGCCCATTTGAATATCCGCATGCCGTGGCCAAACCTGAGTAAGCAAATGAAAGAATTTGATATCCGAAAATGGTCTGGATACAAAATACTCCTTCACGTCAAAGGATTTTAAATTGTCCATTTCATAGCCACGGTTTTCAAATCCCAACCTTGCCGTTTCCGATTGAAACGACCTCAAAAATTTTGCTATCGACGTTTGAAAAACCATGGGGGCCAATCGGTAGGTATTGATAGGGGCTCCACCAAACTGAACGGACCAATGCGCTTTGGCCTTTTGTTTAATCAATGTCTTGATCTTTCTTGATATGATGTTGTGTCCAAGAGAAATCACCACATCCCATTCCAAGCTTTCCAATTGTTCTGCGGTTCTGGACATGATCCAACGATCAATGCAATCTACGGCTCCTAAAGCGTGGGCATTGCTATGCGTCTCTGTAAAAATCCAAATGTTTTTCAATTTGGCCAAAGCCTCCACTTCTTGCGCCACTTCCTCCTCCGCATTTTGTCCCAAAAGCAACAAATATTTTTTTGCCGGGTCCAAGCTCAATTCAATCGCATGATCATTCAATGGTGGACGACTTACCGCCACTTGGGTACCGTCATGCAATGAATCCGCCTCACGGTAAAGGGGTTCATAAAAAGGAACGTTTAAATGCACTGGACCTTTTGGGTACTGGTAACTGGTGGCTATAGCATCATCAATCATGCGATGATTGGAGGAAACATCCTCCGTCGACTGTGCCTCTTCAATCAGATTACTTTGCCTTTTGATGAAGTTGGAATAAATTCCTTTTTGATCGATGCATTGTCCTTCACTCTGGTTGATGCTCTCAGCGGGCCGATCAGCGGTAATCACAATCAACGGAATTTCCTGATAAAAAGCCTCTGCGATAGCCGGCGCGTAATTCAACGGAGCGGTACCAGAAGTACAGATTAGCACCACAGGTTTTTGGGTTTGCTGTGCGATTCCCAATGCATAAAATGCAGCACTGCGCTCGTCCACTTTGATGTGAACTGAAAAATCAGGGTCACCATCCAATCCAATGGCAAATGGCGCATTGCGAGACCCCGGCGAATACACGATGTCCTTGACTCCGTGGTGTTTCAATAAAAACAAGATTGACTGTACAGCCGTTTTATTTGTGATCCGCATTATCTGCAAAGATAAACGCTTGACGCTTCCACTCTGTTTCTTGCCACTCCAATTCCGGATCACTATTGGCCATCACACCGCCACCCACATGGCCCAACCATTTTTCATTTCTCGTTTTATGGCAACATCTCAAAATAACCACTGCCCATTTTTCTTCTGCATTGGAAAATGTAAAAGCCCCACCATAAAGACCGCGATCAAAGGGCTCATGGTCTACCAACCAGCGCGAAGCAAGATTTTTTGGCCATCCCGACAATGCTGGCGTTGGGTACAATGCGCGAACCACTTCATCAAAATCACCCGAATAATTCACTTTGATTTCGGTACTAAGGTGTTTCACCTTTCTGTACTTCATCTCTGTCGTTTCACCCAGTTGCAACTCACTTCCTCCGGATTGAACCAAGGTATCGGCAATCATATCCACAACCACTTGGTGTTCTTTGTGCTCCTTGGGAGTCCAATTGGAGTTGTCATCAATGGACTTGGATCCGGCCAATGCCAATGATCTTAGTATTGAACCTTTGCGATAAATCAATAGCTCCGGGGATGCGCCAATCCATAATCCATGATCTTGATGATGCAAAACAAAAACAAAAGCATCCTCAAAAATGGTCAGCCACTTCTCAAACAATTCAAACATGCCTACATCGTCAGCTTGCACTTCAAATATTCGACTGGTTACCAATTTCTGGCATCGTCCGGATTGAATTTCCTCAATGGCTTGGGCAACCAATGTTTTGTATTCCGACTCATCCTGGCATTTGGGAATGGCAACATCAGTAAGGTTTCCAGGAAAGGGAAAAACATCATCACCATCCTTCCAATTACCTGCAATTACCCGTGCTCCAAAGGAATTGGGTAAACGAACCCAAAATCCGTTTTGGACTTGATCAAAATGCTGCAGAGAATCTTTATGGATCATTTGGCTGGTTTCACCATTGTCGTCAATTTGGCCTTGGCAATCATACTTCCATCTTCATCTACTATATCTATATTCCAAACATGCAGGTTTTTACCAAGCTTAATCGGGGTTGCAATACCCGTCACCCAGCCGTGTCGTTTCGATTTTAAATGAGTAATATTCAAATCCACACCCACGGCAATGCTGTTGTCTTTTTTTGCAATTAAATAAGAACCCACACTGGCAACAGTTTCAGCCAATGCGGCGCTTGCGCCCCCGTGCAGAATGCCGTATGGCTGATGTGTTCTAGCATCTACGGGCATTTTTGCTTCCACTCGTTCTTCCGTCATCAACAACATCTCAATTCCCAGAGCCCCCAACAAAGTTCTGTTTGCCCAATCTTCCAATAAGTTCTTATCCATAGCACAAACTTAAACATAGTTGACCTAAATTTGGTTCATGGCTTCTGCTCACATTTTGGTTTTAAATTGGCATTTCCCTCCCCATGAGGGTATCGGAGGCAGAAGGACCGCATTGCTCGCTGAACAATGGATTTCGAAAGGAATCGATGTTACTGTCATTGCCAAGAAACCCCATCCCAATGGAAAAAAATCGGACTGGATTGATGACTCGGTTTTGAATCAAATCCATTTGGTTTATATCGACCATGAGAATCCATACAACGCATTGTTTTTTAAGTCCGATTCCCGATCCAAATGGCTCAGGATATGGAAAAAATTCTACTACAATTTTTTTGCGGTTGGCAACCCCATTGATCAAACCTTTTTCTGCGGTCCAGAAATAACAAAGGCCATTGAAGCAGTGCACGCTCAAAAAAAAATAGACTGGATATTTACATCCGGCGCCCCTTTTTATTTGGCTTATTGGGCATCTTTATTCAAGGCCAAAAACCATGACATCCGCCTGTGGTGTGATTTTAGGGATCCCTGGCTGAATGCCGTTAATTACGGAATGCTTCACTTAAGCGCACCCCAACGCAAGGGGGATGACGCGGTAAGAGATTTCGTCACACACTATGCAGACTTCATTTCTGCCCCTTATCCTGAGATACTTGAAGAATTTGAAAGTGATGATCCAATAGAGAAAATTCACATTCCGCATTTTCATAGTCACAAACAATTAAAGGAGGGCAGAAGCAATCATCATTGGGTATATGCTGGAGAGATTTATGAGCACACTGCGCCTTTATGGGAAAAGGCTATTGCTCAATTGGAGTTAAAATCAAGTGCCATACAAGTAGAAATTTATACCCAACATACCGACCGTCTTGCGTCCATCGCCACTTCGCCAATTGCGCTGATATCCTCAGGCATAGGTAAATCCATTGAAGAAAAGTTGGCCTCATGCGAGCACATCATCATCTCATTGGGAGAGCACAATAAAGATTTTTTCACTACCAAATTTTTTGACCACCTTACCTATCAAAAACCCTATTTATATATTGGACCAGAGGGGAAGGTTTCCAGGTTTATAACAGAAAATAAATTGGGTTTGCGGTGGGAAGATTTTGGTGATCCTTCCTTTGAATACAATAGCGCCTTATCCTCGGAACTTTGGGAGCAACACAAAGCTGAAAAAATGGCTGGACTGATCCTTGAAAAAATGCAAATCCATGCCTAAAGTATCCATCATCACACCCAATTTCAATAAAGGACCATTCTTGGTGGAGACCATTTTATCGGTTCAAAAAAACACCTTCAAAGATTGGGAGATGATCATCATCGATGATGGATCTACCGACAACAGCATGGAATTGATCTCAAGCATCATCCAAGAAGATTTGAGAATTAAAGTTTTCAAACAATCCAATTTGGGAGGAGGCGTGGCCCGAAACAAAGGCATAGAAGAAGCCCGTGGTCAATATTTGCTTTTCTTGGACTCCGATGATTTGCTAACTGAAAAATGCCTTGAACAACGCGTATCTGTTGCAGAAAGTCATTCTCATGCGGTGGGTTGGGTGTTCCCTTTGCTCCCATTCAAAGGAAAAATAGAAGATCAAATCTTTATTCAACCCTGGATCCCTCCACGAACCCATTTTCTGGAAAAATTGATTGAGCACGACATTACTTGGACCAGCATGTCGCCTTTGTGGGATACCGCATTTATTAAAAGACACGGGCGTTGGAATCCCCAATATCCGCGATTACAAGACATCGAATTCCACACCCACTTGCTTTTACAAGACGCGACCATACTTACATTTCCTGATTTACCTGCTGATTGCTTTTATCGTCTGGATGAAAACAAGTTGGTATTGGGAAGTCGATACAACTATTTAGACAAATGGGTCATGGGATGTGGACTTTACTTGGATGAGTTCATCCCGATTTTGCCCAAACCATTGTCCCGCAAAATAACGAGAACCTCTTTGGCATGTCAGGAAGTTATGGGGCATTATTTGAGGGTCAAGCAGATTAACCGAAAAGAGTTTGATACCTTGTCTTTGCAACTCAGGAAATCAATCCCATACCCCATTCATCGGATGATTCTACGTATTTACTCGGAGATCCTTCGAGTTTCTCCGATTCACATCCCAGGGCTGGCCAAGGTTTTCAAATTTTGCCTCCGATAAGCCCCATTTCTTGTTGTATTTTTGAGGGATGAAAAAGAGTCTTCTTTTTACAATTGTCTTGTTTGCAAGCATGCCATTGTGGGCCATGCGTTGCTACACAGATTATCGGGTTTTTCATTTGCCTGCTTCCATCAATGAAGGAGTATCATCACCTTACATTGAATTTTATTTTGAATTAGATGGCAACTCCTTTGTTCCTGTAGTTCAGGAGAAAAATTCATTGATAAAAGCAGAATTTCTGATAACCATTAGCAAGGACAATAAAATTATCGGATACAAAAAATTCAATGCTGAGTATCCTTGGAACACCAATGAAGACAAGAATAGACAGTGTATGGCCATTGAGCGAATTGGCGTAACCAATGGTGACTTGTCCATTGAAATAGAGATTACTGATTTGGGAGAAACACCCGCAAAACCACAAGCGCTCAAAGAAAATTTACAGGTACTTAATTTAGACAAAGGGTGTTTTTTATCGGACATCAATTGGATCAAAGCCTACAGCGAAACCGTAATGCCCAATGGTTTTTCTAAATCGGGTTGGGATTTGTTTCCCCTCTTATCTGATGTCCGTTATGACGAAGAAGAGCGCATGGATTTCTATTGTGAGGTTTACAATACGGATTTGTTTTTTGGATCAGACCCTTACATTCTTCAGTATCAAGTCACTGATTTGAACCACAAACCGGTATCTGGAATGCAGCGAATTAAGAGAGAGATTGGCAAGCCTGTAAATCCCATCTTATCCACATTTGACATCGCTCAACTTCCATCAGGAGAATATATTTTGAGTATTGAGGTCATGGACAAGTCCAAAAATTCAGTGGCAAAAAAGGAGCGAAGATTTACACGCAAAAACACCCGAGTGGATGCCCAAGAACTTTCGTCCTTGCAGGTTGCCAATAGCTTTGCAGGACAATACAAAGATTCAGTGGCGCTCAAAGAATGGGTGCGTTGTCTAACGCCCATTGCACGAGGCAACGAAAAGCAAACCATTATCACCGCCATGCAGTCTTACAATTTGATTCAACTGCAAGGGATGCTGTACCAATTTTGGTATAAACGCAATCCATTGGCGCCAGAATTGAGTTGGACGCAATACCAGGAATTGGTTAAAGCTTGTGACGAGTTTGCAACTAGCATAAAAAAAGGATGGGAGACCGATAGGGGGCGTGTCTACCTGCAATACGGCAAGCCTTCCACTCGTGTCATCAGAAACCATGATCCCGATTATTGGCCATTTGAGATTTGGCATTACTATGAAACCAACAATCACATGCACAACAAGCGATTGTTGTTTTACAACACCAGCTTAAATGGAGACATGGAATTGTTACACACGGATATCCCCGGGGAAATCATGAATTACGACTGGAAAAATCTGGTTCGTTCGAGACAAATGAATGACCCCGCAACCATTTCAAGAAACCAAAACAATCAGCGTCAGGATCCCTATTCAGGTGACGAATTGGAAAGCCTTTGGTACAATCCACACTAAGTAATGAAAACAGTTGCTGTTGTTATCTTAAATTGGAATGGTCAGAAATGGCTGGAGAGGTTTCTCCCCAATGTTCTGTTGCACAGCAATAGTTTGGCAGACATCGTCGTCATAGACAATGGATCCACCGATGACTCTCAAGCCTTTTGTCAATCCCAATTTCCAGAAGTGAAATGGATATCGCTTAGCAAAAACCACGGCTTTGCTGGAGGATACAATGAAGGTTTGAAAGGACTTGAATACAAATACTTCATGTTGCTCAACAGCGATGTTGAAGTTACCGCTGATTGGCTCACTCCGCTATTGGACTGGATGGAGCAAGACCCCAAATTGGCCGCTTGTCAACCCAAAGTCATCGATCATCAAACCAAAAAACAATTTGAATACGCGGGCGGTGCTGGAGGATATTTGGACAAAGATGGTTATGCGTTTTGTGCCGGTCGAATGTTTTATGCATTTGAAAATGACGAAAACCAATACCAAGGAAAAAAGGAAGTTTTTTGGGCCACTGGCGCGGCATTGATGATTCGTCGAAAAGTGTGGGAAGAAGTTTCAGGATTTGATGCCGACTTCTTTGCACACATGGAGGAGATTGATTTATGTTGGCGATTAAAAAACAGAGGATATACCATTGGCGCAGCATTAGACTCTACAGTGTATCATGTCGGCGGAGGAACTTTGGATCGTCAAAATCCGATGAAAACCTTTTTGAATTTCCGAAACAACTTATTCCTCATTGTAAAAAATCACCGACGTTCCAACCTGGCCATACACCTTTTACGCCGATTGGTTCTGGATGGCATCGCAGGCATTCGGTTTGCCACTGAAATGAAATGGTCTCACCTTTGGGCGGTATTGCGTGCACATTTCGCATTTTATTTTATGCTTCGAAGTATGCTTCAAAAAAGAAGTCTGGAAGCCCCTTCCATCAAGGAAATCAATGAAAAAGGCCTGTATCAATCCAGCGTCGTATATGCATTTTTTATTCGTAACAAAACCAAGTTTAGTCAGCTTGATCCCCATTCCTTTGTGCAATAGCACAAGGCAATGAAGCGCATTTGGAGGCAAAACCCCTTACTTAGAATTATCGTCCCACTTCTGATGGGATTAACCCTATGCCCGGATTACAGAGGCACATTGCTGCACTTGACCATCGGTTTGATCCTTCTTATCATTTACTTCATCGATAAAAAAATTGTTTGGATCAGCGCCTCGCTTTTTTTTATGCTCATTGCTACCGGCAGTACCTGGAATGCGCTTGTTCCACCCACTGAAATCAACACCCTCTGCCCTACCGACTGGGAGCAAAAGCGATCGCGCAAGCAAAACGCCCTGGCCCAGGAATTGAATGAAAAATTGAAAGCCCATTATTCAGAAGCGGACATAGGCGTAATTATCGCCTTTTTGGTGGGAGATACGAGCTACATTGGTTCGGAAATCAAAAGCCAATACAAGACCATTGGAATCAGTCATATATTGGCTGTGAGCGGAATGCACATCGGTTTACTGTTCTCACTTTTGTATGGAATATTGAATTTTGTCACCCTGCAACGCACTCCAAAATTATCCCAATTACTTTCATTAACCGGAATTTGGATTTTTTGTTATATCTGTCAATTTCCGCCATCGTTAAACAGAGCAGCCATTATGTTTAGCTTTTTGCATTTGGGTAAATTGTTTTTAAAGAAATCGAATGCACTGAATTTATTGAGTTTGTCATTGTTGGTTCAAATCTGTTGGTCGCCAGAAGAAAAGGATGATTGGGGATTGATTCTCTCCCATTTGGCCGTTGCTGGAATTGTATTTTTTCATCGTCCGGTACAATTAAAAATCAATGATTGGAAAAAAGCACCCAAGTTGATATTGGAAAACATATTGATCACCATACATGCCCAATGGAGCACTGGAATTTTTCTGATGCCCCTCACACTGCAGTTCCCCACTTATTTTTTGGTATCCAACTTCTTACTCGTTCCCATTTCAACAGGCCTATTATATGGGCTATTGATTGTAATCGCTTTTCCACCTTTGTGGAATTTATCTTGGGTGCATTCTTTGATTCACGATTGGATTTGGGGAATGAATGAAATCGTGCATAAACTATGTCAATGGCCACATCCCCAAGTTTTGTTTCATCAATGGACATGGGCTCTTGAATCCATCTGGATACTGATTGGACTGATGGCATATTATAGTTGGCAAAATCAATGGGCAAAGGTGAAAGGATTATTTGCCCTATTGATTCTGATGGTTCACTTTGACTACACTTTTTCAGATTGCACTGCTCAAGCAGAAATTCATTTGTGGAGACATCATGGTCAACCCTGCATGCTTTACCTCAATTCCACATCCAACCAATACATGGGCCCTGTATTGAATCATCCCTTTTTGCCCAAAGAATTGATCCCATTGCGAATTGAAGATTAATTGAAATTACCTTTGTTTCATGAGCGAAAAATTTCATTGGGTAGAGTGTCCCCGAGACGCCATGCAAGGCTTCCCGGTCATGATCGATACGCAAACCAAAATCAACTACATCAATCAACTGATCAAAGTAGGTTTTGACACCATTGACATTGGAAGCTTTGTATCGCCAAAAGCCATTCCTCAAATGGCAGATACTCGAGAAGTCATTCAGGGCGTAACGTGGGAGGGCAATAAACCTGAATTTTTGGTCATCGTAGCCAATGAGCGCGGGGCAGAAGAAGCCTGCAAAGAAGAAAGAGTGGACAGCATTGGGTTTCCATTTTCTATATCTGAAACTTTTCAGCAAAGGAATACCGGATCTTCCATAACAGAAAGTTGGGAACGATTAAGTAACATCAACCAATTGGCCCTACAAAATGGCAAGAAGCTTGTCGTTTATCTGAGTATGGGATTTGGTAATCCGTATGGAGATCCTTACAACGAGGAAATCGTTTTGGATTGGTCTAAAAGGCTAACTGAAGCTTTTGAAATTCAAGCTTTGGCTTTGAGTGACACCATTGGCGCAGCCAGTCCAGAGCAGATCACACGTATTTTCTTTGAACTGAAAAAAGAAATGCCCGACACCTTATTTGGAGCACACCTCCACGCAACCCCCATGGAAGCAGCAGGCAAATTAAAGGCCGCATGGGACGCAGGCTGTCGAAGAATTGATACAGCCATGGGTGGCTTTGGCGGTTGTCCAATGGCCAAGTCCGACCTGACCGGGAATATGCCCAGTGAAGTTTTGAAACAGTTTATTTCAACAGAAAACGGGTCATACAATTGGACTGCTTTTGATCAAGCCAGCGCAATGACCCCGCAAATATTTCACACATGATCAGAGGTATTTTAGTTTTGCCCATTGTTCTCTTTTGGACATTGGTTTGTGGTATACTGGGACTCTTGCTGCGAATCTTTTTCTCAGCTGAAAAATGTGTATTTTGGGTTGCTCATTTCTTGTGGAGCCCCGTTTTGTTTGCCTTGTATGGTATCAAACTTATCATAACACAAGAAGCGGACTTGCCTGCTGTGCCTGCTATTTACATTGCCAACCATTCATCTCAATTCGATATTGCAGTAGTGGTTAGAGTCATCAAAAAGGGATTGTTTTTTGTAGCAAAAAAAGAATTATCCAAAGTCCCTTTACTGGGGCAATACATGTCAGCCATGGGAATGATCTTTGTCGACCGAGGCAATCGTGAGAGGGCCATTCAGAGCATGAACGAAGCGGCCGTCAAAGTTGTTGCAGGAAAAAATTTGGTTACGTTTCCAGAAGGCACAAGAAGTAAAGATGAAACCATAAGCACCTTTAAAAAAGGCAGCTTTGTTATCGCTCAAAAATCAGACATCCCTCTGGTACCCATCGTCATCAAAGGCGCTTCTAAATCGCTACCCAAAGGCAGTTTCATTGGACGATCCGTAGCTATTCAAGTGCACATCGGCGCACCCGTTTACCCCAGTCAATTTCCCAATCTCAGTCCAGGTGAACTGGCCGCGTGTCTTCAAGAACAAATGAAGCAAAAGCACACCAACTTGTGACTATCGTTGAATAATTACACATTGATAAGGAGTCAAGGTTACAGTTGAAGCCAGGGAATAAGCCGCTCCCGATAGAGCCGCATTCCAGTTTCCTTGCCAAGCAGTAGGCACCGTAAATGTCACCGTCGAATTTCTAACATTGGCCATGATTACCACGTCTTGCCCATTTAAATTCTTTTTCAAAGCAAAAACATCATTGGTAGAAGCACTGGCAACAAAACCACGTTTTACCGTTTCATTGCTTTTGTACCACTGCATCAAATCCTCGTAAAACTGAAGCATTGTAGGATTGCCATTCCAATTGATTGGCGAATTGGTGAAAAAAGGAGTGGTTGATGAACGTCCCACCTCTTGTCCTGAGTAGATCATAGGAACACCACCTGTAAATATCGTGATTGCTGACGCTGTCATAGCGCCGATTAATCCTCCAAAAAGAGAAACAGGAGAGGCATCCCATGCGGATTCATCGTGGTTGGTAGTGAATCGCAATCTGTGCTTACCCACGGGAATTGAAGTATACTCCGCATTGTGGATGGACAGCAGTCCAGAAGCTGGTGAGCCATTGTAGACATTTTTTATTCCGTTGTAGAAATCCCATCCAAAAGACATGTCAAAACCTGCCTGAAGCAGACCAACACCACTACCCTCAGCCAACATCATCAATTGTCTATTGGGAACCGCACGCAATTCATCAATGGCCGTTTGCCAAAAATCATTGGGAACGCCATCGGCATGATCACAACGAAATCCATCCACATTGGCCTCAAGCACCCAGTATTTCATGGCATCAATCATGGCCAATCTCATCTCGGCATTATCGTAATTGAGGTCTGCCACATCTTGCCAATTGGTGCCCGCAGGCCAAATAATATTGCCGTTGGCATCTTGGGTATACCATTCAGGGTGCGCATAAATCCAAGGATTGTCCCAAGCCGTGTGATTGGCAACCCAATCCAAGATAACAGCCATCCCCTTTTCATGGGCCAAGGTGGTCAAAGCCCGCAAATCGTCTAAATTTCCGTACTCTTCGCCAACAGCTTTATAGTCTTTGACTGAGTATGGTGAATTGACAGAATTGATGGTACCAATGGGATGAATGGGCATTAACCAAATGGTATTGACTCCCAAACTATCGAGTTCGTCCAAACGGGCAATCACCCCTGGAATATCACCGCTTGAGGAAAAGGCCCTGAGGTTCACTTCATACATTTGTATATCCCGACCCACTGGCACATTGCTCAATGGAGTGCCATATTGCTGGTAGCCTGTGGGTGTAACAACAGGCGGCAACTCAGGATCTGGCTCCTGACATTTTACACAACCCACGGCGGATGCAATGACACTCGCTCCAATGATTAATGAGGAAAAAAAAGATCTCAATTTCATATCAATTGATTAAGCTCAACCTCTACCCTATATTTTTTTTGATTTGGTAACGGATATGTGGTAAATTCGCGTTCCCCAAAAGGGGAACTTTGCTGTTGAGGCATGGCAAAGAAATGAAATAAGTTGAACCCATTTGTTCAAGCCTCCAAAAAAAAGGAACAAATACAATTTTAAATGCCACATGGCAGAAAACACAACCCCGGCTGAAAACGCCGAAAACACAGGAGCAGTCGCTCCAAGTCATGCAGAAGAAACCATTTCTCGTGAAGAGCCAATGGATTTGTACAGCACTGCTGACGACGCACAATACATGAACAGCAACGGTGAATTTAACTGGGATGCTTACGAAGCAGCTGGTGGATACACTGCAGATGAGCGCAAGCGCTTTGATGAGGTTTATGGAAAAACTTTGTCTACCATCAAAGAAAAAGAAGTGGTTCAAGGAACCATCGTTTCTATTGGTAAAAAAGAAGTAGTTGTGAACATCGGATACAAGTCAGAAGGCGTAGTAGCCGTGACTGAATTCCGTTACAACCCAGATTTGAAAGTAGGAGATGTAGTTCCTATCTTCATTGAGACTCAAGAAGACAAGTCTGGACAAATGCGTGTATCGCACAAAACAGCTCGTTTGTTGAGCGCTTGGACTGATGTAAACAATGCATTGGAATCAGGTGAAATCATCAAAGGAGAAGTGAAGTGTCGTACCAAAGGAGGTTTGATTGTTGATGTATTTGGTTTGGAAGCATTCTTACCAGGTTCTCAAATTGACGTTAAGCCAATCCGCGATTACGATGTGTATGTAGGAAAAGTAATGGAATTGAAAGTTGTTAAGATTAACAACGAATTCAAGAACGTTGTTGTATCTCACAAAGCACTTATCGAAGCAGAAATTGAAGAGCAAAAGAAGCAAATCATGTCTGGTTTGGAGAAAGGTCAAGTATTGGAAGGTGTTGTCAAAAACATCACCAGCTATGGCGTATTCATCGACCTTGGCGGCGTAGATGGTTTGATCCACATCACCGATCTTTCTTGGGGACGTATCAACCACCCAGAAGAAGTGGTTCAGTTGGATTCTAAAATCAACGTGGTTATCCTTGACTTCGATGATGACAAGAAGCGCATTGCATTGGGCTTGAAGCAGCTTTCTGCTCACCCATGGGATGCATACCAAGACACATTGCAAGTGGGTCAAAAAGTTACTGGTAAAGTAGTTGTTTTGGCTGATTATGGCGCTTTTGTAGAAGTTGCTGCAGGTGTTGAAGGTTTGATCCACGTATCAGAAATGTCATGGAGCTCTCACTTGCGTTCTGCTCAAGATTTCTTGAAAGTAGGACAAGATGTAGAGTGTGTGGTATTGGCAGTTGAAAAAGATGAGCGCAAATTGAGCTTGGGTATGAAGCAATTGACTTCAGATCCTTGGGAAGGTATTGAGTCTCGTTTCCCAGTATCCAGCAAGCATACAGCCAAAGTTCGTGCATTCACCAACTTCGGAGTTTTCTGTGAATTGGCAGAAGGTATCGATGGTTTGGTACACATTTCAGATTTGTCTTGGAGCAAAAAAATCAAGCATCCATCTGAATTCTGTGCTATCGGTGATGATATGGAAGTTGTTGTTTTAGAATTGGACAAAGAGAGCCGTAAAATCAGCTTGGGACACAAACAAATCGAAGAAAATCCTTGGGATGTCTTTGAAACTGTCTTCACTGAAGGATCTCGTCACCAAGGAACAATCATCCGCAAAGAAGGTAGCCATGCTATCGTATCATTGCCTTATGGTTTGGAAGGATTCTGCGTAAGCAAAAACATGAAGAAAGAAGATGGATCAACTGCAAAAGTTGATGAGACTTTGGAATTCGTTGTTTTGGAATTCAACAAAAACCAACGCAAGATTGCGGTTTCTCACACTGGAACTTTCAAAGAAGAAGAAGCATCAGCTGAAGCTCCTAAGAAACCTCGTACAGGTAAGAAACCAGAAGGTGGTGATTCTAACGCAGTGAAAGCCGTTAATGCTCAAGTAGAAAAATCTACATTGGGTGATATCGGTGCCTTGGCTGCATTGAAAGAGAAAATGGAAGGCAAAGGAGAATAATCTCCTCTTCTGTGAATAATTTGAAAAGGCTGTCTACGGACAGCCTTTTTTTGTACCTTTCACTCCATGGTTCATCCGCAAAAATCTATCCCTCTCATTCTAGGTATAGCTGCGCTATTGATCACACAGATATTCATCTACGCCACACAAATCCAACCTTTACGTCAATTGTATCACAACATGGGTTTAGAAATTGGTCAGCCCGTTGACAAACTCAATGGAGTAATCGTTTATTACAATGGTAGTGTCTCACATGTCGAATCTCGAAACCTTGCCCCGGATGGATATAACCTTGGTCTTAAATACCAATGCGTTGAATTTGTCAAGCGATACTACTACGAGTATTTTAAACATAAAATGCCCAATAGTTATGGTCATGCCAAAGATTTTTTTAATCCGAAACTTTCCGATGGTGCGATCAATAAAGACCGAAATCTCCTGCAGTATAAAAATGGAAGTACTGTTGCCCCGCAAATCAATGATATCATCGTCTGGAATGGTAATGCTTGGAATCCTTATGGCCACGTGGCCATTGTCAGTGCTGTATACGACCACAGTATTGAAATAACCCAACAAAATCCAGGTCCAACCGCACCTTCACGAATTCAAATCGAATTAAACACCCATCAAGGAAAATTCTCATTGAATGATTCCGAAATATTGGGATGGTTACATAAAAAATGAAAATGAAAAAAATTAGCTTCACATTCGCCGTACTATCGCTCTTCGCAAATTTCATTGTTGCACAAACTTACCAGGAGAAGTTTGATTTAAAAATGGAAGAAAATGATACTACAAGCATGTATCAGCTCATCTTGGATTGGCGTAAAAATGAGCCAAATAATCCTGAAACAGAAGTAGCGATATTTAATTATTTCGCGATGCGCGCATTTACTGAAATTGTGACATTAAATACCACCCCTCCTGAAGATGGCAGTGAAGCATTGGAAATGGTTGATAGTTTAGGAAACGTATCCGGATATATCTATGGAACTCCCACAATAAACGATAGTTTGATTCAACTTTCCGTGAAGTATATCAATCAAGGCATATCCAAATACCCCAATCGCTTGGATTTAAGATTGGGAAAAATCTATGTACTAAGGGAGTCCCAACATTGGGATTGGATGGAAGAAGAAATGATCAATACCATCAGACAAGGACAAGCCAATAAAAACAGTTGGTATTGGATGAAAAATGAACCCGTAGAAGACGACTTAAACTTTTTAAACAGCTCTTTACAAGAACACTTTTACGCGTTGTTTGAATCAGGACTTCCCTACGGATATGAAATAATAGAACGATGCAGTAAAATCATGCTCGAACAAGACGACGCCAATGTCATCACCCTATCCAATGTAGCGACATGTAAAATGATGGATGAAGAGTACACAGAAGCCTTAACCTATATCAACAAAGCATATTCCATCAATCCCAATGATGAGATTATCATCAACAATGCCGGTTTCTGCCACTGGAAATTGGGACATCCAGAAGATGCAAAACGTTATTACGTCAAGGCGTTAGAAATGGCCAAGGCGGATAACAATACAGAAGGCAGCGAGTATTATCAGGGTCAAATTGATATCATGAACAAAGCCATTGAGAATCGCTAAACTTCCCATCGCGCTCATCTTTATCGTTTGCTTGATCAGCCCAGTGCTGCATGCGCAAGCCAAAAAGCCACTGGTTTTGGTTGATTTAAATATTCGATACAACAACCCCAATGATGGAGTGAATGCCTGGCCATTGAGAAGCTCCACCACTTTACCTTGGATTCAAGAACAAAAAGCAGATATTTATTTTTTCCAAGAAGTATTGTTGGATCAACTGAAGGATTTGCAAGCGGCGCTGGTTGATTACAACTATTATGGCGTGGGAAGAGAAGATGGACAATCCCTAGGAGAATATGCACCCATATTCTTTAACGCCCAGCGGTTTCAATTCATTTCAGGAAAAACCATCTGGCTTTCAGCCACACCTGAAATACCTTCAAAAAGTTGGGACGCTGCCTGTGAGCGGATTTGCACTTGGGTAAAGTTGTATGATGTGCATACGCATGACACCCTACTCATGGCCAATACCCATTGGGATCACATCGGTACCCAAGCCAGAGCAGAAAGTGGAAAGATCATCGCCGCTGAACTAGAAAAGGAAAACAACCAATTCCCGATTCTTTTGGGTGGAGATTTCAACACCAACATTCAAGACTTGGCACTAACCCCATTGCGCACAATGGTTTGTCCGGCAGGAGACACCTCTTTTTGGTCAACCCCTTCATTTCATGGCTTTGGCACTAGTTTCTCCAATGACTGTATTGATTTTATTTTTTTCAATTCCAAATGGAAATGCGTCCAATTTGAAAGTGTGCGTTATGCTGATTCAGACACAAAGAATCAAAAAAAATATCTGTCCGACCACGACGCCTTTATTTTCAAATTTGAACCTCGTATATTTGAGTAATCAATTGCTAATGGGCCCATTTACTAAAATCACAATCTCCCTTTTGTTTGCGCTGTTTCATTTGGGAATGCGCGCACAATTGGATTCTTTGATTTTATCCAATGGATTTTTGGCATTGTCCAAAGCAGAAGAATCCAGGATGGCTTTGGATGAAGACAAGCCCCAACTAAGCCTGCGTTTGATGCAGGAAGCCGCGCAGCTAGAACCCTCCAATTTCATTTACACTTTTGAAGTAGGGCAATTGCAGTACATCTTAAAAAACTACACGCAATCCGTTGCGACATTGCAACCCTTGATTAACCATCCTGATGCTACACCTCAGTTTTTTCAAATCCTTGGCAATGCTTATTACATGACCAAAAACAAAATGGCGGCCAAGGAAATTTTTGAAGTCGGTTTAAGTCATTTTCCTAAGTCAGGCGTTCTGTATTTGGAAAAAGGAAACCTGGCCAGCATTGAAGGGGAAACCGGCCAAGCACTTTTCAATTATTTAAAAGGAATTGAACTTGACCCCAATTATGCATTGAATTATTACAAAGCCGCCATCATCTATTTCGATCAGGCTGAAGTGGTCAATGGACTGGTATTGGGAGAAACTTTCATGAATTTGGACAAGACCTCACCTTTTCATGAACTCATGGGGATTAAACTGTTTGAGCAATACCAAAAATGTATTCAAATATCCCCAAGCGCTCAATGGATTACCCACTTTTGCAATCCTTTATTTGAAGATGATGCCATCCAATTGGATGAGTTTGGTATGCATCCCCCGCGTTGCATCGCCTATTCGTCGATGATTAAAAACATCTCACACGATAGCATTACCGAGATCAATTTAAACACACTCGGTATTTTAAGGCACCGCATTTTGGACCTTTATCTCAATCCCAAAATATATAATTTCTGGCAAGAGGATATTTTGGATTACCAAAAAATAATTTTAGACAGTCAACATTTCGATGCCTATAATCACTGGCTATTCAGAGCGGCACTGCCAGAGCAATTCAATACTTGGCGCATGAACAATCCGCAACAATGGACTGCGTTTTGCGAGTGGTACAATCGTTTCCAATTGGAGTTTCCTGAACCATGAGTCAATCGCAATTGGATGACCTTGAAAAGATTTATAAGGCCCACCACAAATGGGTCTTTAATCTGGCTTTAAATTATGTCTGGAACAACCAGGATGCTGAAGAAATAACCCAAGACGTCTTCATTAAAGTATATGAAAGACTTGATAAATTTAGAGGCGAGTCACATCTTAAAACTTGGATTTACAGGATAACTGTGAACACCGCTTTGGATTTAATTAAATCACAAAAGCGGGATAAACGTGGAGGCGGGATTACCTTTTTCCAATTGGACAATCTCTCTCCGCAGCGATCTTTTTTACACCCCGGCGTTTTGGCTGAACACCATGATGAAGTGGCAATCCTGATGCAGCTTATTGACCAATTGCCCAAGAAACAAAAAGAGGTCTTGATATTATGCAAAATCCAAGGTTTCTCCATTCAAGAAGCCAGTGAAATGATGCAACTCGCACCAAAAACCGTAGAGGGCTTAGTCTCCAGCGCAAAAAAAAATCTTTTTGAAAAGATTCAAAAAGAAGAGGAAATTGATTTCAATTTATCGTCTAAATGGATATCTAGCAATGGATAGATTAGAGAACATATCGCAAAAAATTCAACAGGTTGATGCGTCACCTTTTTTGTGGACCAAAATCCAAGGTAAAATTCAAAACCAAAAGGAACGTATAGAATCCACCGTCTCTTTATGGAAATTGGTTGGGTTGGCCATTATCATTGTTGCCATTAATACCCTGGGAATTCTTTCTTTTAAAAAGAAGTATTCTCCCGAGAATGTTTCATTACAAAGCAACGAAATGGTTTCCCTTATTGAAAAAACTTATTCTTCTATTCAGTATGAATGAACTTAAGACATACAAGCGGCTCACTTGGGCTTTGATAATTCTAAACCTCATCGTCGTTGGCTTTTTTACTTTGGGTCCACGATTTTTTGGACCTCATGGTCCGCACCGACCCAATCACGGACCCAAGGAACTCATTGAAGATCAATTGAATCTTAATGTAGACCAAAAAGAAAAGTTTCATCACTTGATTCATCAACACATCGAACAAATAAAAGAGCAAAATGAAATCATCAAGGGCATCAGGCAAAAAATGTACGAAGCCCATTTCCGTCATCTCTCAACGGATTCTATCCAAAGCGATTTGTGCCAAGCCATTGGCGGTGTAGAACTTATCAATATCAAACACCTCGAAGAAATCCGCAATATTTGTACAGAAGAACAACAAGTCCATTTTGATGAAATAGCAAAAAATTGGGCCCGCATTTTCACCGATCACCCCATTAAACCATGAGATGGATTGGAGTCATTTTTCTAATTTTGATCTCACAGGGCACTGCATGGACTCAACAACTGAATTTGACCATCCAACTCCGTTGCGATAGTATTTGGAAAAAAGAAATAAATCTGGACGAGTTGTCCGTCATCATGGGGCAATGGATCATATTGTCAGGTAGCGATACCGTATACACTAACTCAAATTATTCTGTTTACAAATTCATTGAAGGAAAGAAATCCAATGAATACAAAATCCAACTGAATCACAGCTGTTGTGATGAAATCACAGCATTTCAATTTCAATTGGGTGTTGATTCATTGACGCATTACCAAGAAATTGGGTGTTGTGGACTTGAACCTGGAAGCGATCTTTATTGGACCTGGCAAAGTGGATACATTGGTTTTAAGTTGGAAGGCCAAGACAAAAAATCAAATCATTGGCAATATCATTTGGGAGGATTTCAAGCCCCCAATCGGTCGGATCAAAAAGTAACATTCTATCCCACTGACACCCATCATCAAAATTGGATTATTCAATTGCATCTTACCGAAAAACTTTTTCATGAATTCAATCAGACACCTTTCAAAGTAATGTCGCCCAGTCAAAAATCGCAGCGACTGATGAATCTAATTGCTTCGGAAATCGACATTTTCCCAGAGTATGAAAAGTAATTTTTCCTTTTTTTTGGTTGTTGTATCGGTTCTTTTTTGCGTCGGGTTTTCTCCTGAAAAAAAAACTGCTCTTTTCCCCAGTCATCCAACCCAACAAGATTCGCTCAAGATAGAATTGGGCAGGATATTGTTTTACGACGTTCAATTCTCTGCAGACAAACAAACCTCCTGCGCATCTTGTCATTCTTCTTACCACGCCTTTGCCCATACAGACCATGCCCTATCCCACGGAAATTTTGACAGCATCGGGAATCGAAATGCACCACCACTTTTCAATTTGGCTTGGCGGAAGATATTCATGCGTGATGGGGCAATCCATCGTCTGGATCTTCAAGCATTGGCTCCAATCCACTCATCAAGGGAAATGGGTGGAGATATCGACTCCGCTATCGCCGCCGTGAATCAAAACCCCTTTTATCGTGCGGCGTCCTTCGCGGCTTGGGGCGATAGCTCCATGAACAAAAAGACATTTCTTGCCAGTATTGCGGCCTTTGAAAATTCCCTGATCAGCATGAATGCATTGTACGATCGATATCAGCTTGGTCAAATCAATCTCAATGAAAAGCAGCGTCGCGGAGAAGATATTTTCAACGTGCAATGCATCCGTTGCCATACCCCGCCATTGTTTCAGAATGAAAATTTCTACAGTGTCTGGGACACCCTCAATGACAAGGATTTGGGTCGCTTCAATGTGACCCAATTGCACACCGATAGGCACACATTTATGACCGCCTCTTTGCGCAATTTGGGTTTTACCTGTCCCTATGGCCATGATGGCCGTTTCAACAGCCTGAGGGTTTGTATTGAAAGTCACTATATACCCCATGATAGCGGAAGAGAGGTCATAAAAAAAATACTGAATGAAGATGAAATCACCGCGGTTATTTCCTTCCTGCAAACCCTCAATGACACTGCATTTGTTTTCAATAAGCAACATCAATTTCCAAGAAACGCATTCTTGATTAAAACACGATAAATTAGCACCATGATCGACCTATTATCCCTGGCACACCGTGCAGAACAACTCATTCGCGAAACTGGATTTTGGATGAAAACACAACGTGTGAATGCCGAAGAGATTGAAATCAAAACCACCAACAATTTGGTTTCTTTTGTGGACAAGGTAAGTGAGCGACGTTTGGTTGAAGGACTTAAAACTTTATTTCCTGAGGCCGGGTTCATTGCCGAAGAAGGTACTGGAGAAAGAGCTGAGGAGTGGAATTGGGTAATCGATCCATTGGACGGCACCACCAACTTTTTGCATGATGTACCCATATGGTGTATCAGCGTCGCGCTCTGCCATAAAAACAAAGCCGTAATTGGAATCATTTATGATCCCAACAAAGACGAAATGTTTGTTGCCTCCAGAGGCAATGGTAGTTTTTTAAATGGAAAACAAATTCAAACCAGCACCAGAAATATCTTGATGGATAGTTTATTGGTTACAGGATTTCCGTATGATGATTTTGGACGTGAGGAGCAATACATCGAACTTTTTCGATCACTCATGAAAAAGACCCGGGGCATCCGCAGACTGGGAAGTGCCGCTTTGGATTTGGCTTGGGTGGCTTGTGGTCGTTTTGAAGCCTTTTATGAATATGGATTAAATCCTTGGGATGTTGCCGCAGGAGTAATTCTTGTTCAGGAAGCCGGCGGCAAAGTCAGTGGTTTTCATAATGGAGACCCCATTTTTGAAGAAGATATCATCGCCTCTAACGGTCAAATACATCAAGAGCTCAAACTTCTAACCCAAGAATTTTTCAAACCCTAATCAAAATCAGTCCCCTCGAATAAGGACTTGCTATACTATTGCATATCTTCGTAGGACACGCTATACCTATGAAGAACCTATTGCTTTTCAGCTCTTTTGTTTTGTTTGCCTTTTCAATGCAAGGCCAAACCCCTTCGAATGACATTTGTACCAATGCCCTGTCGCTCACACCCAATTCAGGCTATCAAACATTTAGCAATGCAAACACTGTAACTGAAGCAACCAACCCCACTTGCGGAGGAACCGCACAGATGAAAGACATTTGGTTCTCCTTTGTATACACAGGTGGCGATATAACCATTGGTACACAATTGAGCGGAACATTAACGGACACTCGACTGGCCGTTTACAATGGATGCGGTGGACTCCAATTGGCATGCAATGATGACTTCAACGGAGTGTATAGCTCACAGATAACTTTAACTTGTAACCAACTCACCCAAGGAAGTACATATTACATCCAAGCGGGAGGATACAATAGCTTGGTTGGCACATTTGGAATTCAAATTACAGCAACGCCCGTTAATGGATGTACGGAGCCCAACGCGACCAACTACAATTCATGCGCTACCATTGATGATGGTTCTTGTGTCATTGCAAATCAAAATGACGCATGTGACTTTGCTGTGCCTTTGACTCCAAATGCGGGTCCGCAAAATGTCACCAATGTCAATGCGTCTTCTGGCCCAACTCCCGGTTGTGGTGGCGCTGTGCATGACGTATGGTTCAGTTTTGTATACTCCGGTGGCAATGTCACCATCACCACCTCTGCTTCCTCGGACGCCACTGCCACCCAACTCGTGGATACGCAAATTGCCGTATATGACGCTTGTAACGGAAGTATTATCGCATGTGATGATGACGACGCCGCAGGAAATTATAGCATGATCAAATTTGGTTGTCCTACAGGAAATGGAACGGCTGGAGCCTTTGAAGACGATGAATTGATCATCGGCCACACCTACTACATTCAAGCTGGGGGATATAACAACCTGGAAGGTGTATTTGCCATCTCTTTGTCGTCTGCGAGCGTAAGTGGATGTACAGATGAAAATGCTTCCAACTACTCCACATGCGCCACCATTGATAATGGAACATGTGAATTTCCACCAATCGCAGCGGATTTCAATTACAACGTCGTTGCCAATTCAGTCAACTGTCTCACCTATCAACTCAACAATACCAGTTTGGGGAATCAGGCCAGCTGGCTTTGGTCGATACCCAATGCCCAGGTTTCTAACAACACCGATGAAAATCCCACCGTCATTTTCAACACACCCGGCATTTATCCAGCGCAATTAACTGTAACCGATGTTATGGGTGTTACCAGTACAATTAATCAAAACATTATCGTAACAAGCGCCCACAATTTGACCATTGACATCACGGCAGACAACTTGCCTCAACAAACGAGTTGGAAAGCATTCAATGGACAGAACATTTTGGTTGCCCAAGGAACCACAAACGACGCCTCACTTTGTATCTCCGATGAATGTCACCGCGTTGAATTTTATGACACTGGCAACAATGGCATATGTTGCAACAACGGTAACGGCAGCTACTCCATTTACTTGGATGGAAATCTTGTAGCCACCGGAGGCAATTTTGCCAACTACACTTTTGTTGAAGTCAATTGCCCTCAAGGCAGCACATGCGAAGACCCTATAGTAGCAACCTTGGACACCTTGGTCGTTCCTTCTCCCAATACCTGGTATAGCTTTACACCCAGCGTCAATGGTCAATACAAAATCAGTACTTGTGGTTTGGCGAATTGCAACACCACGATTTGGATTTATGATTATTGCAACATGGCCAATTTTGACGATTCAAACCAAGCCACCTACACTTACAACGATGATTTCTGCGGAAGTCAGTCAGAGATCACCCCATATTTAGAAGGAGGTGTAACGTACTACGTGCGTGTAGGAGACCACAACAATGATTGCGGAACCAATGCCTTTCAAGTTTTGTTTGAATACATGGGTCCAGTCCAAGGGTGTATGGACGAATTGGCTTGCAATTACAGTCCATTGGCTGAAATGCCCAGTACTTGCTACTATAATGGAGATCCCAATTGCTCCAACATTGGACCCGATTTGAGCGTTGATGGAAATCTTTTGTACAATTCCATGTACCAAGAGAGTATCAATGGCACTGACGCTTGTTTGGTGAATGAAGGCTGTCTTCAAGGACTGGGAAATCGGGAGATCATTCGCTTCAGCACCCGCATAGACAATATTGGAAATCAAGATTATTACATAGGAACACCCAACACCATCAACGATCAATTTGTTTGGGATTTGTGCCACAATCACTACCACTACGCGGGTTATGCCATCTATGAACTATATGACAACAACGGCAATTTGATGCCCGAAATTGGATTTAAAAACGGGTTCTGTGTTTTGGACTTGGGATGTGTCACCGGCTTGGCCAAATTTGGATGTGGCAACATGGGAATCACCGCGGGTTGTTACGACATATACAATGCAGGTCTTCAATGCCAATGGGTGGATGTCACGGACGTTCCTGCCGGTACCTATCATCTGGTATTAAAGACCAACTGGGACCATGATCCCGACATGTTGGGGCATTATGAACTGGCCTATGACAACAACTGGGCACAAGTGTGTTTTAGTTTTGAGCGAGATAGTTTGGATCATTTAATCAACTTCACCAAACTGCCCATGTCCGCTTGTGGGGTCCTGACCGATTGTTTGGGCCAGCCTTTTGGAACCAACCAACCGGATTGCATGGGGAATTGCCCTGGGCAAGTAAAAAAGGGAGACCTCAATAGCGATCTCATGTTTGACTTGAGCGATATCAATGCATACGGAAATGGCAGTGTTAACTCAACCCTGACACCCAATGCTTGCAATGATCTCAACCAAGATGGAACCATCAGTATCGCAGATGCTGCGTACCTGGATCAATGCATTCACACCCAACAAGATCAAGGCATTCTTCCCGGATTGATGGAGCCTTGTGCATGGGATCCTGAAATTGTAGACATCACTGAAACCAGTATTTTAGGCATTGCCAATTTAAACACCACCGATGGTTATTTTGATGTCACCATTACCAATCCCGATGGGCCTATAAATGCCCTGCAGTTTACCATTTCAGGTGCGACCATCATGTCCATTGAAAGTTTATTACCTAACACCACTTGGAGTTCACATTTGTATTTTCAAGACGAGGGCACACAAATAGCCGCCTTGGGACACTTGGGTACTATGATTCCTACAAACTTCACTGCATTTCCCGTCATCCGCGTCCACTATGCCAATATAACGGCCAACACCATTTGCATCGAAAACATTGAGGACATAATCAATGTATATATGCACAACACGCTGACACAAATTGGAAGTTGCGTTGATGTTACTTCAATGATTGCCAGTCCGCAGTATACCTCAGCAGCATGCGTGAATCAAGCGATTACGTTCACTGATAACTCTATTGGCAATACCTCTAGGTTGTGGTATTTCCCCGGAGGTTCTCCTACAACCGCGACAACCAACGCTGTTAACGTCACCTACAACACTCCAGGAAACTACGGATTTGCCTTGGTTATCTCAGACGGGCAATTCACAGATTCTACCTATTATGCCAATGCCATAACAGTAGCAAATGCATTGACATATTATTTAGATAGCGATGGAGATGGCTATGGAAGCAATACTGTTTGGCAAGGATGCACAGCACCCAATGGATATGTGATGAACGCTACGGATTGCAACGATGCTGACGCAGGTATTTATCCTGGAAATTTTGAATCCTGCAACCAAACCGATGACAACTGCAATTCACAAATTGATGAGAATTTTGATCAAGACAATGATGGATTTACCAGCTGTGCAGGCGATTGTGATGACAACAATTCTTTAGCAAACCCAAACGCATTTGAACTTTGTAACAACATCGATGACAACTGCAATTCCATCATTGACGAAGGATTTGATGCCGATGGTGACGGCTTTACATCATGCAACGGAGATTGCAACGATAATTTTGCAGGGATTAATCCAACCATCATTGAAACATGCAATGGGTTGGATGACAACTGCAATGGATTGGCGGATGAAGGATTAACCACGCCCTGGTACAACGACATCGATCAAGATGGATATGGCGCTGGCGTTGCGAGCTACTTCTGCATACAACCCGTTGGAATGGTGAGCAATAGCGCAGATTGTGATGACTCAGACCCTCTATTAAATCCAGCAGCCGTTGAAATTTTAGACAACATCGACAACGACTGCGATGGATTTGTAGACGAAGGAGCGGTAGATGTCAACTACAATTTAGAGGAAGCCCAATTGCAATTGTTTCCTAATCCTGCCCATGACCAAGTAAGTATTTTATTGGGCACCCATGTGGGGACCGTGCATGTTCAAATCGTAGATCTTCAAGGTAGAGTTATAGGCATCCATCAATTTAACGGACAAAGATTGGATTTAAACATTGTAGATTGGTCGCCAGGCGTATACCACTTTGTACTTACTGCACCGCATGCCTATGGCGCGATGCGGATGATCAAAGAATAATTCAAAAAGGGCTTCGGCCCTTTTTTTTATTCCCTCTCATTGGAAGGCCTTCAAATTCTTTGTCTATATTTGCGCCACAATCTGAAAGCAGATTGAAATAGGAAATCAAATGAGTACAAACAATTCCTCGATGGCCAACGAAATGGGCGCTGGCATCACCGATCGTATGTCCAACTTCGATCACGAACAAGTGGTATTTTGTCAAGACAAAGCCACAGGTCTCAAAGCAATCATCGCAATTCACGACACAACATTAGGTCCCGCAGTAGGTGGAACCCGCATGTGGGCTTATGCCAATGAAGGAGACGCATTAACAGACGCACTGCGTTTGTCACGCGGAATGACTTACAAAAGCGCATTAGCCGGTTTAAATATTGGTGGCGGAAAAGCCGTAATCATCGGTGATGCACGCACCCAAAAAAACGAAGCTTTGCTTCGCCGTTTTGGAAAATTTGTAGATACGCTAAGTGGTCAATATATCACTGCTGAGGATGTGGGCATGAGCACACGCGACATGGAGTACATCAAAATGTCTACGGATCATGTCGTGGGTTTACCTGATTACATGGATGGCGGTGGAGATCCATCTCCAGTAACCGCCTATGGCGTTTATGTATCCATGAAAGCAGCCATCAAACACCAAACGGGCTCTGAGTCTTTGGCTGGTAAAAAGGTTGTAGTACAAGGTGTGGGTCACGTAGGAGAATACTTGGTGCAACACTTGGTGAAAGAAAATGCATTGGTAACCATAGCCGACATATACGAAGATCGTGTGAAAGAAGTGGTGAATAAGTATGGCGTAAAAGCCATTTCCACAGCCGATGTATACACCCACGACATGGATATTTATAGTCCGTGTGCCTTGGGCGCGACTGTCAACAGCGACACCTTATCGCAATTAAAATGTGGGATTATCTGCGGTGCTGCCAACAATCAGTTGGCTGATGAATCCATCCACGGTCTTGAGGTCATGAACAAAGGCATGCTCTACGCGCCTGATTATTTGGTTAATGCAGGCGGTATCATCAATTGCTATTGGGAGATCATCGGTTACAGCAGAGAGGCCGCTTTAAGTCAGGCTGAACTCATTTACGGCACCATGGAAAAATGTTTGATCAAGTCAGACAATGAAAAAATTCCAACCTACCTCGCCGCCAACAAAATGGCAGAAGAGCGCATCACTGCTATCGCCAATATCAATAAAAAGTTTTAATCGTTACCCATGCTGAATCGTAGACACATTCGAATCAAAGTATTGCAAATTCTTTTTGCTTACTACACAGAGGAAAAGCCTGATGCCGCGAGATATGAGAAAATGCTATTTGAAAGTGTTGACCGTTTCCGTGAATTGTATATTTCATTGATGGGCATTTTGGTAGAAATGCACAAATTGGCCATTGAGAAAATTGAAATGGGCATGCAAAAACGCCTGCCCTCTCATGAAGACTTGCATCCCAATACCCGCTTTGTCACCAATGAAATTCTAAGAATTCTGGCGCACAGCAGAACGCTGGCTGGTGGCATGAAATACAACCATCTTCAATGGACAGAAAATCCTGAACTGATTAAAAAACTATTCAGAGAATTATTAGAGACAGAGGAGTACAAAGACTACATGGGCAGTCAAGAAAGAGGATTTGAGTTTGACAAGGAATTGATCTTGCGCATTTTCAAGAAGTTCATCATCAATCATGAGGATATTCAAGAATACATGGAAGACCAAGGTATTTTTTGGAACGATGATTTGGATCTAGCGGCGTCGATGGTATTGCGAACCATCAAAAGCATCAAGCCCAACGATGATGATGTAAACTTCCTTCCGCTTTGGAAAGAAGGAGAAGATGAAGAGGCTTATTGCAGAGATCTATTTCGCAAAACCCTTGCATTGGGTGCGGATATGGAAAAAGACATTTCTCAATACACCAAAAATTGGGAAGTAGAGCGAATTGCTATTATGGATATGGTCATCCTAAAAATGGCGCTAGCTGAAGCTGTTATTTTTGACAACATTCCTGTAAAGGTTACCATGAATGAGTATATTGAGTTGGCCAAATATTATAGCACCCCCAAGAGTGCTCAATTTGTGAATGGAATATTGGATCAAATCATCCCCAAATGGACCAAAGAAGGAAAAATCAAGAAGATTGGTCGCGGATTAATTGAGTGAAAAATAACAAGTGCATAGTCGTTGTTGGACCAACAGCGGGAGGGAAAACAGCCCACGCCATTGGTTTGGCACAATCCCATCAATGCGAAATTGTTTCGTTTGATTCCCGGCAGTTTTATCGTGAGCTGAATATTGGCGTTGCCCGTCCAGAACCCCATGAATTGGCAGCTGCAAAGCATCATTTTATAGCTTCACATAGCATTCATGAACCATTGAGTGCAGGGAAATTTGCGGAGCAAGCGTGGCCCATGTTGCTCCAACTTTTGGAAAAAAACCAACATCTGGTCCTTGTGGGTGGGAGTGGTTTATTCTTAAAGGTCCTTTTGGATGGGGTCGATCCCCTGCCGCATGATGAAAGGGTAAGGTTGGAGTTGAATCAAATCTTTGAAACCGATGGACTTGGTGAATTGCAATTGGAATTGCAAAATAAAGATCCTGAATACGCAAACCAAGTGGATTTACAAAATCCCCATCGCGTCATGCGCGCATTGGAAGTCATTCGTATTTCCGGACAAAAATTTTCCGATTTAAGAACACAAAATAAAAAATCTTTGCCCTTTGATGTGGAGTACCATTATGTACTTCCAGAAAAAGAAATCTTACATGAACGTATTGATCTTCGAGTAGATAAAATGATTGATCAAGGACTGACTGACGAGGCCATGGCCATGTATGAACTCAAGGATTTACAAGCATTAAATACCGTAGGATACAAAGAAATATTTGAACACCATCAAGGTCTACACACCTTTTCCGAAGCCATTGAGTGGATAAAAATTCATACCAAGCAATACGCCAAAAGACAAATCACTTGGTTCAACAAAGAACTTAAAAATCAGGAATTCAAGCGAATCAATTCCTATTGAATTGCATTGATCTTTTCCGCCGCCGAAAGCAGCTCAGCGTCTTCTTTGGCAAAGCACAATCTAAAAATCCGATTGTCCTTCTGCTCAGGGAAGAAAACGGAAATGGGAATCATGGTAATTTTATTTTCGATGGTCCATTTCTTGGCCAATTCGACATCACTTAGAGGGGATGTACCCTTCCATTTGAGCAACTGGAAGTAAGTACCTTCAGAAGCCCCCCATTCAAAAGACGTGTTGTCAAAAGCCGACAACAACAAATTTCTTTTGGCTTGATACATGGGAGATATGTTTTGGTATCGCGATTCATCTTGCATGTATTTTGCCAATCCCACTTGCATGGGCGTATTGCAAGTAAAAACATTAAACTGATGTTGCTTTCTAAATTCGCTCATCCAGGCCTTGGGCCCGATGGCGTATCCCAGCTTCCATCCCGTTGCATGAAAGGTTTTACCAAACGAATAAACCAGCATTGTCTGATCTCTGATCGAATCAAACGCCGCCATACTGGTATGTGGGCGGTCATCAAATGTGATATGCTCATAGACCTCGTCACTGATCAGATATACCTGCTTCTCTTTTACCCATTCCGCCATCGCCCGCATCTCTTCCTTGCTCCAAACCTTACCCGTGGGATTATGCGGCGTATTGATCATCACCAAACGCGTTTTCTCAGAATACAAACTTTCCAATTGTTCCCATGGAATATTCCATTCTGGATATTCCATCACCACCGATTTAACAACACCACCATTTAGCTCAATAGCCGGTGCGTAGCAGTCGTAAGCTGGTGCAAATAAGATTGCTTCATCACCCGGCTGCACCAATGCGCCGATGGCAGTAAAGATGGCTTGGGAACCACCGGCTGTTACCGTGATCTCTTGATCCACATCATAGTTCACCCCCCACAAGTGTTTCATCTTGCGGGCAATCTCCAATCGCAATTCTGGAAGTCCCGGCATCGGCGCATATTGATTGCGCCCAGCCCGCATGGCATCAGCAACAAGATCAATTAAAGTCAAATCAATAGAAAATCCTGGAAAGCCCTGACCCAAATTAATGGCCTTGTGCTCCACTGCCAATTGAGACATCACACTGAAAATAGTGGTCCCCACATTGGGTAATTTATGGGTTGGAAAAGGATGCATTAGATGCATTTAAAGTAGTCAAAGGGCTCTAAACATTGGTCGCACTTGTACAATGCCTTACAGGCCGTTGAGCCAAATTGCGAAACCATGGTCGTTTGAACTGAAGAACAACGGGGACAACGAACATCTCGTCTGACCCCCATCAATAAACCTTTATCTGCACTACTCCCTTCTGGAGGTGCAATTCCGGTTTGTCGCAATTTCTCTCTTGCTTCGGCTGTCATCCAATCGGTAGTCCAAGGGGGAGATAACTGTGAGATCACTGCAATTGGTTCTATCTGATGATCAGCCAAACATTGAAGAACATCTTCTTCGATGGCCTTCATGGCAGGACAACCACTGTAGGTGGGTGTAATCACCACTTGCCATCCTCCATTTTCGTCCTTTCTAACTTCACGAACGATACCCATCTCAACCACATTCAAAACCGGAATCTCTGGGTCTTCAACCTCAGTCAAAAAAGTCCAAATCTCTTGCTCGCTTACCATTGACAATTGGGGAAAGAACGCTGTAAATATTGCATTTCCGCCAACATGAAACCAAAGTGCTCAGAGTGCTTTCCTTCTTTACCTCCACTATGCATCCATCCGCTGTTTGGAACTTGTAAAGTGGCTTCAGTTAATACAGCAGAGACAATTCGCTCCCAATGGGAAAGCAAAGACGGTAGATTCACTCCCACTTGATCTTCCAGAGCCAAAACATCGGCTGCAGACATTTTAAACATCTCTCCAGTGTACGACCAAATCTCATCAAATGCGGTTTGTATGTATTGATGACTCTCTTGGGTTCCATCCCCCATTCTCAACACCCAATCTCTGCTGTGTTGAAAATGATAACGCACCTCTTTCAAAGACTTGGCTGCAAATCCGCGCAAAAATTCATCTTGTCCCTTTTCCAATTCCTCCAAGAAATGGTAGTACCAAGTAGAAAACAAAAACTGACGTGCGATGGTAAAAGCATAATCGCCTTTGGGGAGTTCCGACAACAAAATATTTTTAAATGCACGCTCATCTCTCAAAAAAGCGTAATCATCTTCAGATTTTCCCTCATTGGCCTGTACAGCAATTTCACGGTACAATGAAGTGGCCTGCCCCACGTAATCCAAAGCAATATTGCTCAAGGCAATATCCTCTTCTATGGCTGGTCCATGACCACACCATTCAGCCAAACGTTGACCCAAGATGAGCAACGTATCAGCCATTTGTAAATAATAATCCTTGTGCTTCATCTTTCCTCACATGTGCCCAATTTCTGGGGGGATTTCATAAAAAGTTGGATGGCGATATACCTTATCGTTTGCAGGATCAAACAACGCCTCCTTGTCTCCAGGAGAAGAAGCCGTAATTTGAACACTGGGAACAACCCAAATACTAACCCCTTCCATTCGACGGGTATATACGTCTCTTGCATTCTCTATCGCCATTTGCGCATCTGCCGCATGAAGACTACCCACGTGCTTGTGAGACAATCCAGCTTTGGAGCGAATAAACACTTCCCAAACTGGCCAATTTTGTTTTTCCATAGACTCTTTTTCTATGCAACGAAAATAAAACTTTTAGTGACTAAACGCGGGAGCAAAAACAGAGATTTGTCAAATAATTCTCTTTCTTTTGAACCAAATAAAGATGATGGCGCTGATTCCAATCATAACACTCCACACGTAGAAATATCCTCGCTCCCATTTTAACTCGGGAAGAATTTCGAAATTCATTCCATAAACTCCGACAATAAAAGTGAGCGGCAAGAAAAATGCAGAAAAAATGGTCAACAGGCGCATGACGTCATTATTGCGTTGTGCCGCAACAGACAAATAAGTATTCATCAATTGATGTGCATCTTCTGAGATCTCATCAAAGGTCAATACCAATGAAATCAGCTGTTCCTTGGCATCTTGGGCCAAAGTGCGATGAAGCTCATCCGATTGGATCTGATTCAAAGTATGCTGGGTCAAAACCAATAACTTTTTAATTACCCGAACTTGACTCTTTAGATAATACAATTCTTCGATAGAAACCCGTCTGGAATCTTTTAAGAAAATAATTCTTTCCATTGCATCCATTCTACCATTCAACCATTGCCCTGGTGAATCATAAGTGGTTATCAACTCGGAAATTATATTCCATAGCAAAGATTCAACCGACTGATGGTTGGCATGGCATCGTGTCAAAAACTCAAATGGAGCGCGATGGATGGTTATCAATCTTTGGTGACTGATGAAAAAAGCCACCTTGTTGGACAACTCGGGTATGGTGGTCAATCGTTGACCTGAGCTGGCAGTATATCCTCTAAGAATTAAAAAATCATATCCGTCGACGCGTTCAAATTTAGGCAAGTGTCCATATTGTACACTGTCGTGCACCAACATTTTGCTCAGTCCAAAACGCAAAGCAATTTCATCCAATTGTTCTGCCTGGGAAGCTTCAATATCTACCCATTCAAAATCATGAAATTCCTTGACTTCAATTTTCATGACTCTACAATATTGCAGCGCAAAGCATTCCCAAAATGATTACAAAAAACTTCATACGATTGAAACGATGGCCTTCTTCCGATTCAAATAAAATGGTCGTTGAAACATGAAGGATAATACCGATCAATAAAGCAGTCACAACAGACAAAGCATGTTCCAATTGTAAAAAAGCCAATCCATCGGTATAGTGAAACAAAATAGCTCCTATCGGCGCTATGGCCGCAAACATGATCATGGCCATCCAAACCTTTACTTTGGATTTAACCAAATGCAAAAGAAGAGATGCAAATACAAAAGATTCTGTGAACTTGTGAAAAGCGATGCCGATCAATAAGGAATGTTCATGGTGGTGATCGTGATGGTGTGAATGGCCCGCATGCATGTCTTCTGTTGCCCCAAATGGCATGCCTTCAATGAAAGCATGAATCCAAAGAGACAGGGTAACCATCCAATAAAATTTTGCGCCGGTATGTTCATGAACATGGGCATGCCCATGCTCAATACCTTGAGAGAAATAATCCAATATGATTTGTAACAAAAATCCGAGTAGGATGTACACCCCAATTTCATGATTCCCTTCCTCCATTACTTCAGGAAGCAAATGCAGAAAACTCAAAGCCAATAAATAGGCGGCACTGAAAGCCAAAAGCAATTTCATTTGGGCCGGTGTAATTCGCTTGCCCAACAACAAAACGCCACCTCCAACAACGGCTACCAGGAATAATACTACGATGGCTTCAATCATATTTCACTCAATTTACAAACAAAAATACATCTTGGACTGTCTGTGTTAAACGCTTGAAGAGAATAATCTCCAAAATGATTCAACACCTCAAATCCCGCCTTATTCAGCATCTCCTCAATCTGAGCCGGCGCAAAGGCCCGTACTTTTTCGGCGTGGGTGTGACGAACCCCATTGACATCAAATGCAATCTCTTTTTCTATCCAACGATCATCCATTTTCCGGATGATATGGTAGTCGGTCAATGTTCCAGATTTAACTTCGTTGGCCACCAAGTGGTTCTTTACCCAAGACACATTCAAGAAATCCAATACAAACCTTCCATGGGGTTTCAATTGCTTCGCGATATTGGATAACATCAAGGCGTGATCTTCATCGGAGTCAAAATAACCAAAGGAAGTGAACAAATTCACTACACCATCAAATTGGGTTGGCATATTCAAAATGCGTACATCCGATACGTGCCACCTTTGAGGGAACTGGGATGCGCCTTTTGCATGATTGATGTTACTTGGACTTAAATCTACTCCCCAGGCTGAAACCCCCATGCGCTCCAAACTCAGGGCATGCCTTCCATTGCCGCAACACACATCCAAAACTGAACTGGTGTCTGTCCAACCGAAATAATCGCGTAAACGGGTTACAAACAGCATAGCCTCTCGATCATCGCGATGACGATACAAATCATGATAATAAGGGGTATCAAACCAATTAACAAACCAACTCATGCGCCATACTCTACTCAAACACAAATGTAGAATCTTAAAGTGATTCTGCATATCTTTGTTTTACAAATTCTGATCTATGGACAACTTGCATTTAGCCGGAAGCAATAAAACTCCTGAAATTTCCTTTGACTCAACAACAGGGATACTCAGCGTTTCAGGAAGAAGTATACCTGAAAACTCCATCGAATTTTATAAGCCCATGTTGGCTTGGATGGAAGAATATGCTACTTCAAAACCAGAAAACACAACTTTGCAAATCAAATTGGAATACTTCAATACTTCTTCAAGCAAGTGTCTTTTGGATATCTTTAAAAAATTAGAAACCATCGGAGGCAAATGTCTGGTGGAATGGTATTATGAGCAAGACGATGAAGACATGCTCGAAGCAGGCGAAGACTACGAAGCCATCGTGCATGTACCATTTAAAATGATAGGAGTAGAGCAGCTTTAAGCTGCTCTTTTTCTTTTGTCCCACATTTTATTGACCCACTGCGGCAAGTCCAAGTACAGCGCTAATCCCGTTACAAATGTCATCCCCCAGATGACTAAAATATTCATCCACATCGTGGGGACCAAATACCCATTGATCTTTTTAAATGGCGAATAGAAATGAGCGCCAAACAAACCATCGTATCTCGGCAATCGATAAACCAGATTGCTTTTTTGAACCAATCGATTGTCATAACGAACAATTTTTTTCAGGTCGTTTTTCCGAGTTAATATATCTTCAATACTTTCATTCAAATGTTGATCCTTTAGGGCCACATAATGATCTCTTGCCGCTGCATTGGCCAGCATCGGCATCAGCAAAGCCTGTCCCTTACTATGCAAATCATTGTAATATCGAATAAAGTAAGTTTCTAATCGTTGAATCCATTCCAAGGCCTTTTCTATTTCATCCGAAGTCACTGTGCTTGTCATAGGCAATTCAAAAGTATCCAAACCGTATTCTTTCGACACCTCGTTGAATTCTGAATTCACCAATTCCAGATCATCCAAATCCAAAGCCTTACCTGATTTTTCATTATCCTTCATACTGACCAAAAGTGCACGCATTTCTTTGCACCAATAATCTTTTCTCCATCCCACCGATTTCTGTTGAACATCATGCGCAAAGGTGGGCGCATTGAAATCATTCTGCGAAAACTGATAAACAGCCATCGCTTCAAAAGCCCATCTGGAAGCCATAACCTCACCAATCCAGGGAACCTTTTCCTGCTGGGTAATGCTGGGAAAGAGTTTATCAAATCGAACGATTACCCCACTGAACAATAGCTGCGGGATGATCAAGATTGGAATCAATATATAAATCACCTTGGCTGTTTTAAATGCAGCGCTGATATTCAAACCCAATGTATTGGCAAAGCATGAAACAGAAAAAAGAACCAACCAAAATGGCAAGAACATGCCATCGATTTCTAAAATAAAATTACCCACTGCCACAAAACTCGCTGTTTGAATGAGCGAGATGAAATACATCACGCCCAATTTAGAAGACAAATAAGCGGCATAAGAATGACCCAAATAACGTTCTCTCTTTAAGATCTTTTTATCCTTTAAAATTTCCTCCGCGCTTACCGTCAATCCCAAGAATAAAGCCACCACCACTGCAAAGAATAAGTATTGTGGATAGTTTTCATTTTCTCTAAAAATATACTCTCCCAAACCATGCTCTCCCACCGGGAAATACTTTACAAAAAGAGATAGTAAAACCGCCAACAACGGGGCTTCTAAAAAGTTAATCAGCATATACTGACGATTGACCACCTTGGTTTTTACATCGCGAATCAAATAAGTAATGGTCTTGGCAAATGTAAAGGAAGGTTTTGGACTTTGCTTGGTCCTTTCTTTATGTCCATGATCCAATACGATATGCTCTTGCACAAAAAACTCATTCCATTCTTTGGGTGTCACCCTTCTAATTTCTGTTGGTTCTCCGTATTGGTCCACCAATTTGCCCTCAATGATATTGAATAGCTGCTCCGGATTTACGTTTCCACAATGCGGGCATTGACTTTCTGTAATATCCGCGTAATGCGCTTTTTCCTTGAAATAAAGCAAACTCTCTATGGGGTTACCATAGTAAATCGGATATCCCCCTTGATCCAACAAAAACAATCGATCAAACATTTTAAAAATATCCGAACTGGGTTGATGGATCACAACAAAAATCAATTTACCTCTCAAAGTCAATTCTTTGAGTAAGTCCATGATCATCTCAGAGTCCCTACTCGACAGACCACTGGTGGGCTCGTCTACAAAAAGTACCTTGGACTCTCGAATCAATTCCAATGCAATATTGAGTCGCTTTCGCTGTCCTCCGGATATGGTCTTGTCTAAAACACTACCTACCCTCAACTCCCGGCATTCGGATAAGCCTACCGAACGCAACACCTCTTCTACCCTTTCTTCTAATTCTTGAATGGACTTGGAAGGGTACTCCAATTTGGCACTAAAAAGTAAATTCTCCCCTACCGTCAGCTCTTCAAATAAAATATCATCTTGCGCCACATACCCCATCCATTGTCGGGTCAATTTCTTATTGGCATAAATGTCTATGCCATTTAATAAAACATGACCCTGTGTGGGTTTATAATTACCATTGAGAACATTTAGTAGAGTGGATTTGCCTGAACCACTTCCTCCCATGATTCCAACCAAACGTCCCCCTTGCTCATCAATCGACAAGGGATGCAATGCTATCTTCCCATTGGGGAACTTGTATTGAACTTGTGCCGCCTGAAACTCAATCCATTCATGCGGGGAACGTTTGAGCAATCGATGGAGAATATCACTGTAATAAATGGGATGGATTTTAGATCCCCTTACTGCGCTTCCTTGAGGAAAAGCATAGACGCGCTGCCGAACGATACGCTGGGTATTGACATAGAGTTCATCATCCCCCAGGTATTTTAATAAAAACAGATTCTCAGATTCAATCCAAAAAAAGTACAGTTCACCTTTTAAGTCATGTGACACAATATCACCATTGGTTGCCGCCACACGACACAAATTATTGGGACGCCAATGCTCCACATCAGAGGGATGCTCCAATCGCGCAAGCAAAAGAAGTGACGAATACAACTCCGGTTGAATATTGAATACATCCGCGACGGTTTGAACAAACTCCCATTCTTGAATTTCTGCAAATTCGTATTGACTCACAAACTCAACCAAGCGGAGACAAACCAAGATTTTATCTTTTTGATTCAATTCCTCATTGATCTCCTCACACATTCGTAACACCTTCACTGATGCCATGGAACGTTTCTTTTGAGACAATTCAGAATCCCTGTAAAATTTGGCGGTATAATCATCATATACCGCGATATAGCGGGTCTTCAGACTCGAGTTTAGCTGACTCTTAAGAAACAGTCGCACTGTTTCTTTTCCCACATCACCGGATTTCCCAGCGATAATGGCAAACAATTGCATCAGCGCCTTTAAGATACTCTCACTCATTCCGCCAATTTATTGTATTTGTCGAACAAATCAGGTCGCAAATCTTTTGTTTTTTGAATCGCACATTGCATTCGCCATTCATCAATGGCCTTGAAATTACCACTGGTCAATACTTGAGGTACTTGATGTCCTCTAAAATCTGCAGGGCGGGTATAGACGGGAGGCGCCAATAGACCATCTTGGAAAGAATCGGTTAGGGCACTTGTCTCATCGTTCATTACACCAGGAATCAGGCGCACAACGCTATCTACAAGAACAGCCGCAGCCAATTCACCGCCACTCAAAACGTAATCACCAATAGAAATTTCTTGGGTAATGTAATGATCTCTCACCCGCTGATCTATCCCCTTGTAGTGGCCACAAATGAGCAACAAATTTCCCTGAAGTGAAAGTTGATTGCAGATGCGTTGATTCAATGTTGTGCCATCCGGTGTCAGATAAATAATTTCATCATACTTCACTTGGGCCGACAAATGCTCAATGGCATCAACAATAGGCTCCGCCATCATCACCATGCCTGCCCCACCACCAAATTGATAATCATCCACGGACTTGTGTTTGTCCTTGGAAAAATCGCGGATGTTGTGGACTTGAATTTGACAAATCCCTTTGCTTTGTGCCCTTTGCATAATGCTATCAGCAAACGGGCCATCCAATAAGCGCGGAAGTATGGTCAAAATATCAATTCTCATGCACCAAAAATAAAACGGAAAATGTGGTCTGAGATGAATAACTTTGCAATAGAGAAAAATGACTTCATCGCTCTGGTAAAACAGGGAGGAAAGTCCGGGCTGCGCAGGGCACCGCACCGGGTGAAAAGCCCGGGAGTGCAATTGAAAAATTGTACTACAGATAGGGCCACAGAAACAAACCGCCTTCGGGTAAGGGTGAAAAGGGGGTGTAAGAGACCACCGCAGATTCTAGCAATAGAACTGGCTAGGTAAACCTTGTGGGCAGTAAGACCATGTAGACCAAGGATGTTTGAGTAATCAAACTGAAGGGCGGCTCGTCCGGTCTTGGAGGGTAGGTCGCATAGATAAATGATGAGGCTGCTGCAAAGCAGAACAGAACCCGGCTTATGTTTTTTCTCCAAAATCGAGGTGCCTCAGGGCACCTCGACCTTTTTGATGCCAATTCACTATTTTCGCAATCCATGAAGATCTCTCATATTCTCCCACTGGATGGTGTAAGAGCCACGGCTGCCCTAATGGTTCTGGTTTTTCATTGCTTCCAAATCACCACCTTTCACTCCTCTTGGGGTCTGGCTTTGCAGAAATTGGGTTTCTTGGGACAAACGGGGGTGAGCCTGTTCTTTGTGCTCAGCGGCTTTCTGATTACCCGAATTTTACTTCAGCAAAAAAACGAACCGCATTACCTCTTCAATTTCTTCATGCGGAGAGCGCTTAGAATTTTCCCTTTGTATTTTTTGTATTTGTGCCTCATTTATTTCATCATTCCATTGCTATTTGATAAAAATATTCCTGACATCTCACAGCAATGGTATTACTGGATCTACCTTCAAGACTTCGCCATCACCTTTCGTTGGCCAGCCATTGGTCCCAAACATTTTTGGTCCTTGGCCATTGAAGAACACTTTTATATGTTTTGGCCTTTTGTAGTCCTGTATGGCAAAATGCAAAACTTATTTACCGCAGTTTTTTTGCTCATCGGCATTTCCATCGTTACCCGCATTTTGTTGGTTCAAGGTCAATATGAGACCTACTTTTTCACTTTTGCACGCTTAGATGAAATCAGCCTGGGGTGTCTTTTGGCCATTCTTGAGAGAAAAGGAGTGCTTGCCGGGTGGTCTCTTCAGAAAGTGCAAATCGCGTTTATCCTTGTGCTTGGCGCGGCTGGAGTATTGTGGTTTCAATTTTCATCTCTGGCCAACCCCATTATCCAGGTCGTAAAATATCAATTTATTTCGATCACTTACTTTTTGGCTGTCGCTTGGGTAATCATGGCTCCCCAGCAAAAATTAATCATTCGCCTTTTATCCAGTAAATTCATGGTATACACCGGAAGCATCAGTTACGGTATATACGTGTACCAAGCCATCGCCATCGAATGGGTCAAGCATTATAATATCCAGAACAATTTTCTCTTTTTCGCCGGTGTGACGGCAGCCATTTATTCGATAGCCACCCTCAGTTTCTACCTGATAGAAAAACCCATTTTGGGTTTGAAAAGTAGATTTACTCGCTAACCTGAGCAGTAATGGTCAATACGGTGCTAATGGGCTCCGTATTGGCGATAATCGTTACTTTTTTGCTGTTCGCACCTACTTTTCCCTTGCTATTGAATTTCACTTTGATATAACCTGAACCACCAGGGGCTATTGCCTCTTTTGGAAATTCAGGAACCGTGCAGCCACAAGAGCCCTTGGCTGTTTCAATGACCAAAGGAACATTGCCATTGTTTTTAAATTGAAAAGCATATTCTTTCACATCGCCTTCTTTGATGGATCCAAAATCATGCGTCATTTCAGAAAACAACATGATGGTTTTGGCTCTATCCTTAGACGCCTGTCCAACCATGCTTCCTGGAGTCTCATTAATTTCCGTAGCAATGGAGTGGGGATGGGTCGCTCTTAAACCCACATAAACCAATGCGCCTATTGCAAACAAGGCCAAGCCCAAACGAATACCTTTTGACATAACTCGATACGTTTTTGAATTTATTTATTCTTTTCTAATTTCTTTTTCGGATTGGCCTTACCATCCAATGGCAATTGGTCATATTCTCCATTTTGTAAAACTTGAACCGCCTTTTTCAACGCTGGGTTCAGATCATTTATTACTTGATAAAAAGCTTCGTTCTGATACAAATCCCGCGCAAGCAAAGCTTTTGATCTGACCAAAATTGCATGCTTGCTGGTAGCATAACCCTTTTCATCAAAAGGCACTTCCTTGGCCACAGCCATATCGATCAATTTTTGTTGCTCCGCAACTGGGATTTGATAACGAGCCACAAAATCTTCAACGGTAGGATACTGGGCCAGAAGATTTTCTCTTTGCGCGTTGACGTAGGTTAATGCCCACTCATTTTGAACGCCCACACGAATGATATCACTGAAGTAACGACTATTTTCAGAGGTGTCCAAAGGAACAAATACATCGGGCATGATTCCACCACCACCGTAAACTGTGCGCTTGGCCAATTGCGTGGCAAATTTCAAAGAATCTGGAAATTTAATACTGCTGGCATCAAAGAATTCTCCGCGTTCCAATCGTTTAGCATAATCTTGATAATAATCGTCCTTGCCCTCTTCATACGGCTTCTGAATGCAACGACCCGCTGGAGTAAAATATTTTTGAACCGTTAGTCGAACCACGGAACCGTCGGGAAGTGATACTGGCCTTTGGACCAATCCCTTTCCAAAACTTCGTCTTCCTACGATCATCCCTCTGTCCCAATCTTGAATCGCACCACTCACAATTTCAGAAGCGCTCGCAGAAGACTCATCAATTAAAATAATCAAACGACCCTCTTCAAAACTTCCCTTTAACCCGCGACGGGCGGTGTAATCTTCACGCTTAAATGCACGTCCCTCTGTATACACCAGTAGACGATCACCGCTGATAAATTCATCTCCCATCTCTATTGCAGCGCGAAGTAGTCCCCCACCATTGTCTTGCAAATCAAGAATGAGATCTTTCATTCCTTGGGCTTTTAATTCCGAAATACCCTTCTTCATCTCCTCCACTGTTGTCGCGGCAAATCGGCTGACTTTGATGTAGCCAATGGCCGGAGCCACCATATAAGCTGCATCCACCGAGTAAATAGGAATTTTATCTCGTGTGATATTGAAATACAAAATCTCCTTGACCCCTCTTCTCTCGATTCCCACTTTTACAATGGTCCCCTTAGGACCGCGAAGCTTGGCCAACACATCGCTGTTCTTTACACCGATACCCACCATTTTAACCCCTTCTACTTCTACAATTTTATCACCTGCCTTGATACCCAGCTTTTCTGAGGGTCCGCCCTGGATGGGTTCAACAACCATAATGGTGTCATGCAGAATATTGAACTGAATGCCAATACCATCAAAACTTCCTTGCAATGGCTCATTGGCCTCTTGAACTTCTTCTGCCGAGATATATGTTGAATGTGGATCGAGTTCTTCCAACAAATGAATGATGGCCTTCTCAACCAATTCCTTTGAATTGACTGAATCGACGTACATCAGTTCGATGCTCTGTAATAAATAAGCAAACTTATCAGTAGTCTGTTGCGTAGGTTTGGATTGCGCGATTCCTGATACAGCGTAGCCCCAAAGTGCAACAGCAAGAATTATTCTTTTCATGCTGTAAAAATACGAAAACACCCTTCAAACTATCTCACGACTACAATCGAGCCGGAAACTTTTTGTATATCTTTATCAAATACTGATTTTACGCGCAGAACATAGGTGTAAACTCCCTCCGGCACATAATAGTCTCCACCTTGATGTGAACCATCCCAGCAATCACCAAAATCATCGGTTTCAAATACAATCTCTCCGTATCGATCAAATACAGTCCAATTGAATCGATCCACTTGAATAGCGTTACCCACGGGGCCAATGCAATCATTAACATTGTCCGCGTTGGGGGAGAAAGAATTGGGAATATAGTAGCTGTATATTTCTGGTACCGTATGCAAGGTGATTGTATCGTTGTTTTCAAACGTCATCACTATTTCCTCTGATTCAAAATTTGGACTCATGAAGTTACCCTGAGCTGAGGTCCAATTTTTGAAATCATAATATTCATTGATCACAGAGGAGAATGTAACCGGCACTCCATTTTCAACTTCAAACTGGAATGCATAATTACTACTTCCCCCTCCTGTGGCGGTGGCTGTAGCGGTATATGGCTTGTCAACAATTACAGTAATCAAACTATGCGGAATTTCGTAAAACACCGCAACAATGGTATCTTGTTCCGTCACGTTGAAATTAACTGTAGCTGAAGTTGTATTGGGATTCAATACAATTCCTGAAGATTGCCATTCCACAAATGAAGTCCAAGGCGCCAAGGTTATCGCCCCAACACTATGTCCTTCTCCCTCTGCCCAATCGTAGGTCACTGGAAGGTTGAATACCTCTACACCATCAACAAATACCTGTCCGATATTCATCGGGGTTTTGGTTATGGTCACCAATTGATGCGGTGTGAAATTGTAGTTCACGGTCAACGTATCTGCGGAACAAACAGTCAGAGAGGTACTCGCGATGTTGCCATTGGGTACAAAATCATACATAGTCGAATTCCAGTTCAAAAAGTCATACCAATTTGCTTCCAAAGCCTCAAGATCCAGAGCCACACCGGGGGGTAACATCAAACTCTGCGGATAAGTAGCATATACTACCCCATTCACAGAAAAGCCGCCAGCATCTGGGAAAGGCGACGTAACGACAACCTCCACCATACCCACAGGAAGTGAGGTGAAATTCACTTGAATCACAACATCAGAAGAAAGGGTCAATGTTGGATTTAAAACGCCCGTATTGGAAAGCGTACCCGTTCCAGAAACAATTTCCCAGTCGATGAACAATCCACATGGCCCATTTTCAAGGGCGGCGAGCGAAATAATATCCGTAGATAAAAAGCTTCCACTGAAAGAAGCCGCATCCACTCCATTGATAGTCGCGGAACCCGTGCCTGTCACTTGAATGGTCACATTGTAAACGGGAAGAAGAACTGCGGTCAACGTATCGTCCAAACAAGTCAGCAAATTCAATTGAATCGAATCTTGATCTGGCGTCAGGGTCGTGAAGTTAGACTCCCAATGATCAAAAATAAATCCAGCATTAGGCAAGGCTTCCACGGTAACTGCTGCCCCTGCATTCTCCACCATGGTCACAGGCAATACCGTTTGTAAATTGCCATTCCAATCGATATTGGCAGACAATGGCGGGTTACTGGTCAAAACAAAATTCACTGGTCCAGATCCTCCAGTACCAAACTGCGCTTCTATCACCGCATCAGAACTAATAACCAAAGTGGTTGAATCATTGGTAGGATCAGCAAACACTGCTGTGCCTGAAACCACAACCCATTGAATGAAATCGCTACACGACCCAGTTCCCGCAGGAATAGCGACAATGTTGATGGGCAAATCCACTGTATTCCCGCTGAAGTACGTTCCTTGGTACGGCGCGTTATTGACATCAATCACTGTTTCTTCCAACATCACTGAACCAGGCCCAGAAATCTGAACCGTCAACGTTTGTTGGGTAACGTCGTAACAATCTTCCATTCCCTCAATGATATCACTGCTCGAAGTTTCAGCCGGACATCGCGCCAAAATAAAATTTCTTAAGTCCTGAACATTGGCTTGCCATTCAGCCATCGTACCTCCCCAGCGCACAATTTGTCTGGGCATCTCTGGCTCGATTACCGCAATCATACTATCTAATACTCCCAACATTCTGGCACAAGAAAAAATCCCATTGGACAACTCCGCATAACGCTGAACATAATCCGCTAAGAAATTGGGGTTGTCAAATAATGAATTTAAAATCGGCACGTGACCTTGACCACCCACGTTTCCCATGCCTTCAATTTGACAAGGATCTGCTGTTGGAGCAGTGGATGGCACACCGGTATAATTGACATAATGTCCGAAGGTTGCATCATTGTCCCAGAGAGCATAGCGCCATCTTTTGGCATCCCCGTTGGGATTGTATCCTCTCCACCATTGGGTATTCCAATTTAACCAATCCGTGCAAACTGAATATCCATTCAAAATGAAGTAATCAATCAAACTCATGTGATTATACTGGGTAATCACATAGTCGTAATTGGCCTGGGTGGCCATATTATTTGTGGTAATAAAATTTCGAATGGTGTTCCAATTCGCTGTAGCATTGAATGCGGGTGCCGCATCATACTCCGCCCAAGTTCCTCCCCAAGTTTTCAAGTAGTCCACTTGACCACGGTCTTGGTTGTAATAATGCGCTGTAAAATCTGTGTCATCAATTTTTTCACGAACTTCATACACTCCCCAGTAGTTGCCGTTCAAATAAACAATACAACTTCGGGTAGCGCGCTCATCCAAATGAAGACCACCCAAAATGGACAATTCGCATACATAAGCGTCGCGAATGTGGGCACCTCCATTGGAGAATGGGTAATTGTCATTGGCCGCTGCTTTGAAAATCAATCGATCAAAATTGTCTCTATTTCTTTCAGCAAACAGCGGATCAGCCACGGTGTGATCATAACCCAACTCATCTCGAACGATTAAGTCGAATCCTCTTTGCCCGTATGCATTGGAATCGTTTCCGTGTTCATTGCTGTCCCCGTGATTCTCCGTAATAAAAGTACCCCCCGCCGTAAAAAACTCAATATTGGTTAGTCGGTTATTCCCGCCACCAGGCCACTGCCCATTCATATTGTTTCCTGAAACAGAAACGGTAAGAATCGAGTGATTGTCTGCGCCAAAGAAATAGGTATTGGTTTCGATAAAACTGGGAAGCTCGTTGGGATCCGCAGAATAAACTATGGCCCTCAAAACTTTGGTTGACGAAATATTGATTGCTCCGGTGTACAAAGTACTGGTATTGGAAGGAGTGGTTCCATCTAATGTGTAATAGATAGTGCCCCCGGGCTCCAAAGTTGAAAGGTTGACATTGATCGGATTGGGGTAATATCCAGCTTGCAAATCCATGGTTGGTTTGCTTGCATATGCAGTGGAACCCGTAGCCGGATTGGCTGCATTTTCTGAGGGGTTAGTTAATATTCGCCATGTAGAAGAACCATCCGGAACCCTTCCCCAAGAATGATTGGCTTGATTGGGGGACATTGTATCAAAATCGTAGGTTTCCAAAACCACCCCACCCGAATTAGAAAAAACAATTTCCTCACCAGCCGTCTGATTGATTTTAAAATTGGCATTCATTCCTCCTAAATAATTGGGCTGGTAGCTGCCTCTTCCAGTCAAAAGAACGATACGATATCCATTGGCAGGAATGGTTGTCCCTGCAGGAAACGACCATTTCTGCGGATTGGCCGCGTTGTCACTTAACCAATAACCACTGATATCTACGGCAGAACCACTGGGATTGTAAAACTCTACCCAGTCTTCATAATTGTTTCCACCAGAAGGAATATTGTAATCGCTGTAATTGGCGATGCAAAATTCATTGATAACAACTTGACTCCATGATTGTAGAGGCAAAATCAATGAAATTGCAAATAGGGTGTAAATATTTTTCACTGCAGGTTATTTGTTTCAAAAATAAAGACAAATGTCATTTAAAATAGTTGCAAGATTTCAACGAAAAAGATTATTCGTGTACTTTTGACACCAAGCATAAAAACATGAAAAACACCTTTTACATTTTATTGATCGCTCTAATGGCCATTTCTTGCGCCAATCAGATGGGTGATGCAACGGCTACTGCTCAGATTGTAAGTTCCAGTGAAACCCACGTGATTCGCCATCCAGAATGGGCCAAAAACGCCACAATTTATGAAATCAACGTGCGTCAGCACACGCCACAAGGAACGTTTCAAGCGCTTGAAAAAGATTTGAATAGAATTGATTCTTTGGGTATTGACATTTTGTGGCTTATGCCGATCAACCCTATCGGAGAATTAAACAGAAAGGGTTCATTGGGCAGCTATTACAGCATCAAAAACTATGTGGGAGTAAATCCCGAATTTGGCACCATCCAAGACTTCAAACATTTTGTAAACGCCGCGCATTCACGTGGCATGAAAGTTATCTTGGATTGGGTGGCCAACCACACCGCATGGGATCATCCTTGGATCACCGAGCATCCTGATTGGTATACACACGACGCCAACGGTAAAATTGTTCCTCCAGTTGCGGACTGGTCGGACGTTGCCGATTTGAATTACAACAACCGCGACATGCGCAGAGCCATGATTGACGCCATGAAATTTTGGGTAAAAGAATGTGACCTTGACGGCTATCGTTGTGATGTTGCGATGGAAGTTCCAACTGAATTTTGGGACCAAGCACGTGCTGAATTGGATGCCATCAAACCCGTTTTCATGCTTGCCGAAGCAGAGCAAAAAGACCACCACTTGAAAGCATTTGACATGTGTTATGGCTGGGAATTTTTACACCTAATGAACGGTATAGCAAAAGGTGAAAAGACCACACAAGACATTGATACCTACATCGAAAAAGTAAACAAAGAATTTCCCCAATCCACCATCCACATGTACTTCACCACCAACCATGATGAAAACACATGGAACGGAACAGGCGGAGAGCGCTATGGTCAAGCCCGAAACTTGTATGATGTATTGGCCTTTACCATCGGGGGAATGCCCTTGGTATACTCTGGACAAGAAGGAAACGAGCAACATAAAAATGGTCTGCCCCATCGCTATCGCTTTTTTGATAAAGACACCATTTCTTTCAACCAATACCAGAATGAAAAACTGTACAAAACCCTGTTGAAAGCGCATCATGAAGTACCCGCATTGTGGAATGGTGCAGATGGTGGGCAATTCAAGAGAATCTATACAAGCAATAGTAAAATTTATGCTTTCAGCCGCACCAAAGGAGAAAGTCAAGTCATTGTAATGTTGAATTTCAATCCTGCTCCCCAAAGCACATCATTTACTGAAGCGCTTCCTGAAGGAATATTCAATAGCATTTTTGACAACAAAGCATTGGCTCTGTATGCAACAGGCAATGTCCAACTTCCAGGCTACGGCTATCAGATTTTTGTAAAGAAATAATGCCCCGCGTTGTCGGCATAACTGGAGGTATCGGCTCAGGAAAAACCCTTGTAGGAAGGATTTTTTCTGGGCTCGATGTTCCTGTTTTCAACGCCGACACCATAGCCAAAGAAGCATACAAGGAAACTTCAATTATCCAGCGAATTGCCGAACGTTGGCCCCAAACGATTGACTCACTTGGTCATGTCCAATTGGGGCAAATTGGCGCCATCGTGTTTCAACACAACCATGAACTGAAATGGTTAGAATCTGTGCTGCATCCTTTTGTCCATGAACGTTGGAATGAATTTGTAAATCAACACATTCAGGCACCTTATATCATCAGAGAAAGCGCGATACTCATTCAAACCCAATTGCATTTACACTGCGACTATGTCATTTTGGTTGAAGCACCTGATGACCAGCGCATTCAACGCGTTCAGCAACGCTCACACCTTTCATTAGAAGAAATAAATCGGCGAATGGACAATCAAATGAGTCAAGAAGAGATGTCCAAATTCAGTCATTTCATCATCCACAATTACGAGCCCTATTCCGTGATTGCGCAGGTTCTCGAAATACACGAGAAGCTCACCAAACCAATCATTTAAATTCACAATTCACTATTGAAAACTTAAAACAGCGGTCATCGGGGCTTGTTAATAAAAATGCAAATTCGTTAAAACCGATTGAGCATGCCAACAAGAACCAAAAGATGGATCATTATTGCCATCACATTCTCCAGTATGTATTTGTTTATTGTGCACTAAAAGCTACTCCTCCGTGTATATTTGAGCATGGAGTCAAAAAGAGCTTTGCGTTGGACTGTGGCCGTAGCCGCACTTGGATATTTTGTTGATATCTACGACCTGCAACTTTTTAATATTGTTTCAAAATCCAGTCTTTTGGGACTGGGGATAACCGACCCCCAAGCGTTGGAGGAATGGGATTATTTGCTCTTTTTATGGCAAATGGGCGGTATGCTCGTGGGTGGTCTTCTGTGGGGTTGGCTTGGTGATACCAAAGGCAGAAGAAACATCCTATTTGGGTCCATCTTACTGTATTCATTGGCCAATATAGCCAACGCCTTTGTGACCACCACGGAAATGTACAGCGTTGTACGATTTATTGCAGGACTCGGCCTTGCAGGCGAACTGGGAGCCGCGATAACCTTGGTCAGTGAATTAATGGAAAAGGAAAAGCGGGGATTGGGAACCATGATTGTTGTTACAATGGGCGCATTGGGTGCTGTAGCTGCGGTTTTCATTTCCAAAATCAATTGGCAAATAGCGGGGCTTGAAAATTGGCAATTGTCCTATATCATTGGTGGGGTTTTGGGATTGCTTTTATTGGGGTTACGCATGGGAACTTTTGAAAGCAACACCTTTACTGAAACCCAACAAATGGATATCAAACGAGGGAGATGGACCATGCTCTTTGCAACCAAGGAAAGAGCATTGCGCTATCTGGCCTGCATCACGATTGGATTACCCGTATGGTATTGTGTTGGAATTCTCATTAAGTTCAGCAAAAAGTTTGCTCTCCTAGATCACCTTGAAATTGAAGTGAGCACCGCCATCGTCTTCACCTATTTGGGACTTTCCTTTGGTGACCTGCTGAGCAGTTTGATCAGTCAATATTTGAAAAGCAGAAAGAAAACTGTTTTCATTTATCTGATCTTGACCGTGGGTGTTGTATCCTATTATCTCTATGGACCTTCATCCAGCGCCAACCTTTTTTACTTCCTTTGTTTTATGATTGGAACGGGAACAGGCTACTGGGCACTCTTTGTCTCCATGTCAGCCGAATTGTTTGGCACCAATCTCAGAGCCACCGTAGCCAGCACTACCCCCAACTTTGTGCGGGGAGCCGTGGTTCCATTGGTTCTTACTTTCAAAGCTTGGGAACCCATGATGGGAATGACAGGTGCCGCTACTGCATTGGGTATTATTTCTTTGGGACTTGCCTTTTGGGGCGTTTCACATTTGGAAGAATCCTTTGCGAAAGATTTGAATTTTCACGAAGAATGAAAATTTAAGTCAAAAAAAAAGGCCTCTTTCGAGGCCTTCATTCAACAATCTTAACCATTTAATACATGGTCTAATTTTTCCGATAAAACATTTTTGGGAACTGCTCCAACGCTTTTATCAACTACCTCTCCGTTTCTCAAGAAAACGATAGTTGGAATATTGCGAATTCCGAACTTCATGGAAGTCTCTGGATTTAAATCAACATTCACTTTGGCTACAATGGCACGGCCTTCGTACTCATTTGCGATTTCTTCAACCACCGGAGTTACCATGCGGCAGGGACCACACCACTCAGCCCAAAAATCAATCATTACGGGTTTGTCGGTGTTGGTAATCTCTGCAAAATTGCTGTCTGTAATTTCTAATGCCATTTTTCTTTTTTTTAAAATGATTTAGGGCTACAAAGATATGCTATATCAATCCGAAACAAGGCAATATGTTGAAAACAATTTATTCTAAATTATCTCAATTGAGTCTTTAGAATGGTTCATTTTCAATCCTTTAAATTCTTCTTTTCCGATTTATAAGTGAATAGTTTTTCATTGATTTTCCAGGATAGCCATGCCGAGGCTGACCCCAACAAAGCCCCGGTCATTACATCACTTGGATAATGCACCCCCATCACCATTCGGGAGTATCCAATGGATCCGGCATAAGCAAAGCAGGGCAAGGCGACATACCATTTCTTGGCATACAAAGAAGTGGCAGTAGCCCATTGAAAAGCCCAAGAGGTATGACCAGAAGGGAAAGAAAAATCTTTGGGCTCATAATGCTGATTCAACACCCCAGGGTATTGATTAAAAGGTCGAGGTCGATCTACAGTGTTTTTGATCAACCAAGTCATGCCTCCATTGATCAGCAATCCGCCCACTTGAATACCAACTTCCTTTTTCCAATTCTGTCCTCGTATCGCTGAGGCCAGAGGCAAAGCCAGCACATTGGCATTGCCCACAAACATAACACTATTGGAGTAGGGCTGCCAAAATGCACTGGACGCATAAGGCGCATGGTTTATTTTACTCAATAAACGAATATCCAAATTCATTTGGGAATGCCCTGGGGTATTCATACCGAGCAATACCGTAATGACCAAAATAGTAGATCTAAGCATGGGCAATTTCAATGACCGTTATCTCAGGTGCAATTCCAACACGGCCAGGGAATCCCAAACAGCCTAGCCCTCTATTCACATACAGATAATTCTTTCCTTCCTGATAAAGTCCACCCCATCGCTTGTAACCAAACCAAGGAGAAGGGCTCCACTTGATATCCAATTCTGGAGCCTCAACACCAAATTGTGCTCCGTGTGTATGACCGGATAAGGTCAATGCTATATTGCCTTTGCCCATGACCTCTTCCTCAAAATGGGTAGGGTCATGTGACAATAGAATTTGAAATGCATCAACAGGTATCCCCTGTGAAGCCTTGACCAAATCACCAAATTGAAAGAAATGTCTGCCCCAGTTCTCCAACCCAATGATATAGTATGGGACGCCACTCTCTGTTGGAACTTCTACTTGCTCATTGCGTAACAATTTAAATCCCATACGTCGATGCACCGATTCCAATTGAATCATGTTTACTCTTTTCTTTTCGATCATTTCAGGGGAATCACCACGATAGATATACTCCGCATAATCGTGATTTCCCAGGATGGAATATTTCCCGTAACGGGCCTTTAAATTTGAAAATACCTCAACAAAAGGCTCTGCTTCGTCCGCAATATTGTTGACCAAATCTCCTGTGAAAAAAATGAAATCCGGATTCTCATTGTTAATCATTTCCACAATTACACTCACTTCATCTACTCCACTAGGACCAAAGGTCCCCAAATGCGCATCACTCAATTGAATAATTTTAATCGCCTTTTGAGAAGGGAAATGTGGGAATTTTAAAAACTCTCTTCTTATGGTGAAATCAAATTTCCCTTTAACCATTCCATAAACGAAACTACTGAACATCGCTGCTGAAACGCCCAAGCCCACTTGATTTAAAAATTGCATCCTAGAGATCCCATTGCGCTCCTGTGTCGGGTCCTTTCTCCATTTGGACCACACCCATCGAAAAAAATGAATGACATCGTTTCCGAAATGAAAAATAATGAATACCATTTTTGAAATTCCCAAGACAAAAATCCAACTCATGATTATCATAAACCACTCTGGTGGACGTCCACTCTCTTTGGACATGCTGATCATCATGATAGCAAAAAGAACAACCATCAAAACAGTTGGCGTCCAAAATATGTATTTCAAGCCGGTTTTGGCTTTGGCTGACCACTTTAGCGTTAATTGACGAAAACCTCTATAGGCATAAAAATCAATTAAAATAAAAACAACAAAGAAGATGATAGGAAAAATAAACTGTTTCATTGCGTGCGAAGTTAATCACACAAGGCACAATCAATTGACAACATTTTGTAAAGCTTAATCCATTCGCATTTGAAAAACCCGATAGAGCTTTTCAATAGCAGGATTGTCTTTGCGCAAACTTTCAAAGCGTTGGGTGATGGTCATTAGATTTTTATGTGTTTCGACCTCCTTGAGCACTTCTGTAACAAATTTCAAACCTTTGATTTGATGTACCTCTTTGAAATAGGTAGCCAGGTCCAACCGTACATCATTGAAATATATCACCTGGGTCTCACTGGGGAATCCCAATTTCAGCACATTGTCAGAAAAGCTGGGCTTGGCCAAGGTCAATGCCGCCCAAAGCTGACCTTGAGGGACCTTGCCTGATTGCAAAAATTCGGTCCACGCGTGCAGAACCTCCGCGTCTTGATAGGCCCTATCCGCGGTTTCTTGAAAAATCAGATCTGGATCTTCCTGTTCCGCTTGTTCTTTAACCTCTTGTCTTAAAGTTGAAATTGAGATCACCTCTTTGGACTGGGCTATTTTTTCTCGTTGTCCCAAGGGAGCTGGAAGGCGCGGCGCTTCCGGTGGTCTAATGGATCTTGGGGTGGTGCTTGATATGGGCGAACCATCACCTACCACAATTTCATTGGAGGGCATCTTTCCCGCTGATGGAGCGGCAGTAGTTAGTGTAACTGCCGGTGCACCCCGAAAAGGGATTATCCTATTTTTTTTTTTCGCCTTCCCTCCGATTGGATTGAATGCTGCAAATTTTCATGATGGTCAACTCTACCAGGAGTCGTTGGTGCTTGGATGCACGATAGTGAATGTCACAATCGTTGATTAAATCCATGGCTGAAATCAAGAAACGCAAGTCCATTTTGGCTCCTTGCTCCGCATACTTTTGAGCAACATTTTCTGAAACTTCCAAGAGAGCAATGGTTGCTGCATCTTTTGAAACAAGCAAGCGTCTTAAATGTGCTCCCCATCCAGAAATAAAATGATGCGCATCAAACCCCTTGTTCAAGATAGAATTAAAAAGAACCAAAGATTGAGGAACATCCTCCGTGAAAGCCAAATCTGTCAATTGGAAATAGTAATCATAATCCAAGACATTAAGATTCTCAATGACAGCGGAGTAGGTCAAGGACTTACCACAGAAAGCCACCACCTGATCAAAGATCGATAGTGCGTCACGCATTGCGCCATCCGCCTTTTCGGCAATCACATGCAGCGCCTCCATTTCAGCTGAAATACCCTCTTTATCGGCAATTTCAGAAAGATGCTCTGTCATGTCCGAAATACGGATACGACTAAAGTCAAAAATCTGACAACGACTTAAAATCGTTGGAATAATTTTGTGTTTCTCTGTAGTTGCTAAAATAAAAATAGCATGTGCTGGGGGCTCTTCCAACGTCTTCAAAAAAGCATTGAACGCCTGGGTGCTCAACATGTGAACCTCGTCAATGATGTACACCTTGTACTTACCCACTTGCGGTGGGATACGAACGGTATCAACGATATTTCTGATGTCCTCTACCGAATTGTTTGAAGCGGCATCCAATTCAAAAATATTGAACGCCATATCTCCTTCTACAGATTGCCCCACTTGATTCACCGCCTTGGCAAAAATTCGAGCGCAAGTGGTTTTTCCCACGCCGCGTGGTCCACAAAAAAGATACGCCTGGGCAATCTGATCGGTTGCTATTGCATTTTGCAAAGTTCTGGTAATAGACTTTTGACCTACTACAGTCTCCCATGAATCTGGGCGATATTTTCTTGCTGATACAATAAATCCCTCTGACATGAGACAAAGATGCAAAGGTTAAAGTCAAGTAAAAAATTGGAATATTCACACTTTATACACAACCCTTGCCCTGTGTATGTCTTGGGCTATCTTTCCAGCATGAAAACAAATAATCAATTGGGGTTATTGGACAGCACTTTGCTGGGGGTTGGGTCCATGATAGGATCGGGGATTTTTATCGTCAGCGCCAGCATGACCACTCAACTTTTCAGCGCTCCTTGGCTCATTGCCATTTGGATTTTCACAGGAATCATCACCATTTCAGCTGCCTTGAGTTACGGCGAACTTTCCGGAATGTTTCCCAAAGCTGGAGGTCAATATGTCTATTTGCGTGAAGCCTACCATCCGTTGATGGCATTCTTATACGGTTGGAGTTTCTTCACCGTAATTCAAACAGGAACAATTGCCGCTGTGGCAGTGGCATTCAGCAAATTCACCGGTTACTTCATCCCCGTTTTCGAAATGAAACCCGAAAATGGAATTCCTCTAATTAATGGATTTTCCATCTATCCAGCGCAAATTTTGGCTGTCTCCACCATCATTCTTTTGACCTACATCAACACGTTGGGTGTGAAATCAGGAAAGTGGATTCAAGGAATCTTCACAAGCACCAAGCTAATAGCGCTCTTCGGCTTGTTGGTTGCGGGATTTATTTTTGGTTTCAGTTCCGAGATTTGGGATTCAAATTGGAACGAAGGGTGGAACTGGCAAAAATGGGATTCTGTTTTGCACACAACCATGCCCATTGACACCTATTCATTTATCGGCGCGCTTTCATTGGCATTGGTTGGCTCTATTTTCAGCAGTGACGCTTGGAACAGCGTGACCTTTATTGCGGGTGAAATGAAAAATCCTGAAAAAAACATCGGTCGCGCATTGCTCTTGAGTACCGTAATAGTTACCATTATTTATGTAAGCATGAATCTTATGTACGTGGGAACACTCTCGTTACAACAAATAGCTGAAGCTCCCCAAGAGCGCGTGGGTGTTGCAGCTGCGCAACAAATCTTTGGCGGATTGGGAACTTACCTCATTGCCGGTCTAATCATGGTATCCACTTTTGGGTGCAATAACGGGCTAATTTTTAGCGGCGCGAGGGTGTATCAAACAATGGCCCAAGAAAATCTTTTTTTCGCCCCAGCCGCGCAGGTCAATAGACATTTGGTTCCCGCTTGGGCGCTCTGGGCGCAATGTATTTGGGCCTCCATCCTCTGCATGAGTGGGCAATATGGCCAATTGCTCAACTACGTGGTTTTCACGGTGATGTTGTTTTATATTTTGACCATTCTGGGGGTGATTATTCTCCGAATCAAACGACCCGATCACCCAAGAACCTACAAGACGCCTCTTTATCCCATCCTCCCCATTTTCTATATCCTTTTTGCCCTGGCATTTTGCACAGGCCTACTGATTTACACGCCTAACGATACTTGGCCGGGACTGATCATCGTCCTAATCGGAATTCCAGTTTACTTTGCTTTCAAGAGAAAGCGGTCATAAAAAAAAAGGGGCAAAAGCCCCTTTTTATTTTGATTCGATTTGAATTATTTCTTCAATTCTTTTTCCAACATTTGGTTGATTTTCTCTGATTGCTCCATGGCCAAAAGGCTATCAACCAAGATACGTCCGCTGTGCTCGTCAATGATTACCTTTTTACGTGCTGCAACGTCCATTTGCTTTTGTGGTGGGATGTGAATGAAAGACCCGGCAGAAGCCTCACGATCGATAGGCACTACAGCCAAGCCGTTCGTTGCTCCTTTGCGAATGCGCTCGTATGCATCCAACAATCTTTGATCGATCAACTTCTTCGCTTCCGCACTCTTGGCTTTAAGAATATCCTCTTCACGCTCCGTTTCAGCGATAATCTCAGAAAGTTGTTTCTTTTTGAACTCCAAATCATTGGTTCTGGCTTCCAACTTTTGTTGGCTCGCCTCGAGATTCGACAATTTCAATTCGTGTTGACTTTCTGCCTCTCTGATTTTTTTCTTCAACAATTGAATCTCCAAATCTTGGAATTCAATCTCTTTGTTCAACGCTTCGTACTCACGGTTGTTTTTCACTTTATCCAACTGCTCTTTGTACTTTTTAATTTGCGTTTCAGCATCTTTAATGCCTTGCTTTTTAGCCGCAATATCTTCTAAAGTAGCATCCACCTCTTCTTGAACTTTGCTCACACGTGTTGTCAAACCCGCCACTTCATTTTCCAAATCTTCCACTTCCAATGGCAACTCACCACGTGTCGCGTGAATTTTATCAATTCTAGAGTCAATCAATTGCACATCATACAATGCGCGCAATTTGTTTTCGATGGTTACACCAGCAGTTTTGTTGTCACCTTCAACGAAGGCAAATCGGTTTGTGCTTTTCATATCTTCAGTAGATTCCTTTTTTTCATTTTTTTCAACGCGGGCCACGGGAGCAAATTTCACAGCTGCCATTCCTTCCGGATTATTAACAAAAACGGGGTTAGCGGTTGGTCGATTATCGCGTTTAAACTCGATAATTCTTGGTTTTGGACGATCCGATGGGGCTTCGTCTACAACGGGTTTGGCTTCCGCTTTGACCGCTTTAGCCTCTTTCTTTTTGGGCTCTTCCTTTGGCGCTACTACCTGTTTTTTTACTTCAGGCTTCGACTCCACCACCTTGGCCGTTTTAACTGCTGGCTTGGCTGAAGCAGCTTTGGGCTTTTCTTCAACTTTTGATTTTACAGCAGGTGAGGCTTTTTTTACAGGATCCGCCTTTTTTGCAGGAGTCTTGGGAGTTACGCTTTTGGTGGCAACTTTAGAAACAACAGATTTTGCGGGAGCGGCTTTCTTGGTGTCGACTTTTTTTGTCTCTGCTTTTTTGGCCACTGGCTTAGAAGCAACAGCGGTTTTTTTGGCGGGAGCCTTGGCGGCTACCGGTGCTTTGACGGCTTTCTTAGCGGTGACTGCAGCCTTTTTTGCTACAGGCGATTTTGACGCTTTCTTTTCAGGCATAGCTTTCTTCACATTTTTTTTAGCCGGTGCCTTTAAAATTTTTGCTGCTGGCTTTTTTGAGCTTTTTGCAGCAGTTGCTTTAATCTTGCTAACCGGCTTTGCTTTCTCTACTTTCTTTTTCTTTACCGGCGCAGACTTCTTTGCTACTTTGACTACTTTTTTTGCAACCGCCTTTACAGGCTTCTTGGCAACTTTGGTAGGCTTAGCAGACTTGGTCATCTTTTTCGCCATTTCAGAAATATTGAACAGGATTGGTTACAATCCTCGTTTTGTGGATGGCAAAAGTAGTAAATTTTTCTGTTAACCAATCACTTAGTAAGTCAATTACACAACTTTCTGTCTCATAATGACCAATATCCACAATGATTATTTTTTGCTGATGGTCAAAAAAACGATGATACTTAAAATCGGATGTGATAAAAACTTGGGCTCCTTGGGCGATTGCTGTTTCCAGCAAGAAATCACCACTCCCCCCACACCAAGCCACTTTGGATATATTTTCATGGATCAGTTTTGTATGTTTGATGCATCCCAAAGACATGGAAGTCTTCAATATGCCAAGCCAATCCAAAATGGGAACCGGCTTAGGCAATTCTCCAATCATCCCTGAACCGACATCGGTTCGTACATTGTCTAGGGTAATCCACTCATGCGCCACTTCTTCATAAGGGTGGGCCTTAATCATGGCTTGGTGCACAGCCCACTTGGCATGATCTGGAACAATAAACTCCACCTTGACTTCATCCGTAAACTCTCGCACTCCTATCGTCCCAATGACTGGATTAGCTCCTGCCTCTGGCTTGTATGAACCATTGCCTTTCCAATAAAAACTACACTCAGAGTAATTTCCTATCGCTCCACCACCAGCGGCAAAAACCGCTGACTCAATGGCTTGTAAATCTCTGGGAAGAACGTAAACAGCCAACTTCAAGAGGGTGTCCTTTTTGGGTTGAAGAATGCGCATAGTCCGCATGCCCAATACTTTTCCCAGTTGAGCATTGACGCCAGTGCTGACATTATCCAATGCGGTATGCCAAGCGATGATCGCCACATCATTTTTTATGGCCTTGATTACGGTTTGTTCCACGTAATTTTTCCCTGTAATTTTTTTCAATCCTGAAAACACTATGGGATGGTGTGCCAAAACCACGTTACAATGATTATCTATGGCTTCTTGTACAATGTCCTCCGTGCAATCCAAACAACACAAAACCCCTTTTACTTCCATCTCCATACTCCCCACGATGAGCCCGCCATTGTCATACGATTCTTGCCATACGCTTGGCGCCCAAAGCTCCAACTCCGCAATAATATGTTTTACCGTTGTCATTATTCTATCGTAATTTCCCCTCGAAATTAATACAATGCTCTGGAAGTTGTGCCAAAATATTATTTCCTTGATACTGGGAATTATTCTCAGGATTCGACATTACCTCTACGATCATGGTCTATTTAAAAGCTCAACTTCCCCCATTCACGCCATCGTCGTAGGAAATTTATCCATTGGGGGGGGAGGAAAAACTCCCTTCACTGATTTCCTTTTGGATGAACTCAAAGGCCATCACACTTTGGGATTTGTTTCCAGAGGGTATGGAAGAAAAACGCACGGCCTGGTAGAAATCAATGAAAACAGTGATGCCACTGCGGTTGGCGATGAGCCACTTTTAATCTGCAAACATCACCCAGATGTAAAGGGTGTGGTTGCGGAAAAAAGAATAGTAGGTATCCGGCATTTGAAGAATAAAAATCCCCAAACGAATTGTATCGTTTTAGACGATGCATACCAGCACCGCGCTTTGGTTGGTCAAACCTACATCTTACTTTCCAAATTCTACAATCCCTTTTTTCAAGACAAACTATGGCCAGCGGGTGGATTGCGGGACATTCAGTCACGCGCACTTGCCGCTGATGCCATTGTAATTACAGACGCCCCTTTGAACATCACAGCAGTACAAAAAGAAAATATGAGGAATCAAATCAGGCGCTTTAGCGCTGCCCCAGTTTTCTTTGCGCATCTGGAATATCTTCCATTGAAACCCGTCTTTCAAATGGACCCAATTCTCCCCAAAAAATGGGGAGGGTTTTGTGCCATTGCACATCCACAAAAGTTTTTGGGGTATTTGAAAGAAAAATATGACATCAAGGAGCAACTCGCATGGCGCGATCATCAGTGGCTCGGGGAAAAAGAGGCCCGTATTCTTCAATCAAAATTGGCTACCTTTGGGGGCCAAATAGACGGATGGATCACCACGGAAAAAGATGCCATGAGAATTGCACATCTCGCTCCTTGGAAAAACCTACCCTTGTATTATTTGCCTATAAAAACAAAGATCAACGAAGACGATAAAGAAGAATGGAAGAAATGGTTGAGTCAACAGCTGTAAAGAATATCCCTTACGACGACTATGAATTGGTGGTTGGTTTGGAAGTGCACATGCAATTGAGTACACAGTCCAAAGCCTATTCCTCAGATGCCAATTTATTTGGTGAATTGCCCAATACATTGATTAGCCCAATTTCTTTGGGTCACCCAGGTACATTGCCAGTGGTCAATGCAAAATCCATCGACTGCGCCATTCAATTGGGTTTGGCGATGAACATGCAAATCCATCAAGATATGTATTTTGCGCGGAAGAATTACTTCTACGCGGATTTACCCAAGGGATATCAAATTACCCAAGACAAGACACCCATTTGCACAGGGGGATTTCTGGATATCAAGGATGAGAATGATCAAGTAAAGCGCATCAACATTACCCGTGCACATTTGGAAGAAGATGCGGGAAAAAGCATGCACGATCAAGATCCATTTGATACATTGATTGATCTGAATCGTGCCGGAGTGCCATTGATTGAGGTAGTGAGTGAACCCGATTTACGAAGTTCCAAAGAAGCTTACAACTACTTGACGGAATTAAGAAAACTGGTGCGCTACCTGGGTATTTGCGATGGAAATATGGAAGAAGGTTCCATGCGATGTGACGCCAATATTTCTGTCAGAAAAAAAGGAGATACACATTTCAATACCCGTTGCGAAGTAAAGAACATGAACTCCATCCGAAACGTTCAGCGTGCCATTGAATATGAAATGAAGCGACAAATTGAATGTGTAGAAAATGGTGAAACCATTGTTCAAGAGACCCGCAATTTTGACGCACCCTCAGGCACTACACAATCCATGCGAAGCAAAGAACGCGCGCATGATTATCGCTACTTCCCTGAGCCGGATATTTTACCCTTGCACATTACGCTAGAAAAAATTGAATCCATCAAATCACAATTGCCTGCGTTGCCTCAAGAGCTCGTAGCCAAATACACCCAAAAATTGGGCTTATCGGAATACGACGCTTTGGTCATTACCCAAGAAAAGGAATTGGCCTTGTGGTTTGAAGAGGTTATTCAAAAAACCACCGAATACAAAATGGCAGCCAATTGGGTAATGGGCCCAATCAAGGCTTTGTTGAATGAAAGAGCGATTGAAATATCGCAAATGACCCTAAGCCCTGACCAGTTGGTTGGCATATTGAATCTCATTGCCTCTGGAAAAGTGAGTTCTTCAACTGCGGCTGAGAAAATATTGCCTGTGCTTTTTGATCAACCCCAATCTGATGCTTCGGAAATCGCGCAGCAAATGAACTTGGTACAAGATGCGGGAGATGATGAGATTGAAAAAATTGCACAAGACATTTTAGCAGCATGGCCAGACAAGGTAGCTGCCTATCAAGCCGGCAACAAGGGACTCATGGGATTATTCATGGGAGAACTGATGAAAAAATCCCAGGGCAAAGCCAATCCCAAAGTGGCATCGGGAATCATTCAAAAACTATTAGACAAATAAAATGAAATGGATTCTCCCCATCCTCGTTCTGTTCTCCTTGGTGAGCTGTGACGAAGGACAAAAAATTGAAGGAAAAATCGAAGGCGGCAATGGACAAACCCTTTATCTCATCGGAATGAGAGAAGGTGAGGATGCGGTATTGGACAGTACCGTAATTGGTCCCGACGACAAATACACCTTGCGTCCACAAAAAGGGTTGTACAAAGATTTTTACCGTCTGGAACTCAACCCCAACGACTATGTGGTGCTCATTACCGATAGCACGGAACATGTGACCTTAAATGGACATTTCGGAAATCTAAATGAATCCGTTGAGATTGAGGGATCGCCATCTTCGCTAAAATTCTTGTCCTACGGTAAACTCATTGCCCCCAAAATGAGCGAGATGATTGATTTGGATATGCAAGAAGGGGGTGAAATTACTCGACCCAGAATAGAGCAGTTACAAAAAGAAATTGGAGAAATTGCATTGTCCTGGTTGGATGGGAATTTCTCTGAGCCTGCGGCAGTAATGGTGGTTCAATACTTGGACCCTGCCCAGTACATCGATCAATACAAACGTGTGAAAGAAGCGGTGCAAGAGACTTTAAGCGAGAGTGAGTACTTTCAAGCTTGGAGTCAATATGTGCGACAACTGGAGGATGAGGTACAATCCGTTCAGCGCCCCCCGATAGACGATGTTATTGCCGTTGGAAAAAAACTACCTGATGTTCCACTCCCCGATTTAAACAATCGCTTGAAAGTTCCCAGCGACCTCAGTGGCCAAGTGGTTTTGGTTGATTGCTGGGCCTCTTGGTGTGGCCCGTGCCGTGCCTCCAATCCTGAGCTAGTTGCCACTTATGACAAATACCACCCCAAAGGGCTTCAGATTTTTTCTATTTCTTTAGATAAAGACAAAGATGCTTGGATTGGCGCTCTGCGACAAGACCATCTTTTAAAATGGCCGCATCACGTTTGTGATTTCAAAGGTTGGAATTCGGATGTGTGCACCCAATGGGGAATCAACTCCATCCCCTATGCCATATTGTTGGACAAAAACGGAATTATTGTAGCGCATGGAACTGATGCCATGGGAAAAAATCTTCACAAACACTTAGACAAGCTTTTGAAATAACATGAAAAATATATTCATCGCCCTCCTTTCTTTTTTAACGTTGCCGTTGTGGGCCCAAAAAAAAGAAACCACTCCCTACTTCCAACAGCAAGTAGATTATACCATTCAAGTTCGTTTGGATGATGTCAACCACTTCATCAGTGGCTATGAGAGTTTTGTTTACACCAACAATAGTCCCGAGGCATTAACCGAAATATACATGCACCTTTGGCCCAATGCCTACAAGAACAAACAAACGGCATTGGCCAAACAATTGGTGCGTCAGAAAAACTTCCTGCTTTATAGCACGCTCAAAACCGACAAGGGCTTCATCGATTCATTGGACTTTAAAGTCAACGGAGAATCTATCCAATGGAACTTAGACAGCACCCATATTGACATTGGAGTTTTGCATTTAAGCACCCCGCTTCAACCCGGACAATCCATTACCGTCACCACTCCTTTCCGTGTGAAACTACCCAGTGGAAACATTTCCAGATTGGGGCACATTGGACAGAGTTACCAAATCACCCAATGGTATCCCAAACCTGCTGTATTTGACCAAAAAGGATGGCATGCAATGCCCTATTTGACCCAAGGTGAATTTTACAGTGAATTTGGTAGCTATGATGTCAAAATTACCGTTCCATCTAATTATGTAGTTGGAGCAACGGGGAATCTTCAAACACAATCTGAAATAGAATGGCTGAATCAATTGGCTGAGCTTCCTGCACCCGCAGACTCCATTTACGCGTCATCCTTCCCCCCTACCTCTTCAGAATGGAAGACCTTGCAATACAAACAAAAAAACGTACATGACTTTGGATGGTTTGCTGACAAAAGATGGATTGTAAGAAAGGGCGAGGTTGTCACACCGTACACCAAAACCAAAGTAACCACTTGGGCCATGTTTACTCCACAAAACCAAAAACTTTGGAATAACGCCACCCAATACATTGCAGATGCCACCTACTATTATTCGCTTTGGAATGGCGATTACCCATACACTGTCGTAACAGCTGTAGATGGAACCATCAGCGCGGGAGGTGGAATGGAATATCCCAATGTAACCGTGATTGGCAATGCTTCTTCCGCGGATGAACTGGAGACGGTGATCATGCATGAAGTAGGTCATAACTGGTTTTACGGAATTTTAGGAAGCAATGAACGGGACAACGCATGGATGGATGAAGGAATCAATTCTTTCAACGAGGATCGATACAACATGGTGAAGCATCCTGATTCAAAGGGTGCCATGGGAATAAGCATCAACGGCAATAATGGCCTTTCTAAAATTTTAGATTTGGATTCGGTCAATTATTGGACGGTCTCTCAGTTGACCTACTTGTTTACTGCGAATTACGGGATTGATCAGCCTTTGAGCTGCCATTCCAATGATTTCTTAAGTTTAAATTATGGTGCCAACGTATACAAGAAGACTGCTGTAATATTTTATTACTTGCAACAATATTTGGGCGTTGAACTATTTGACAAGTGCATGCAACGTTATTTCTCTGAATGGAAATTCAAGCATCCACAACCCAAGGATTTTCAAAAGATATTTGAAGAAACCTCGGGCCAAGATTTATCATGGTTTTTTGATTCTTACATCAACTCCAATGGCAAACCTGATTTTAGAATAGAATCGGCTAAATTGGAAAAAGACAAAGACGGTGTTTACCGTGTGAAAGTGAGGAATACAGGATCTACTGATGGCCCTTGCTCTGTAACGATGACCGACACCAATGGCAAAACAGCTACCCTTTGGTCTCCGGTCTTAAAACCTGGAAAATCGGGTTTCGTTCAATTCACCACCACCACAGGGGTGAAGCAATTTGAGTTGAATGCAAACAAAGTGATTCCAGAAATTTCCAACAAAAACAATTTGTTGGTCAAAGGCAAATTGTTGGGTAAAGTAGAACCCCTTAAAATAAAACCTTTCACCAGTTTCCCCAATGGCAAAACAACCCAAATCTATGTGGCACCTACTGCCTCATGGAATATGTATAACCATGCCGCCATTGGCGCTGTGATTCACAATCAACACGTACTTAATCGCCGCTGGCAATGGAGCATCAACCCCATGTACAGCATCGCACAAAAAGATGTTGTGGGTATTGCCAAAGCCAGTTTACGATTGGGGAAATTCCAAATGGGAGCCGAAACCAGAAGTTTCTATTTTGTGAATCAAAATTTGAATGATGGCATTTTAAATGGAAAATATCTTGGTAAATATTGGATGACGCGTCCATTTGTCAAATGGACTTCCAAAGGAAGACCAGCGCTCTATCCACAGCAATTCATTGAAGAGATAGAAGTAGCGACCACACT
>CALJKR010000070.1 GCA_937974555.1 uncultured Flavobacteriales bacterium | reverse complement strand
TAAAAGACAAATTTTCCAATTCAAAAGTGCACCATCAATGGGGCGCCAATGCCAAAGTTATTTACAGACACATTGGAAGTTTTGCGCAATCCTGGGGCTTTGGATTGGATGTTGGCTATCAAGGGCAATATGACCATTGGTCATGGGGTTTGGTAGGTAAAGACATCACAGGAACTTTCAATGCCTGGAGCTATGACTTGGACGCCAAAACGCAGTCGGTATTTCAGAATACTGGAAACAGTATTCCCACCAACAATTGGGAAATTGCTTTGCCTCGATTTACATTGGGTGGTGGAAGAAGTTTTAATTGGAAAAAATATACCTTCCTCGTAGAAGCCAATACGGTAATCGCAACGGATGGTAGACGCAACACTTGGATTAGCAACAATCGATTCAGCATTGATCCCGGCATAGGATTGGAGATTGCCTACCAAGGATGGCTAAAATTTAGAACTGGATTTGGTAATGTTCAGAAAAACCAAAATTTCAGCGGAACATACACCACTTTTCAACCCAATTTGGGACTTGGAATTCAACTCAAAAATATCGAAATCGATTACGCTTTAACTGATATTGGAAATCAATCTGATGTCCTATATACCAATATGTTTTCACTTACTTACAATGGGCTTCTTTCTAAAAGCCAATTGAAGCAGCGCGCCCAGTAAAATCATAGAGAGCAGCAAGTGCGCGGGTTGAGACCAAATGGGATAGTTGAAATAAGACAACAATATTCCCACTAAAAATTCACCAACCAACGGAATAGCAATCCAAAATGCCAAATTTGACTTCTGCTTGTACATTTCTATGGCAATGAATCCAGCAGTAAAAAAAACCAGCCAAGAGAACGTTCGATGCACATAAAAAGTCACGTTCTCTGATGACTGAATAATCTGTGCAATCCAATCTTGCCTGGACCAACCTTGCTTGATTACCTCATCGATGGCCTCTCGCAATTGCGTACCCAAAACAATCTGGATCAACATCATGACCAAAGAAATCCAAAGTAAAATGGGCTTTTGTATTTCCCACTTCTTGGGAAATCCTTGGCTTGCGTTCATCACCCAGAGTAATGTAAAAATAATGCCCATGGTCCCCAACATGTGCAAGGTCACTCTTCCTCCAGATAAATGACCATCCACCACGAGTTTACCCAACCAAGCTTCATAAAGAATCAGTGCCAAGGTTAGAAGGGTTCCTAAAAAGGGCTGCCAACCATTGCCTTTTCTTGCCCAACGCCAAGAGACAATCAATAAAATTAAAACAGGAAATCCCAAAACACCGGTCAACAAACGGTTGATGTATTCCGTCCAGGTATGCCAAACATTAAAAACAGCATAGTTGTGCTTGGGATACTTTTTCCACTGTGCCTCAGCACCAAAATTGTAAAAAGTGGATTTGTCATCAAAAACAACCTCTTGTTGAGCCACCCACAATGTATCATGATGAATCACCATTTGACCTTTGTGAAATGACTTTCCAGGTCCAATCAATAGTACCTCTTGATCTGTTGGTGGAATGAGGTGACCAAAGCACTTGGGCCAATCTGGACAACCCATACCACTACCGGTTACTCGAACGATGCTTCCGGCGATGATGACCAAATAAAGAGCCACCAGAGCAAGTCTGGCCCACAAGAAAGGAGAAGAAAACAACTTCATTATTGAACAGTTGTGGTCACACGCTGCGCTGCAACAACTTTGTATTTTCCGTCTGCCAAACCATTAACCAAACCCATCATTTTGTTCTCGTCCAATTGGGCAGCATCAAACTCTACAGACACCACATTCACTTTTCTTTCTTCGACAAAATCCAGGTCAGTGGCTTTTACACCATCCAATTCCTCTAATTCTTTTTGTATTTTACCACCACAACCGTGGGCACAGGTCATTCCCTCAATACTCAATTTGGCTACTGTTTTTGCCACGGTTCCTTTTTCTTGAATTTGCTCCACCACAACAGATGAAGCTGATGTATCTGTTTGATTTGATTCATTGCAGGCCATCCAAAGAACCGCAAACGAAAAGACAAGAATCCAATTTTTCATCGATTTATATTTTGAACAAAATTAAGCCTTGGGCTATAAACGAAACGTACATTTGGCAAAAATCATTTCGTGAAAGGATCAAAATTCTCATCTGCCCTGATATTAATCTTGTTGGCCATGGTTTGGGGAAGCTCTTTTATACTCATGAAAATGGGTTTGAAAGCGGAAGATGGGAGCACTGTATTGTCTCCGTATCAAGTGGCCTGCCTACGAATGATCTTGGCCGCATTGGCTCTTTCTCCCTTTACATTTCAAGCCATCAAAAACATCCAAAAACAAGATTGGAAATACTTGGCCATTGTTGGTTTTTGTGGGAGCGGCATTCCTGCTTTTTTATTTGCCATTTCACAGCAACACCTGGACAGTGGATTGGCGGGTATTTTAAATGCAATAACCCCGCTTTTTACGTTACTCTTAGCCTTGCTATTCTTTAACAAGAAAAGCCATCGACTACAAATCTTGGGAATGGTGGTTGGTTTTATCGGAGCGGCAGGAATCATTGCTGTAAAGGGAAGTTCTATGCAAAACTTTGAGTATGCATTTCTGATTCTATTTGCTACCCTTTTATATGGAATCAGTGTGAATACGGTGGGGCATCATTTGACCCACATGAAGGCGCCTTGGATTACCGCTGTATCGATAACCATGGTGAGCATACCCTGCGCAATTCTATTGGCGACTACACCCATTTCTGTTATCGCAACGCATCCATCAGGATGGAGAAGTTTCGCCGCTGTCGCCACCTTGGCCGTGGTAGGCACGGGAATCGCCAATATATTATTTTTTAGATTGACACAAACAGCAGGACCCATTTTGGCATCCACTGTAACCTATTTGATTCCCATTGTCGCTGTATCCTGGGGATCTATGCTTGGCGAAGAAATCAGTATGGGACAAATGGGATTTGCGGGCATTGTTTTGCTCGGCGTTTATTTGAGCAATCGACCTGCTCCAACTCAGAAATAGGGCATAAATAAAAGTTGGGACATTTGAATTCTCGTCTCCATCCATTTTCTCTCATACTCCAAAGCTTTCAATTGGTTCTCCAACCATGCGTTCTCACGCTGATTCACCATAAAAACTGCACTCTCACCTGCCTGAAATTTAATTTGTTCCGCTTCCAATAAACGCTGGTACAAATTCACATTTTGGCTGTACAATACAAATTGATCTCGGACTATCGTCTCCTGTTGTTCCAAAGACATTGCTTTTTGCCTCAACTGACTTCGTTTCCATTCCTGATCATTCTCTGCTTCTTTAATCTTCAATTTCTGCAATTGCAAATCTCCTCTTGCATCACGAAGAAAAATAGGGAAAGCCATTTCCAAACCCCATCGATAATTTTGGGTTGAAAAGGAAACATCGCTACCATCGGAAATGCCCTTGGATAGCAAATTATATTGGACATTCAGTTTGGGCTTCAACTTTTCTCTTTTCCATTTCTCCTCCCAATTGAGTAAAGTTATTTTACTGGAATACCATGATAATTCAGGATGATTGGCCAATCCAAATTCCAACATTCCACTGGGCTTGTAAAGCGGTAGAATGTCCAAAGTATTTCCCTGCGGAAGAATCGAAAGTGACAGAATATTTTTTCGTTCATTCCTTTCCTCAACAAAGGCCACCAATGCCAAGCGAGACTTCACCACTTGAAGGGCCGCCTCCTGTAGAAAGATTTCGCGCGATTGCCATTGCGCTCTGGCCTCCAACGTATCCATTGCAGGTCGATCACCCCCTAAAAATCGCTGCTTCGTTGCTTGGTATCTATCCTTTGCCGTATTGGCTAGATCTTGGGCAATTACCTTCCGTTTCTCTGCAATGGCCCAATCCACATACAACATTGTGCTTTGAAACAACAACTCATTCAAAGCCATTTGCTTTTCCAGAATGGCCATCGCCTGAATCTGTTCCGCTCTGCGCACCGCCAATCGTTTTTCATCGATGACCAAACCTTGCAAGATAGGCAGTTGAAATCCCAAAGTCATCAAGCCATCTTTTCCCGTATACGCCTCAGGATTGAGATAATCACCGTTATTCAAATCCAACTGACCCACCATGCTCAGCGCAAAGGGCGATTGGTATACGACGGCATTTTCAGCCGTATTGTAATAATCCTTTCCTTGATAAAACTTCTCTTTCCATTTGGAGACAATGACAGGATCAAAAACGCCTTTTGCTTGTAGGAATTGCGCATCCCCACGCTGAACATTCAGTTCCGCATTTTGTGCCATGGGATGGTCTTTCAGCACCCAGAGTAAATATTCCTGTAAGGTCAACTCTTGGGAATGGATTTGCAAAGGAAAAAGCAGAACCAGGCTGATCGAGAAGAGTGTAAATCGTAGGCTCATTCCTTTTCCTCCTCTGTTGTCTTATTTGACTTCTTGGATTCCTTGGCCAAATCTTCCTTGTTCAATTTGCCTTGGTAATAATCAGGCGGAAATGCATTTAACATTCGCCACAACTCGTATCCCAAAGGAACATCGTTCAACAATAAGAAAGCTCTGGCTCCTCCGCCTTGTCTCAATTGAGCAGGCCATGCATCGGGTTGATTGGGTTTTACCCAAACTCTTAGTTGTCCATTTTCTTGGATCACGGGATCTATTCCAATGATTTGTCCATCAAACAAACCGGTGGACATTTGACTCCATCCGCTGATTACAAAAGCAGGCCAACCATCAAAAATCAACCGCACATTCTCCCCTTCATGAACCAATGGTGTATTTACCGGATCGATAAATATTTCAACTGCCTCATCAAAACGATTGGGCGTAATCCGAACTACCTCTTCCCCCTCCTTTACGGTCTCCCCAATTCCGGATTTGGTTGCTCTGGAAACAAACCCATCTTGGGGAGCCAACAAGTAATAAAAACCGGTTCGTCTATCGTAATTGTTATACTGATTCTGCAACTTGGTTACTTGGGCTTCTGCATCATACATCGCTGACATGGTGGAGTACTTATCACTTTCTGCTTTAGAAACTTTGTCTCTATACTCCGCATCCACTCCCTTGTAATCTCTGTATGTATTGATCAATTCATTCTTACTAATTGCCAATTTATTTTTTTGGTCGTTTACCTTGGCTTGGGCATTCTGCAGGCTTACTTGACGAGATTCCCAATCCGTTTTTGAAATAACCCCTTGCTGGTACATTTGATCAAATCGTTTCATTTGTTCTTGAGCAACGCGGGCGTTGTTCTCTACAGCAACCAAATCTGTACTATCGGTTCTAATCTTTAACTTGACCTGCTCCAATTTGGTAATGATCTGTTCTCTTTTAATTTCTCTGGCATTGAGCAATGCATCAATCTGGTTGTCCAAGGCCCTTACTTTTTCCATGTAATTGGAAACGGACCCTTCTTTCGACTTAATCTGACTTTCGGTATTTTGCAGCAACTCCGGATCAAAATAATCCACCTTTACCTCTGACAAAAAGAGCAGAGTATCCCCGGCCTTTACCCAATCTCCCTCTTGCACATACCATTTTTCAATTCGACCAGCAATTACAGACTGAACGCCTTGCGGACGTTGATTGGGCTCCATTGAAATCACCCGACCATTGGCCTCAATGTTCTGTGTCCATGGCAATGCGAGCACCCCAATGATCAAGGCTACAGTGGCCCAACCCGCGTACATTTTATTTCGATTGGACTGAGGAGCCACAGTCGACCATGAATCAAAAACATCTTCTTGCATAGACGCTGCAACAGCGCCCAGTTCCATGTCCATTTCTTCTATCAAGGCAAATCCCTTTTCAAAGGCCACCAAGGTTTCGTAAATCGAAGACAGTGAAAAGAGCAGTTTTTCAATACTACTCACCACCAACAAAATCACCAATTCTGCTGCCAGAAATTGCCCCAATGAAATTTGCTGTTCAATCGCCAAATAAACACCCAACATCAGCATCACCGCAATGATGCACATTTTAAAAAATAAAAACGATTTCAATTGGAAAATAACCAATGAAAAATAATTGCGTTTGCTTTGAATGTATTGCTTTGAGAGATTGTCAGCATGATGTATTTCCGCAGTTTCACCTTCTTCATCTTTCAAATGTGCCTTTTGAATCCATTGATAATACTGGTATTTATCATCGGAGACATGAGTATTGGCTGATATCGCTTTGCGGCCTTTGGTCCAAACGATAAAAAACAATCCCAATAATAATGCAAAACCAAAAGCCAGGAAAAACGGGTGATAAAAAGAAATCAAAAAGACCCCCATAATCAGTTGAAGAAGAGAAGAAATTACCTCTACAAGTTTTTTGCTGTACCCTTTTTGAATACTCGAAACTTCAATAAAATATTTGGCTTTCGTAACAAAAGCCATTTGGGATTCAGAAGTCTTTAAAAAAGCTTTTTTGGCATAACCGTAGGCCATCATCACAAACAAACGTTCCTCCATTTGCTCTCCAATGGCAATCATTCGCACTTGCCACTTGTTGGCTAAAATGGTAGCCAATAATACCAAGAGAATAATAGAAACGGTACCCCATCGAAACTCACCACCTGAAATAAATCCCGTTAAACCTTGAATACCCAAAGGAAGAGCCAATTGGAAGATTGCGGCCAAAATCGATAACACAAAAATTTGTTGAATCGCTTTGGATTCGAGTGCCCAACCTTTGATCCAAAGCCCTTTAAATTTAGCCTTCATAAAAAATGACATTTATCAGTATTCAAAAATACTAAATAACAATTCAGCGGGAGTAAAAGTTCAATTAAGAAATGCAAAAACCCCGCGTTGAGCGGGGTTTTTCAGGATTAAATCTTTATTTATTTTTCTACTACAAATTGCCTAACTGAAATCTCCGTCCCTACAATTACCAAGGTATATACCCCTTTCTCCAGAGAAGCGACATGGAATACATGATTGGCAGAGTTTTGGTGTCCTTGTTGAATGATCTGACCCAAGGCGCTGTATAGTTTCCAATCAAAGCCCAAGGTATATGGGGTACTCAACTGTAAATCGTCCTGCACTGGATTCGGATACAACTTCACTTCGACTACATCAGACGCCACAACATCCGTCACTGTGAAGACGAGGGTATTTGACATGGCACTTGCGCATCCGCCATTGCTCAAAACGACGCTGTAATTTCCATTGGTCGTTGGCACATAAGTAGGCGATGTGGCCCCGGCGATTGGACTACCATTCATATACCATTGAATTCCAGAGGTTGCGTCTACTGAGAGTGTATTGCCATTTTGCGTAATGTTGGGCATTGCAGGTGTAGGTGTAACCGTAACCACCAGTTCCCCACTGGCATTGGTGGTTCCTGAACAATTGTTTGGATCGGTTATCGTGCAAATAACCACAGCATCCTCGGGAGCAGCCCATGTGAAAGTATTCGTTGTACTGGGAGCAGTCACACCATTGATGGACCAGCTGTAAGTGGCATCCGTAGCATTGGTCACATTTGCGGTGAAAGTGACTGGATTTCCGGAACAAATTTCTGAAGTGCTTTGTGATACAGAAACCTCCGGGGGCAGATTGCTACCGACAGTAATACTCACTGGAACGCGAGCACTGCTGCAGGTTTGACTGATATTCCATTGATAAAAATAATAATAATATCCTCCATTGTTGGCACTATTGCCTATGATGGAAACGACCCCATCTAAAGTGTATGGATAGGCGGCTTGCGCATTGTTTCTCCAAAGGTTATTGCCACCCGCAGTGCCCAATTGATATCCCGTTCCTACAGGAATTGTGAAGCCCAGGTTCACCGTGCTTACTCCTTGGGGAATATTGACGGTTACACTTTGCAAAACGTTACCTGCACCATCGCGCAAATCAATGGTTCTGTTTCCAGAAGTATTGGCGTTTACTTGAACAGAAACCAACGTAAATGGTGACAAAGCATCAAAAATGAGGTAATGGTAGGTTCCAGCGGTGTAGTATCCACCGTTGGCTTGTGCGTTGGTAGAACCTACTGTAGCGCTTCCCAAATCGACTTGATTTTCCACATAGTATGTTGTACTCGCTGACAAAACTGGCGTGGTAAAATTTCCACCCGTGGCCAAAGCATTTCCACCTTCAGCCTGACCAAACCAAGCCAAGTTACCCGACCCCGTTGCCGCAAGATCAAAAGACTGCGGAGCGCACACACTGTAGTTCGAAACCGCAACAATCGGCAGTTCCATGACATTTACATTGATGTAACTGGTCTTGATTTCATCATCCGCTCCCGCACAATTGGTCACTGCCAAAGTCACGGTGTAGTTTCCAGATTGCGCATAGGAATGAATTGGGTTTTGCTCGTTGGAGATTTGCCCATCTCCAAAATCCCATGTCCAAGTTGTGGCACTACCCGTTAAATCCGTAAACGCGACAACGCCACCACAACCCGAAGTATGGTCTGCGGTAAAATTAGATACCGGAGCCAGAGGTTGTAAAGTGACATTTTGTTCGATTCCCGTACCTGCCGTAATCACCAAATTGTTGATGGTAACGCTTTGATAACCTGGAGCAGAATAAGTGACACTGTAAGTACCCGGGTAAATCGGACGATAGTAATTTCCTATTGGTAAAGAAGAATACACGTGGGAGCTATCCGCATCATGGTTGTTTACAAAAATCTTTGCTTTCACAGGGAGACCCGTACATGCATCAGTAATCAAACCATGAAAACCGTTGAAGGTCTCCTCCATAAAATACAACAGTGAGTTGCGGTTATAATTCCAATGATTTTCAAATGCAGAAACCGGAATAAGTTTGGTTGTTGATAGCTCCACTGTTACCTCACGGCAATGTCTGTAGGCATTCATGTAATCTTGTCTTCCACCGTTTACCTCATACCATGAAAAACCATTGGTGATGCCTGGGCCATCAAAACCGGGATCATTTTGCAAAAAGTAATTGTTGGAATAGTTGTAAATCGTATCGACATAATTCAAACCAACTGAATAGAACCAATTCTTATCTGGATGATCGTTGGCCTTGGTATCCCAAACGTAATTGTAACACTCAGCACCTCCATGAAAATTGGCAGACATAACAAAATCCATACTATCCTCAAAAGCCATAAAAGCCATGGTTTCTGGCTGATACGCATTTCCATCCGGATGAGGACCATCTTGGGGATCCCAATAATTTCTATTCAAGTCGACATTGTTTGCATTGTATCGAATAGCGCCATTGACACTATTATCACCCGCGGCATAGGTTCCGTCAGGATTTGCATTGGGATTGATCCAAATCTCCATGTTGTTTACCAAGTTGGTCACGCGCGGATCGGTTCCGTAATTGGATAGCAAATAATCAATGTACTTTAACATCACAATATATCCCGCCGTCTCGTCCCCATGCATGGTTGAGGTATACATGAATTGGGGTTCATACTCACGAACATTGATATTGTCGGTTATCTTCAAAAACAAAATACTTCGACCCTCGATCGTGGTTCCAATATTGTGCAACGTGCAGATATCTGGGTATGTAGCTGCAAAATTCTCCATAATGGCCACATATTGGGGATAGGTAGGATAGGCAGTCAAATCCAAAGTTTTTTGACCGGCAACAAAATCATGCATCATGGGTACTTTTTCCAACTCACTGGGCGAAGGAAGCAACGTATATTTTTTGTATCCCAATTCCAAGAAATGCGCAAATTCCGATTGATTGGCGTATGCCCAAACAGTAAGGTCTTGCACTCGATCAATGGACAGAACATTGGTCAAAACATGAATCTCACTGCGGGACTGAATGGGGAATTGAAAATACAATTGTCTATGACCTTCAAATACTTGAGCGGCCTTTTGCTCATGAACAAGAGACTGGGCTTGTATCTGAATTGAGGCCAAAAAAAGGACTAAAAAGCTTAATCCGATGTACTGAATTTTTTTCATGATTTCCTAAATGTGTGCCGAATGTAGCACTAAAAACAAAAGGGAAATGTAAACGTCTCCAGTTTAACACTTCCCTTTTTGCTCATGATTAGAAGCGGACGCAATACTCCGCGATACTAAGTTTAATGTGCCATCATGGCTTCAATTTCCTCTACTGTCGTTGGAAAATCCGCAAACATGTCCAAAACTTCGCCTTCCGTTACAACCACATTATTTTCTATTCTAATTCCGATATTCTCCTCTGGGATATAAATTCCTGGTTCCACTGTAAATACATTGCCCGCTTCTATAGGGATATTCCAATCGCCCACATCATGCACATCCAATCCCAAAAAGTGGCTGGTGCCGTGCATAAAATATTTTTTATACGCCAATGGATTTTTGGCTTCTTCTGACGTCAACAATCCCAAAGCAACCAATTCAGGCTGCATCAATTCACCCACTTGCGTATGGTAGTCGGACATCATCACACCAGGACGCAATAATTTCTTGGCACCTTCCATTACACGGAGAACAGCATTGTAAACCTCCTTCTGACGGGGCGTAAATTTTCCGTTCACCGGGATACATCGGGTCATATCTGCATTGTAATTGCCATATTCTGCCCCGACATCCATCAAAATCAAATCACCGTCTTTGCAAGGCAAATCATTGGCGATGTAGTGCAAGACACAAGCGCTTCCGCCTGAAGCTATGATAGGGGTGTAGGCGAAACCTCTTGATCCATTGCGCAAAAATTCATGTGCGTATTCAGCTTCAATTTCATACTCCATCAAACCAGGTTTCATCATTTTCATGACGCGTTCAAAACCCTGACGGGTAATGTTGATGGCACGTTGAAGTTGATCAATTTCCTCTTGTGTTTTAACCGCACGAACGTGATGCAAAATCGGAGCCACGCGAAAGACGGAATGATTGGGGAAATCCCTTCTTAATTTCTCATTCCATCGCATTTCACGGGTTTCTACTTCAATGGTCGCTCGCGTATGGGCGTTGTCATTTAAGCACAAAATTTGGGCCTCATTCATGATTACGCGCATCACCTTTTCAAACTCACTCACCCATTGAATATTGGCAATTCCGGTTTGCTCATTGGCCTGTTGTTTATTCAACTTGGCGCCTTCCCATACCGCAATATGGTCATTGGTTTCTCTTACAAACAAAATCTCGCGAAGTGCTTTTTGCTTTGATGATGGGAACAATACCAAAATGGTCTCTTCTTGATCAACACCTGAGAGGTAAAAAATATCAGACGCTTGCTTAAAAGGCAAGGTTCCATCCGCACTGGTTGGATAAATATCATTGCTAAAAAAAACGGCTACTCCACCTTCAGGCAATTGAGCAGACACTCTTTCACGAGCACCTTGATAAAAAGATGCAGACAATTGTTGGTACTTCATACTTCAAATGTAATCACTCACCACCCCACTTCACAATTGCAGGGATAGGAAAAATAAAATTTACATTTGGGCAAACCCTCGCGCAGCGCGCGCTGAATGCTCTCATTGATAGGATTATTGAGCAAATCCAAATGTTTTAGTTTATCCAAACGCAATAATTCGCGAGAATAAATACCAATGGGATTGTCCCAAAGTGCCAATACTTCAAGATTCTGTAAATCCCCAATGCCATCAGGAACTGTAAATAAATCATTGAATCCCAAATCGAGCTTTTTCAATTGGGTCAATTCAAACAAGGCAGGAGGAAGACTATCTATGAGATTGTACTGCATGACCAACCTTTGTAACTCCTTGCAATTTTTAATCTCACTTGGAATCTCTTTGATTTGATTTTTATTGAGTACCAATTCTTGCAAATGGGGGAGGCCCATCACCTCAGGTGGAATGGCCGTTAATTTCTTTTTGGACAGATCAACCCGATATACTTGTTGCTCATTTCCCTTAATCGATTCAATACTTTTGTACACCCTACAGGTATCTAGATCTTGAGCGTTTAGGCATTGTCCCTGTGCCAAGGCAACAGGGAGGATGAGCATCAAGAAGAAAAATAGTCTCTTACCCATTGTACATCATTTTCTAATTGTAGAATCAGCGCAGGCAATCCATCCATCTTCTTTTCCTCACGAATACGCTCATGCAATTCTAAAGTAAGATTTTTTCCATATAGATCTCCAGAAAAATCAAGAATATATCCTTCCACATGTATGACGCGTTCTTGAGCAACCGTGGGGCGATTTCCAATATTCAAAGCCACTGCATAGGATTTGCCTTCAATCACTGTTCTTGCGGCATAAACCCCATTCAAGGGAAGAATTTTATCGGTTCCATGAACTTGCAAATTGGCTGTTGGAAAACCAATGGTTCTTCCCAATTTTTGCCCATGAATCACCTCACCGGATAACATGAATGGTCGTCCCAACATTTGTTTGGCCAACTGAACATTTCCGGATTGGAGAGCGGATCTAATTTTGGTGGAACTAATGGGAATATCCTGTGGAGCAAAAGCTGCCATTTGCTCGACATCAAAACCATGGATTTCTCCGAGGTTTCTCATGAGGTGAATATCACCAGTTCTGTTTTTTCCAAAACGGTGATCATATCCCATAAAAACGGTGGTGGCATGCAGGCCATCCACCAAAATTTCTTTCACATAATCTTCTGCCGTCAATCTCGACATCTCCAAAGTAAAAGGAAGCATTACAAAATGGTCTATTCCCAACTCCTCCAGACAAGCTGTTTTTTCATCAAGAGATTGAATTTGTGGCAAAGCCTCTGCATCAGGAAATAGAACTTTCTTAGGATGTGGATCAAAAGAAAGAACCACGGTTTGTCCTCCCAAAGTTCTGGCTTTGTCCACCATGGCCTTGAGAATTGAAGCATGACCTGCATGTACTCCATCAAAAGTCCCCACCGTTACAATGGTTTTAACATGCGGTGGGAGGGTTTGTACGCTGTAGTGAATCTTCATTTACTCTTTACTCTTTCCGCTGCTAAGGTAAATCATTGTTGGCTGCGGAAGAATTTCTTATCTTGCTCCTCCAATGGAAATCAAGCGAATTTTGGTCACAGGAACAAGTGGTCAGTTGGGATATTACCTGGCGGCGGACTTGTTGGCTCGTTTTCCCAATGTCCAAATCGACACTCCGAAAAGAAGCGAATTGGATTGCGGTGTTGAAGAATCCATTGCTTCCTTTTTTAAAGATAAAAGTTACGACATCATTTTCCATTGCGCCGCTTATACCCAAGTCGACTTGGCTGAAGATGAGACGGCCCAGTGCAATACTGTGAACAGTGAAAGTATTGCATGGTTTGCCAAGTACCATCCCTCATCTGTTTGGTTTTGGTATTTCAGCACGGACTATGTTTTTCCGGGAATCGCCTCAAAAAATGGATTAACGGAGGAAGATCCAATTGCGCCCATCAATGCCTATGGACTTTCCAAATGGCATGGTGAAGAACAAGTGCGTCGTCACTTTTCGAAACATACCATCGTGCGCGTGGCATGGTTGTATTCCACAAGAGGAAAAAATTTCTTCAAGACCATGATTCAATTGGCGGAGAAACAAACCGAACTTCGTGTGGTGAATGATCAAGTGGGGAGCCCAACCTATGTCAAGGATTTATCTGCAGATTTATGTTCCGCCATCCTAATAGATCATGAGGTTTTTTCACCCTCTGGAACCTATCATTACAGTCCACAAGGAGAGACAACGTGGCATGAATTTGCACAAACGATATTTCAATTCAATCAAAAACAAATTACCCTTCATGCAGTGAGCAGTGCAATGTTTCCGCAAAAGGCCAAACGACCGTCGTACTCATATTTGAACCACAACAAATGGAACAAGGACACGGGAATCGAACCGATGCATTGGCGGAAACAATTGGAACATTGTTGGGAGGATTGGCAAAAAATACAATGAACGCAAAAGAAAGAGCAGAAAGCTGGTTGGTAGATGCCGTTGATCTACAAACCCAAGCAGAGATTAAACAATTGATTCAAGAAGATGGCGTTGCCTTACAAGAGGCATTTTATCAAGACCTTGAATTTGGAACCGGTGGATTGCGGGGTGTCATGGGGGTTGGCTCCATGCGCATCAATCCATACACCATTGGTGCCGCTACCCAAGGATTGGCCGATTATATTAAAAAACAATATCCCAATGAAGCCAAAGTGGCCATTGCCTACGACAGTAGAAACCAATCGGATCATTTGGCCAAAGCGGCTGCCGATGTTTTAACCGCCAATGGCATTCATGTGTACTTGTTCAGGCAATTGCGTCCAACCCCCGTGCTCTCATTTGCCGTAAGAAAATTAAAGTGTCAATCGGGAATCGTGATAACCGCTTCACACAATCCACCAGAATACAATGGATACAAAGTCTATTGGGAAGATGGCGGGCAAGTGGTGCCTCCGCACGACAAAGGAATAATCGAATGTGTAAGAGCCGTTGGTTCTCTGAACAATGTCAAATTCAAAGGAGATGATTCATTATTGCATTGGGTTGATGAAGATTTTGACCAAGAATACATCAACATGGCCCTGCCTTTGATTCGACAAAAAGAGGCCATCGCCCACCAAGCCAATGTCCCCATGGTTTTCACCTCGATCCACGGAACGGGCATCACGATGGTTCCCCAATTGCTGCAGAAGATGGGATTTACCAATGTGCATGTGGTAGAAGAACAAGCCATTCCCAATGGCAATTTCCCCACTGTACAATCTCCCAATCCCGAAGAGAAACCCGCATTGCAAATGGCCATCAACTTGGCTGAAAAGATAAATGCAGCTTGGGTTTTGGGAACAGATCCCGATGCGGACAGGGTGGGATTGTGCGTCCGCGACTTCAATGGAAAAATGGCGTTACTCAACGGAAATCAGACGGGCGCTTTATTGGCCTACTATCAATTGCAGCAGGCGGGAAAAACACACGCCAATGGTTTGCCCTATTTTACAGCACGAACCATTGTTACTTCTACCTTGATAGAGGAAATCGCAAACTCTTTTGGCGTCCCCTGTTATTCCACCTTGACCGGATTTAAATACATTGCAGCTGTTATCAAAGAACGAGAAGGAAAAGAAAAATTCTTGTGTGGCGGAGAAGAAAGCTATGGTTACTTGATCGGCGATGATGTTAGAGACAAAGATGCAGTGCTTTCTGCTGCAGCCATCAGTGAGATCGGCGCCTATACATTGAACAACGGAAGTAGTTTGTGGGGTATGTTGATGGAGATATATAGCCGCTATGGCTTGTACCATGAAGAACTTGTATCCATTACCCTCAAAGGCTTGGAGGGCATGCAAAAAATCAAGGACATGATGAATAACTTCAGACAACATCCTCCTTTACAATTGGGCGGAGTACCTGTTGATGAAACGAGAGATTATCTGAATCAAACTTGGACCAAAAGCGATGGAACCAAAGGCTCTTTGTCACTGCCCACATCCAATGTCATGCAATTTGTATTAACGGACGGATCCACCATCACAGCTCGACCCAGCGGTACCGAGCCAAAAATAAAATTTTATTTTAGCATGAAAGAGGATTTCTTGGGACAAGACCACTACACCCAGCAAGTAGAAAAATTGAAAGCCAGAATGAAAGCCATTGAACAAGAAATGATCGGTTAAGATCTCCATTATATTTGACCATGAAAAAACTACTATACGCGGTTCTTCTGTTTTTGCCATCGCTGCTTCAGGCACAAAATACCCCCCAAGGAGTGCTTAGGGGAAACTTTCAGTTCTTGGCCCAACAATACAGTGCCGATAGCCTGATCAATGCCACGGTTCCAGCATCCAAAGCCTCCATCAATGGGTTTGGAAATTTTTTATATACCCACGGAAAAGTTTCCGCAGGTTGGCGCATTGAAACTTATCAAAATGCCATTCAAGGATATAGTGCCCAAAACAGATACAAAGGAACGGGCATCGGAAATCGATATGTAACCTATGCAGATTCTACCTTGGAAATCACCATTGGTAATTTCTATGAGCAATTTGGCAATGGCTTAACCTTGCGCACGTATTGGGAACCCAACTTGGGAATTGACAATGCGTTGGACGGAACACGCGTAATCTTCAGACCTACCTCTGGTGTGACTTTGAAAGGAATCTGGGGAAAGCAACGATTGGACTTTGACAATCAAATCATCCATGCAGATGGAACCATTCGCGGCTTTGATACAGAAATTTGGATCAACGAGTTGGTCAAAAAATGGGGCGATGCCAAAACCCGCGTCATGGTAGGGGGGAATTTTGTCAGTCGCTATCAACCGGGAGGAAATCGTTTTGTTGACACTTTGGTTTTTGTAATTCCTGACAACGTTGCTATGTACTCAGGACGTGTTCAAGTGCAACGAGGCAATTGGATGATGATGGGAGAATACGCTCAGAAGATCAATGATCCCAGTGCCGACAATGGATATATCTACCGACAAGGGAAAGGAATTTTCTTCAATTCATCCTACAGCAAAAAGGGATTCGGTGTCAATGTGATGGCCAAAAGCATAGACAACCTCAGTTTCAGAGGTGACCGCAATCTCAAATTATTTGATGTCCCCGTGAATTATACCCCTGCGATTACCAAACAACATACCTACAACTTGGCGGCAACATTGTATCCTTACGCTACACCGCTTACTGGAGAGGCAAGCTATATGTTGGAAGTGTACTACTCTCTTCCCAAAGGTTCTAAACTGGGCGGGAAATATGGCACGCAAATCTCAGCAAGCTACGCTGCAGCCAATTGCCTGGATACAACACAATACACAGGAGTAAATGCCCTTACCGAAGGGTATAAAGTAAACACCCTTGGATTTGGAAAAACCAAATATGTGAGGGACTTCAACTTTGACATCAAGAGAAAAA
>CALJKR010000069.1 GCA_937974555.1 uncultured Flavobacteriales bacterium | reverse complement strand
GACTTGGACGTACCCAAGCAGACTGATCGAAAGTAAAACCTTGTTGTCTTTTAGGTAGCCAATAAGTCACTCCCCATCGCCACCCACCCATCGGTAAAGAAGACCCCAAGGAAACTGACCATTGGTTATTGTATTTCCATAGGAGGTAACCATCCAAGAAGTTGAGACCACTAGGAGAGAATTGGGATTGCAGTTGAAGGGCCACTTCAGGAAGAAATTGAATAGATACCATCCCTTGCCATTGAGGAGAGAACCGCTGTTGTTTTTTTCCGGTGAGCGATACAGGAATGACAGAATTGCATTGCAGATAAAATTTGTTTTTGGTGAGGGTGTAGGACATCCCCACATTGAAAACTTGCGAACCCTCTTCGCCCATCCATTGAATCCAATGGCCGCTATAAATTAATCCCAGTGCGGTGTTTTTCCCAATGCGCACGGATTCCTTTCCGTTCATTGAGTACGCATGACAACCGGGATGCGAGAAAAAACCAAAAGCCGCTACGTGAGCACCTCGTCTGGTGGAGGATTGGACTGTCATTTGGAATTGGTTGACGTTGCTCAAAGCCCATTTGTTTTGAAAATGGAAAGCAATAGACTTGCTGTAAACAGGAATAGGAAAGCCATCATGTTTTATTGGTGCCAGATCTTGAAAAAGCAAAGCTTGCGAACCGCGGTTCAAGGTTTCATTGATTTGGGCGTAAAACCTGCCAGAGGCAATAAGCGCGCATGAAAGAAGAAAGAATTTCATGCCGCCAAACTATTGGTGAGAATTTTTCTGTGGAAATAACCTATAAGGATGTATATTTGCAAACCTTTTGGGTGATTAACCCACTCAAAGCCCGGATGTGGCGTAATTGGTAGCCGCGCCAGACTTAGGATCTGGTGCCGTGAGGCGTGGGGGTTCGAGTCCCTCCATCCGGACAAAATTTATATAACATAAATACCGAATAACTCGGTATTTCTTTTTTTAAGACTATGCAAATCACCCAACAGAATCTGGACGCGTTGAACGCAGAAATCACCGTTCAAATAGTTCCTGCCGATTATGAGCCTCAAGTGGAGAAATCTTTAAAGGATTACCGCAAGAAAATGCAAATGCCAGGCTTCCGCCCAGGTCACGTGCCTGCATCTGTGGTTAAGCAACGTTATGGTAAGGCAATCTTGGCTGAGGAAATCAACAAAGTATTGCAAGATGCAATTTATAAGCACATTGCAGACAATAAACTCCCCGTGTTGGGCAATCCTCTTCCTAAAGCAGAGGGTGAAATCGGTGATTGGGAAAACCCAAGTGATTTTACTTTTATTTATGAAATTGGTTTGGCTCCTTCTATTGATGTTGAGTTGAACGACAAAATGAAGTTTGATTATTTTGTTGTTGATGTAGATGACAAATTGATTGACAAACAAGTTCGTGATTATGGCCGTCGTTTTGGCAAAATGTCCAATCCAGAAACAAGCGGCGCGGAGGATTTGTTGGATGTAAGAGTTCAATCTGTGGACAAGGATGGCAATGTGGTAGAAGGCGGAATTGACAACAATTCTACCATCACCATTGAAGACGTTACAGACAAGAAAGTACAGAAGCAGTTGGTGGGTTTAAAGAAAGACGATGCAGTGGTTGTAGACCCCATGTTGTTGTCTGGAGACCATGAAGCCATCGCGCGTACTTTGGGTATTACACATCATGACTTGCACCATTTTGAAGGCCAAGTGAAGTTGACTGTAAACAACATTCATCACGTAGAAATGGCTGAATTCAACCAAGAGTTGTTTGACAAATTGTTCCCCGCAGGAACGGTGACTTCTGTTGATGAAATGAGAGCCAAGGTTCGTGAAAATATGCAGGAAGTTTTTGGTAAAGACAGCAACTGGATGTTTAAGCGCTCTGCTGCGAGTCATTTGGTTGAAACCTTGAATCCCGCTTTGCCAGACGCTTTCATGAAGAAATGGATTGCCATGAGCAATGAGAAGCCATTGACCGAAGAGCAAATTGAGGCTGAATATCCTGCATATTCACACGGCTTGCGTTGGCAGTTGATTGAGACGAGCATCATTGAAAAGAATGAAATCAAAGTAACTGTTGATGAGGCAGTGGATCATGTGAAAAAGCAATATGCCGAGCGATTTGCACAATACGGTTTACCGGTGGAAGATGCGCAATTGGAGAGTATGGCAAAGGAGCTATTGGCCAAGCGCGAGGAAGCCAAGAACGTCTACGATGTATTGTTTGAGGATAAGGTAATTGAAGTAGTGAAGAGCAAGTGTAAGGTGAATGAAGTGAAAGTTTCATTTGACGAATTTTTACACAAAGCACAACACATGCACTAATATTCAGATCATGGAAAATACGCCATTCTCATTTGATCTAGGTTGGGCTCAACAGGCAGATCAACAAGATGGTTTGCGCGGTTTTCGTGGGTCTTTTTTCTTCCCCCAACACAACGGGAAGGACATGTTATATTTCACTGGGAACTCCCTTGGCTTGCAGCCTAAGGGAGTTCGTGCTTATATAGACCAAGAGTTGCAAGATTGGGCATCTTATGGTGTTGAAGGACATTTTGAAGCCAAGCATCCTTGGTTCAGCTATCATGAGATGTTTGCTCCGATCATTGCGCCCATTGTAGGGGCCAAGGAGAAAGAGGTTGTGGTCATGAACCAACTCACGGTGAACTTGCATTTGTTGTTGGTTTCATTTTATCGTCCGAAAGGAAATCGCAAAAAAATATTATTTGAACACAAGCCTTTTCCATCGGATCATTATGCTTTTGAATCTCAAGCCCGTCTGCATGGATATTCACCTGATGATGTCTTGGTTGAGATGCAGCCCAGACCAGGAGAAACGCTGTTACGGACAGAAGATATATTGTCCAAGATTGAAGAGTTGGGCGATGAATTGGCTACCGTTTGTTTTGGAGCGGTGAATTATTATACCGGTCAGTGGTTTGATATGAAGGCCATCACTGAAGCGGCACATGGCGTTGGAGCTCAATGTGGGTTTGATATGGCGCACGCGGCAGGGAATGTTCCTGTTCAGCTTCATGATTGGGACGTAGACTTTGCTTGCTGGTGCAGTTATAAATATTTAAACAGTAGTCCAGGTGGTGTATCGGGAGTGTTTGTTCATGAAAAGCATCACAAGAATAAAGATTTGGTTCGCTTAGCGGGCTGGTGGGGACACAATGCATCTACTCGTTTTTTGATGCAACCAGGTTTTGATCCCATGGAAAGTGCGGAGGCATGGCAGTTGAGTAATGCTCCAGTATTGATGATGGCGGCGCACAAAGCATCATTGGACTTATTTGCGCAAACGTCAATGCAAGCATTAAGAGAGAAGTCTCTTCGTTTAACAGGCTATTTGGAGTTTGTATTAAATACCGTTGCTGAAATGACGATTCAAGAGATGGAGTTGATTACCCCCAAGGATCCTGCTCAACGTGGATGTCAAATTTCTATGCGCTTAAAGGGAAGAAACAAGAAGGTGGTTACCGACTTGGCAGCGGCTGGGGTTATCGTAGATTGGAGAGAACCTGATACCATTCGTTTGGCTCCCGTTCCCTTGTACAATTCCTTCGAGGACGTTTATCGATTGGGAGAGATTCTTATTGGGTTGTTGGGTTAACTCCTCATCGCCTCTACAGGATCCATGTTGGCTGCACGGTAGGCGGGGATGATTCCGGAGAGAACGCCTACCAATACAGATATTCCAATGCCCATAAATACCCTACTTAATGGTAGGATGAAGGTCATTTCAAAAGCGCTATTCAATCCGGATACTGCCAAGTATACCAACATCAATCCCATTAGCCCGCCGACAACACATAATGTGATGGCCTCGGTTAGGAATTGTATCAAAATGAAACTTTTTCTTGCGCCCAAAGCTTTCTCTATGCCGATGAGGCTGGTTCGTTCTTTCACTGAAACAAACATGATGTTGGCGATGCTAAACGCACCAACCAATATGGCAAAAATGCCAATGAACATCCCAGCCGAATTAAATACACCGACGATCTGATCCACGACATTGCTGATCATTTTGGCTTCGATCAATGAGAAGTCATTTTCTGCTCCGGGTTTTACCCCACGAATGGATCGAAACTGTTGAATTACTTCGCCTTTTAAATCATCCCCTGAAACACCGTTTTTGGCTTTTACAATGATTCCTCCGTCGGTCTCCTCGGTATTCATCCAACGCAATGCGTATCCAATGGGAACAAAGATGGCTTGATCTTGACCGTTACCAAAAAGTGATGCGCCTTCTTTCTTTAATTTTCCAATGACTTTTAATTTAAGCCCTGCTACAGTGATTTCTTGTTCTAGAACTGAGTTGTTGCCAAACAATTGTTCAGCTACAGTATTCCCGATGATACATACCGCACGGCCTGCTTCACATTCTTGTTCTGTAAAATACCTTCCTTGCTCCAATTTTAAAGCGACGGTTTGGTTGTATTGGAAAGTAACGCCGTTGACCCACGCTCCTTCTAGATAGTTGTTTTCATGCTTGGCTGTTTGCACAGTTCCACATTCGTATGCAACGGCTTGCGCCAAATTCAATCGACTTTCAAGTGCATGCATGTCTTTCAATGAGGGCTCTCTTCTCGACATGAATTTCCACCATTCGTATTCTTCTTTGCCGTCTTCAGGACCCATGGGCCACTTTTTGATGAACATCACATCGGATCCAATCATCTCCAGACTCTCTCGCATGTCTGCCTCCATGCTGTCTACTATGGACAAAACAAAGATGATGGAGAAAATCCCGATGGTTACCCCCAATAAGGATAGAAAAGTGCGAAGTCTATTGTGTACAAGGGCCTGCATCGCCATTTTCACACTCTCTCCTATGATTCGGAAGTACATTCGCATTTTGCTAAACTAAAAAGATGTCAGACGTCTGAAACAATATATTTTCCTAAACTTTGTTGAAACTGATTGTCGTGAAAAATAGGTTTTGGTTTTTTTCGTTTCTCTTGCTCTTGGGAATCCCCGCATGGGGCCAAGTAGCAGGCGATACGCTAATGATCGATTCCTTGGCAATTGATCCAAAATCGTTTCATATCCAAGAGGATTCCATCCCATGGTCTCCACAAGATTACCGTTTGTTTCCACTTCAAGGTAAAGTTTTGTTGCTTCGCGATGCCTCTTCGAGAAAATTGAGATTTTCATACCGTACTTATCCTTTTCGCTCTGAATATGGTCTATTTCCTCAGTCCTCACGATTGCATGGTTCAGGTGCCAAGCGCAGTTTGAATTACACCATTCAAAAAGAGCCCAGCCCCACGTCCACATTCTCAGGCCTTACCACCAGCGGGAGCATATCCCGCGGTTTGCAATTGGGAAACAACCAAAGTGCCAGTGTTCAAAGTGGAATGAATCTTACCCTTCAAGGATGGGTCAATGCGGAGTGGCAATTGCAAGCGCAATTGTCGGATGCCCAAATTCCAGTTCAACCAGGAGGATATTCCAGCAAGTTGGAGGATTTTGATCAGGTGAATATGGTGTTGTTTAATAAGACTACAAAAATAACGGCGGGCGATTTTACAGCCCAAAATAAAGAGGGCGTTTTTCTGAGATACTTCAAAAGAGGTCAGGGAATGCAAGTTCAACATCAAACCGAAACCGAATCCATTACTTTTTCTGCGTCGTTATCTAAAGGAAGATTTGCAAGACAGAGTATTATTGGAATAGAAGGTAATCAAGGCCCTTATCGGCTTCAGGGAGCGCAGGGTGAGACTTTTGTGATAATGATTGCAGGCACCGAAGCGGTGTATATAGACGGCAGGCGATTGGAGCGCGGTCAAGACAAAGATTATGTGATTGATTACAATTCGGCCATGATTGTATTTACCGCTGCACAACCCATTACCAAGGACAAGCGAATTGTGGTAGAGTTTCAATATTCAGACAAGCAATATTTTAGGCCCTTGGTTTTAAGTAAAGCGGAAAAAAAATGGAATGGGGGGAGATTATATTGGCAAGCTTTTAATGAATGGGATGCCAAAAATCAACCCTTGCAATTGAATTTGAATGATTCATCCACTTGGGTGCTGTCTCAATCTGGAGACCAGAGCAATCAAGCTTATGTTTCAGGCGTTACGCCCATTGAGGAAGGATTGATCAATGGCGTTAGTTATGTGCAAAGAGATAGTTTGGGAATGAAATATTGGTTATCCAGTACGGATACTTCCAAGCAATTGTACCGGGTTGTTTTCAGTTATGTGGGGCCAGGCAATGGAGATTATCGTGAGAGTGGTTTCTCCGCATTTGGTAAAACCTATGTTTGGGTTGCGCCCATTTGGAATGGAACATCTTGGCAACACCAAGGAGATTATATTGACAAAGCTCCCCTTACCGCACCCAAGAAATTGGCCATGTATGTATTGGGAATCGAGCAGCAAACCACACTGAAGCAAGGATCATTGCTGCATCGTTGGGAAGCCGCGATGTCGGACCAGGATTTGAATTTGTTTTCAAGTAAGGACGATGGCAATAACCAAGGTTGGGCAGTGAAGGGAGAAGAGCAATGGAAGTCAAGTAACTGGACCTCTCGCGTGGTCATGGAATACAACTCCCAATATTTTCAAAGGGTGGAGCGATTCAGAGAGGTGGAGTTTGAAAGGAATTGGAATATTCAGGGATGGAATGTAACGGGAGATTTCAAAAATATACAATGGATCAATGAGTGGAAATCGCAATACCAGTCTCTGCAATTGAATGTAGAACAACTTGCATTATCGAATGTTTGGAAGGGACAAAGGGTACGTTGGAAAGGACAACCCTTTCATTCAGAAAAGTTCAATTGGAAATCAGATGGATGGTACACACAATCTACGGGCATTCGATCCGGGGAATATTTCAGAGTGAAGAACAAACTGGATTATACACCACATGATTATCGGATTTATTATCAAGACGAGTGGGAATGGAATAGTCAATCAGGAACAGGTGCGGCTTTGCCTTATGCCTTTGGCGATTATACATTGGGCATGGGCACCAAGGATACGCTGCAAAAAAAGTTTGTCGTATTTTATCGCAACCGGGTAGATCGGTTGGGGACATCGTTGGATCCCAATATCCAAAGAGCAACCATGGCGGAGCAAATGGGTGTTGATATGGCTTGGCAAGTCAACAGCCAATGGCGCAATTATGCAGTGATTTCTCGTCGACAGTTGATGATAACAGATGATTCCCGATTCTCAGGGGATGCAGAGAAAAATTGGGTGGGAAGATTGGGCAGCAATTGGTCGTCTCCGCAGCGGGGATTGAGTGTCAATACATACTATGAAACAGGTTCGGGATTGGAGCAAAGAAAATCTTATTTGTACATCGAGGTGCCGGCAGGTCAAGGAAATTATGTTTGGAATGATTACAATGGCAATGGTGTAAAAGAATTGAATGAGTTTGAGGTGGCTGCTTTTGGATATGAGGCCAATTATATTCGAACAACGTTACCCACGGATGATTTTGTTTCGGTATATCGCCAAAAGGCATCGGCCAATATGCAATGGCGACCCAGAGAAGGATGGATCAAACGACTATCCAATGTATCTACGGTCCAATGGGAGAATCAGGCCCTCACGGCACCGACGTTGAAATGGAAAGAAAATTCGAGTTTGGACACTGCTGTTATTCAAATGAGTCGTTTGCTCAGAAATCAGTTTGTTTTTAATAACAATAGTCCAATATGGAGTACCGGTCTAGATCTCCAGCAGGTGCAGAACAAGAATGCGCTAACCATGGGAAGTGAATGGAGAACGGAGCAAAAAATGAATCTTTTCCTTCGTTGGAATTTTACAGGAATGTGGTCGGCACAGCCTCAATATGTGCAATCCAAGAAGCAGATATCCAGTAATTTTCTTTCGGGAAGGAATTATAGTATTGATGAGAAGCAATACAAGTTGGAATTGGTCAATCGGAGCATTAAGCAACAATGGGTGCTTACGCCGTATTATGTGGAGAAGAAGTGGGACGTTAAGCAGCCGCCCATGCAGGCATGGCATTTTCCATTGCAATGCAGATGGAATGAGGCAGGAAAGTTTGGGGTGACCGCAGAAGTAGCTTATCACGTTTTAAAGTATACTGGGGATGAACGTCAATCTGTGGCTTATGATGTTTTGGAAGGATTGACACCCGGGCAAAACGCCACTTGGACCTTGCAATACCAAAACCAATCGCAAAGATTGCAATGGACGGTACAATACAACGGACGGCAATCTCCAGGAAGAGCGGTTGTGCATACAGGATTGATCCAAGTCCGCATGAATTGGTAGCGCAGGCCGAGAATGAAATCTTTACCCAACAAAATATTTAACTGATTTTCAGTAAATTAGAAAAACATTGTTGAAAAGTCTTGGTAGAATAAAAAAAAGGTATTACTTTCGCACTCCGTTTTTGACGGATAAACCGTAACGACATGGATACTTTAAGTTATAAAACTATTTCTGCCAACAAAGAAACCGCTGACAAGAAGTGGTTGGTAGTAGATGCAACCGGCGTGAATTTGGGCCGTTTGAGTTCAGAAGTGGCTTACCTATTAAGAGGCAAGCACAAGCCATTGTTCACCCCTCACGCAGATTGTGGTGACAATGTAATTGTAATCAACGCAGATAAGGTTGCATTGACCGGAAAGAAATGGGATGAGAAAGTATACATCCGTTACACAGGATATCCCGGTGGACAGCGTTTTGCTACTCCAAAGGAGATGATGGCCAAGCACCCAACCGCCATGGTAGAAATGGCAGTTCGTGGTATGCTTCCAAAAAATCGTTTGGGAAGTGCAGTATACCGCAACTTGTTTGTGTATGCTGGTGCTGATCACAAGCAACAAGCGCAACAACCAACAGAATACAAGATTAAAGGATAATAAATCGGTATGGCAACTACCCAATACACCAATACTTCAGGTCGTCGTAAATGTGCAGTAGCACGCGTATACCTTTCAGAAGGAACAGGAAACATCATGATCAATGGTCGTGATTTAAAAACATATTTCCCATCATTGGTATTACAATATAAAGTAAATCAACCATTTGCTTTGACTGGTACTGAAGGAAAGTATGATTTCAAAGCCAACATCGATGGTGGTGGTATTACTGGTCAAGCTGAGGCTGTTCGTTTGGCGATTAGCAAAGCATTGATTGAAATTAATCCTGAGTGGAAGCCCGCATTGAAAGCGGAGGGATTGACAACACGTGACCCTCGTATGGTTGAACGTAAGAAGTTCGGTCAGAAGAAAGCACGTAAGCGCTTCCAGTTCTCTAAGCGTTAATCGCGGGACTGGAACATTGTTTAGCATCCAAATTCGCCGGACTCACCCTTGGGTGGCTACCGGCGAATTGATTTTTTGAGAAAGTAAACAATTATATAATAAAATGGCAAGAGTTAGTTTTGACGAGCTTTTGGAGGCCGGTGTACATTTCGGTCACTTAAGCAGAAAGTGGAACCCCAACATGGCTCCCTATATCTTCGGCGAGAAGAAGGGTATCCACATCATTGATTTAAACAAGACGGTAGTTAAGTTAGACGAGGCTGCCAATGCGATGAAGCAAATCGCAAAGTCTGGAAAGAAAATCCTTTTCGTAGCAACAAAAAAGCAAGCCAAAGATTTGGTAGCAGAGCGCATTTCCGCAATCGGTATGCCTTTCGTTACTGAGCGTTGGCCAGGTGGTATGTTGACCAACTTCGTTACTATCCGTAAGGCGGTGCGTAAGATGACCAACATCGAGAAAATGGAAGTAGACGGAACGGCTGCAACATTGTCTAAGCGCGAGCGTTTGCAATTGACTCGTACTCACGATAAAATGTTCAAAGTATTGGGTTCTATCGCGGACATGAACCGTGTACCTGCTGCTTTGTTTGTAATCGACGTAATGAAAGAGCATATCGCAGTAGCTGAAGCCAAGCGTTTGGGTATTCCAGTTTTCGCAATGGTGGATACCAACAGCGATCCACGTAAAGTTGATTTCGCTATTCCAGCCAATGACGATGCTACAAAGTCTATTTCTAAAATTTTGGATGTAGTTATTGAAGCAATCGCAGAAGGTTTGTCTGAGCGTAAGACTGAAAAAGATAAGAACGAAGATGCACCCGCTACTGAAGCCAAGGCGGAAGGTAAAGCAGATGCAAAGCCACGTAAGCGTGCTCCAAGAGCTTAATTAATCGTTTTAAAAGAATTATTATGAATATTACAGCAGCAGACGTAAATAAGTTGCGTACCATCACCGGAGCCGGTATGATGGATTGTAAAAAAGCATTGGTGGAAGCCAATGGAGATTTTGATGCCGCTATTGACTTGCTTCGTAAGAAAGGTCAAAAAGTTGCCGCCAACAGAAGTGATCGTGATGCTACCGAAGGTGTAGTATTGGCTAAAGCCACAGCGGACAACACACGTGGTACAATGGTTGTTTTGAACTGTGAAACAGATTTCGTTGCTAAGAACGAGGCTTTTGTAGCAGTAGCCAACACCATTTTGGACATTGCGATTGCCAACAACCCAGCCACTTTGGATGAGTTGAAAGCTTTGCCATTTGCGGATAGTGGAATGTCTATCAACGACAAAATCACAGAAGAAATCGGTAAAATCGGAGAGAAGTTGGATTTGTCATACTATGGAACTGTCAATGCAGGAATGGTATTTTGTTACAACCACCCAGGAAACAAATTGGCTTCTGTAGTAGGTTTCAACAAAGAGACTTCAGCTGATGTAGCAAAGGATGTAGCAATGCAAGCCGCAGCTATGGCACCGGTTGCTTTGGATGAGAATTCAGTTTCTGAAGAGATCAAACAGAAGGAATTGGAAGTAGGTAAAGAGCAAGCGATCAACGAAGGCAAACCAGCGGAAATGGCAGAGAAAATTGCCATGGGACGTTTGGGCAAATTCATGAAAGAAAACACATTGTTGAACCAAGAGTTTATCAAGGACAGCAAAATGAATGTTTCTCAATACATGAAGTCTACAGATAAAGATCTTACTGCAACCGGATTTATCCGTTTTGCGTTGGGATAGTCAATAACAGAACCAAAAGAAAAAAGGGAATGGCGAAAGTTGTTCCCTTTTTTTTGTGTGTCCGCATTCTCATTCCCATTCTTTTCCCTATCCGGTGGACTAAAGTCCACTTCCAACTGGTTACCGATTCACCGATTCACCGATCCACCGGGCGAATGTCAATTCGCCCTTACTGATCTTCTTTATGGCTTGAAGTCTAATCCTGCTGCGGCCATTCTCGCAAATAGGTATATTTCGTATCGAGTATCAACTCCTCGCGTCTTTTGATATAACGCTCTTGGTGAAAGTCTCTCAGGTATTTGCTTCTTAGTATTGATTGAATAAAAACGAGTTCATAAAATTTCGGTGCAAAGAACAAATGCGACTCATGTTGCAGAAATAGATTTTGATTTTGTAGTCCTCTTTTGCCTTCGAGTATGCCGAGAATAGATTCCCAAAAATTCAATAGACTGTTGTAGACCTGGGGCAATGCTTTGTTGGATGCGGCCTTGATTTTGGATACTCTACGTGCATCTGCAAATCGATTCAATAGACACAAATTCTCGATTATTTGATATTGTTCCAAAGTGCAGATTGTATTGGGTTGCCTTTCCCATTTTTTGATGAATCCTGCAACGCTGTCATCTAACGCATCTTGGTCTTTGTTTTGTTTCCAGTTCCACCATAGTGTTATCAGCAATCGGCCACGCTCAATTCCTGAGGTTGATGCAAGGCTCTTCTGGATGTTTTGACATTCCTTTTCTGTTATTCTTATGTTTTGTTGGGATAGCCATTGCGATTGGAAATAAAAACTTTCCATATACCGACGTTTCTGGGGCAATAATTGTGCATGTCGCAAGGGAAGTATCCAACGCTTGGCTTGATGATTCAGAATGTCCATGGGTGGTGTATAATACCACCATAGATTCATAAAAGAATCACTTTGAATGATTTCTAGTAAGGAAGGGGAGAGAGTTTTCAAGTGGTGATAAAGAAAACGAAGCCATTCCAATTGACTTTTGCTCTGAAGCGATTCTGGGAGATATTGATGTTGTTCTGCAATGGAAATGAGAAGTTGCAGAATCATCTTACGATTGTATCCAGAATGGGGTTTGTTTTTTTTGTTCCAAAGTTTGATATCAATAAATTCCGAAATCGCGGAATAAGTAAATGGGCGAAGTTGACCTTGGTAGGGAAGCAGTCCACAAATGCGTCGTATGGTCTGTGCACTGATATTTTTTTGTGTCAAAATTTTAATCTCATTCGATAGCTCTTGGCATTGATAGCCATATTGAATGCGGGCTCCAAGGATTTTTTCTAACGCAATTTTTAATTCCTCAATGTTTTTCGGTTTGGGCATTCTTTTCGGGCTTTCTGTTCAACTTTTCGTATTATTGATGTCGTTTAATACTGATGTCGTTTGAAAGGCGGTTTTTTCCCGAAGACAAGATGAAGACCATACAAGAAAATTGGAAAAGGTATTGCGCTGGTGATAATTCGGCTTTAGGTGGTTTGTATGATGAAATGATTGCGCCTTTGCAATACACCGCCTACCACTACACCAAGGATTGGAAACAAGCTGAGGATATGGCGGGAGATCTTTTTCTGATGTTGGTAGAGTCCAGTATTGAGCAACGCAGCAATTGGGTGACTAAAAATGATTGTCTGTCTTTTTTGAAGGTTGTTATTCAGTACAAGAGCATCGATTGGGTGCGCAAGCAGGCCAATCATCATCGTATTCATCAATTGATAGATTGGCCGGTATTAGAAAATCCTCAACTTTCTGATGAACAGTTGAAATCGTATGCTTTGAGTTTACTCAATGAAAAGGAAAAACAGTTGCTCACAGCGGTTATTTCAGGGATATCCATGCAAGAATTATCCGTCCAAAATGATGTTTCTGAAAAAACAATCAGGAATAATCTTTCACTTATTCGACTTAAGTTGAATAGAATCAAAAATTTAATCCCATTTTTATTTCCATAGTATGCGCTATCTGTCTTTTGATATGGCTTGGAAGTACATCCAAAAGAATCCCCAGCTGATGCATGAGGTGGTTTTAGAATGGGAGAATGCTGGAGTTCAAGATCCTGCGATGTTGGGATTGATAGCGCGATACCATGCCCATGGTGGAGATGTCGCGGCTGTATTGGCGGAGTATATCCAATCCAAAAAACGTATTTTAAAAACCGCGGAGTCCAAGAAAAACCATGGTTTGCGTTATGCTGCTGCTGCCGTTTTTGTGGGTTTAATGGCTTTGGGCGGCTGGTGGTATAGGTCCAACCAAACCCAAGTGACGTGGACCTACCAAGATGCGGGGATTCCCCAATTTATGGATGAACGGGTGGAAGCCATCGATTGGCCAACAATCAATTATCATTTCCAAAAAAGAGAGTACCAATCCTGCTTGGATTTGTTGGAGAAAGCTCGAATACTTCATTCGGAAAACGATACGGTTTTGTATTATAGTGCGTATTGTTTTTTAGAGATGCAATTGCGTGATTCTGCGCGTGTTTATTTTTCGCAAGTACCGGGAATGGGAAGTATTTATAGTCAAAGAGCGCAGTACTTTTTGTTTCATCTGAATCCCGCTGGAGTTGATAAGGAGGGTTTATCCGGATTGTCCAACGTGCAAGATCCTATTTTACGTCAGGCGGTGCAAAGAGATATTGCCAATTACTAATCCAATTCCATACCTTTTCCCACCAAGTCAGAGGGGTGAAAGGAATAATTTTTTGTGAAGAAATCATCCGATAGGCGTTCCAGCGCAAGGGATTGCAATTATCACCTTGTTGTTTTTGGAGATAATCTTTTTTGGCCATATAAAATGCATCTTCCGCATTTTTTCCTTCCTCCAGGTATTCATAGAAAGAAGCAAAGATCTCAGATGAGGCTTGGTCCTCGCTGTGGGTGGTGCTGATGATGACTGCCGGCGCTCCTTGGTGCAATAAAAATGGATAAAGGTTGGTATCGTAATCAAGCATGAAATTGGTGGCTCCGGAAAAGCACGTATTGAAAATAACCAAGGAATGACTTTTGGGAATGGAGGTCTGTAAATTGTGCAATTGTTGCCAATGGGTATTGTCAAAATAAGGGATGGCATATTTGAAAAAACCGTGTTCTGAGCTATCTGCAGTGCCATGGCCGTAGAGATGAGTAATGACAGGCTGTTCCACTGATTGCATCAAGGTCATAGTATCAGAAAATTGCGTATCGAAGGATTGCCGGAATAATCCTTTGATCATATCCAAAGTAAAATATAGAGTTTTGAACTGGGGTTGAACCAATGAAAAAAGATTGATTTTTTTCTCTAACGATGTTGGCTTTTGGTTGAAGTAACGTTTCACTTGATAGATCCGATTGAATTGGATTTTTTTGAAAACAAAATGCATCTCATGAAATCCGCTTCCTTCAGGGGAATCAACGAGTTGCTCATAAGGGATGTTGTCATTGTACATGACATGGTATTTTTTTGCCTTTGGAAATTGTTGAACAATGGGAGCAAGCTTGGCTTGATACAGTGCATAGTGATATTTTTTGTAGAGGAGTGGTTCATATTCAGATCCAACCCGAAATGATTCACTCTCGTGAAATTCAGTAGTTTTAATCCAGTCGATGCTTTCGTTGGAAATGACCAGGACATGGTTGTTCATCAAAGCAGTTGGTGAATTGGTGCAGATAACAATTTCTTGATCATCGAGTTTTTTTTGAATATTCTGTACGAGTTTGGATTGAATCACAGATGATTGAATGATTGGAGGCCACGGAATTTTTTTGGTTGGGGATTGCTCTCGAGTAGCCAAAAATTGACGAAGTTGCTGTCCATCCCTTGTATTGGGGGTATTCATAAATTCCAATTCCTGGTTTTCGATAAAGTAAGAAGCCCCCAATTGAAACAATGACTTGTCTTGTTTTTGTTTTGCTTTTTGTAACAAAATACAAGCGAGTATTTGCGTAGGAGAACTGTGATAGGTATCATGTCTGAATTGGTTGAAAGAGCGTGTAAGTCCATTGTATATGGGTTGAAGTGCACTTAATTTTTGGATATAGCCAGCGGCATCATCAATGAAGCCCGTATGTTTTTCGTCATTCGCTACTTTGTATTTGACGAGTAGGCAGATGATTTTGGCTTGCGGACAATTGGCCAAGGATCCATAGCGTTTTTCTATTCTTAGGATGGCATCTTGAAAAATGGCATTTGCTTCGTCATATTCAGCCAAGTATGAGTGCATGAGCCCACAAAGAGAAAGGGCCGCAACTTGGTCCTCAACACATTCAGGGGGTGCGCATGCCGCTGCTTCTAAATATCGGCGATGAGCAAGATTATCCAAAGCTTGAATGGGTTTTGGACGGGCTTTAACCTCCTGAGGACTGAGGTAATGATAATTGGAAATTCGATCCAAAGTTCGACTGCCCCACGAGCGCATGATGGCTGACCGGATGCGCAGATTAAACGGAGAAGGCGTGGACAGGGCTGCTATGGCCTGAGTAAAGTATTGATCAACCCTTTTGTATTTCACTTCATTGAGTGGTTGATCGTAATGATTGACATACAATTCACCATTGGCCAGCATGGCATAGATAAAGGCTTTATTGAATTGCGGAAGATCCAGTGGAGCATTTTGGATAATTTTTTTACATGGAGTGATGTATTGAATCACACTGTCTTGCCAGGTCAGGTAATGAAAAAAATAAGCCTGTTCGGCCAAGTACATTGCTTCTTGTGAGGACGAAGGATCAGGATTTAAAAGAGCGTGTTGTTGGCGCGAGGCCATGTGAAAAGCAGTGAATTCTTGGTTAAAGAAAAAGGCCCATTTTTTAACTTCAAGACACTGGATCTTTTGCTTGGCGGTAATTGAAGTGTTTTCCAATTGTTCCACTTTCAGGATGGAGGCATGAGAGGCATTTTTTGCAATGAGTTGCCAGGCTTGTTGAATATCATCATCGAAATGGGCCTGCAGAAGAAGAGGAAGGAGGTAAAAAAGGAGAGAGATAAACCAGCAACGCATGTCCCAAAGTACAAAAAACGATTGGACGCCGATTCAAACAAAATAGAATAATTCCATTTGTAACGAATTGTAAAATGATTGCCTTTTTGTACAAACCTTCGGGAAGAAACTGAATTTTGTGCGACTTCATTTGGTGATACGATGACTCAGACTTTGGAATATGAACTTTTTATGTTTAGTGTACCATAGTTTCGGTAAAATGACTCTAGTTAATTCTAGCCATTATTCCTTGATTTCATTGAATTACTAAAAATAATTTGGAGACCAGAAACCAACCAAAACGGGGCCCAATCCGAAAAGCCAAAAGAGTAGGAAAGAAAAAATAAATTATTATGGAAAAGTTATTTCGTATTTGTATCGCGATTGTTAGTGCCTCCGCAATTATCATGGCTTGTGGCGATAGATCAAATGTTGATGAAAAGAAATGCTCTTGTTCATCTATTAGTAAGATTTCATCAATGGATAAATACTTCAAGGACGGAGTTGAATTCACCGGTATTTGTGAGGATCTGGATCAAAATAATTTTGTTATTTCTCACAAGGAGTTTACCAATGGTTATTTGACTTATTGGTTACAAAAGAAAAAAATTAATAGCGGATATGTAACCGTTGACTCAATTTATTACGATAATAATAATGCTATTGCTGGGTTTGGCATAGAGATTATTTCAAATGGTTTTGGTACATATGTAGAAAAGGTCTACGAATATTCTAAAGAAGGAATGAAAACTGGATCGATTCATTTAATGATTTCTGAGCCTCAAAGTGTAGAAGTTGCAGGTGAGTATATGACGATTCCTGGAAGAACGAATTGTTCAGCAAATTGGGATAAGCAGTCGGTGGAACTTGAAAAAGAAGAAAATATGGACAATGGCAAATTCATGGAGGAAGTTATTAATAAAGCAACTCGGCTCAATAAAAGATTTTTGAAATACAAGTAATACTTGTAGTGATATCTGAGTTAGTTTAAAAGCAACGATTATTTAATTATGAAAAATTATTTTTCCCTCCCCTTCTTCCTTCTTTTCTTTATCCCTTTCTCCCTTTTTTCCCAGTCCCCCTTGGGCATCCCCTACCAAGCGGTATTGCGCAATGCAGATGGGAGCATCATGGTGAGTAGTTCGGTGGGTTTAACCTTTATGATCCATGACGGAGCGGCCACAGGCACTGTGGTGTTTGAGGAGGCACATGCATTGACTACCAATGCCCAAGGCTTGGTGAGTTGTGTGATAGGAAATGGCGTTGTTTCGCAAGGCAATTTCCAAAACATCAATTGGGGCAGTGGGTCCAAGTTTTTGCACATTCAATACCAAGGCACCAATGGCACAGTGGATTTGGGCACCCAACAGATGATGAGTGTGCCGTATGCGTTGTATGCGGTACAAAGTGGCACTTCCGGACCACAAGGACCTGCTGGACCGCAGGGTGTCCAAGGTCCTCAAGGTATACAGGGAGAAGTTGGACCTCAAGGTCCAATAGGTATGACTGGAGCATCTGGACCGCAAGGAGAAACTGGACCGCAAGGCCCAACAGGTTTGACCGGAGCAACGGGTCCGCAAGGCCCAATAGGTTTGACAGGACCTGCTGGAGCGGTTGGTGCACAAGGCCTAATAGGTTTGACTGGAGCAACAGGACCGCAAGGACCAATAGGTTTGACTGGAGCAACTGGACCGCAAGGAATACAGGGAGAAGTTGGACCGCAAGGTCCAATTGGTTTGACTGGAGCAACGGGACCGCAAGGTGCACAGGGTCCTCAAGGCATACAGGGGGAAACTGGACCGCAAGGCGCAGCGAATTTGTTAACAGTTAGCCTAGTAGGTGATACAATGTATAATTCCTTAGGCGGCTATTTTATTATTCCTGGCGTGAGTTTAGCAAATGATCCAGAACTACCAGGAAATAGTCAATGTTTTGGAGAGGTTATAAGCATCTCATCCTGTAATGGTCAATTTACATTAACCTATGATGGCCGTACCTATAGCCTTGTGGAAATTGGCGGGCAATGTTGGTTTGCAGATAATTTAGCCACTGACCAATACCTCAATGGAGACCCCATAACAACAGGATTGAGTAACACTAGCTGGCAAAATACCACAGCAGGCGCCTTTGCCATATACAACAACGATTTAGTCAATGATGCCGCGTATGGTAAGTTGTACAATTGGTACACCACCGTGGACAGCCGCGGTCTTTGTCCTACAGGTTGGCATGTTCCCACAGACTGTGAGTGGATGTATTTGGAAAGAAGTATAGGAATGCTATCTGCAGAGGAGCAACAGACTTCAGGAGTTAATAGAGGGGTCATAGGGAATATTGGCGGGGCCTTGAAATCATTGAATTATTGGAGCTCTCCAAATACAGGTGCGACAAATTCTAGTAATTTGAATATTTTGCCAGGAGGAATCCGAGGAGAATCAGGATTTTATATTTACCTCGGAACTGAAGCTCATATTTGGACTAGTACTCCAATTGTTAATTCTAGCCAAGGTACTGCAAGACTTTTGCGATCTAATGGGTCATACATATATCGAACTTCCCTGCCCAACGCAAGAGGAATGAGTGTTCGTTGCGTAAAAAATTAAAAATTATGAATAATCAATTATTAGAATCAATGGCTGATTTGACAACTATTGTTGGATTTCCTATTGCATGTCTAACGATTTATATGACATGGAGAGAATATGTTCAAACCAAAAAGGTGGCTGAGGGTACACTTCTGTTGGAATTAAAAAACACTTTTCTTGAATTTGACGATATTCACCTAGGATTGAGACCTGGTGGAATATGGACTATCGGAAATCGTCTTTTTTCGAGCGAAGATTGGATACGAGTAGAGACTTATATGGGATTATTTGAATTATGTGAAATATTAATTTCTAATCAATCTATCTCCGAAAAGAATTTTAAAGATCAATACCTTTTCCGTTTGCATAATATCCTGAATAATGAAGAAATTGTCAATTTTAAGTTGAACCATGAAAAGGAGTATTGGCAAACTTTTATAGCCCTCTGTCGTCGCTTTGAACTTCAAATTCCAGAAATAAATGAATAAAACTATTTTAATCGTTTCATTTATTTGTTGTTCATTTCACTTTGCATATTCCCAATCTATCGATCGGCAATCTATCGTCTCATGGTCTGGTGCGGTTGAATTGCCGTTGGTGCAAATTGGGCATAGTGCAGGGGAAACTTTTGTAACTACCCTTTCAGGAAACAATGTGTTGCTGACACAAGGTTTTCAGCAACCGGAGCCGTTGTTGTTGATCAATTGCCAAATGTCTTTTCAAGATTCTACTATCTGCCAAGGCCAAACTTTACTGATCTCACTCTTCTCTTCCGCCCCATCCAATGCGTCCTACGCTTGGTCCACGGGAGAAAATACTCCTTCTATTTCGGTTTCGCCCAATTTTACCACCACCTACACTTGCGTAGTAACAAGCAATGGACAAACTTGTGCGGATACGGTGAATATCACCGTCAACCCATTGTTGACGTGGTACGCAGATAACGATGGAGATGGTTACGGAAACCCGAATGTCGTTGTATCCAATTGCAACCCACCTACTGGTTATGTCACGAACAACACAGACTGCAATGACAACAATGCTGCGGTGCATGCTAGCACGACCGAAACCTGCAACGGCATCGACGACAACTGCAATGGGCAGATTGACGAGGGGTTGACACAAGGATCGGTGACCGCCGTTCCGGTGACGACCAACGTCTTCCCAACTTGTACTGGAACAGGCATCAAGTCGGCCAATTTGAACACAGGCATAAATTCAGCGATCATTGATGGAACTGGACTCGACCTTTGGTACAGCCTTACTGCTCAATACAACACGCTTCGCGCGGGCTTGTCCGCGGCCTTTGGCGATAACGAAATTCGCCTCTACAGCTACAACAACGGCTGCTTTGAATGGTTACAAACAGAACATAAGGTTTATACGGCTTCTACCCTAGCTACTGGCAATCAAATTTTGATCACGGATGATTTGATTCCAGGACAGACCTACTACATCGCCGTACACAATATCAGTGGCGCGATGAACAATAGCGCCAAGATGTGCTTCAATCATTTTGTTGAGTCTACTTGTGACCACTATTACAGCAACAATACAGGGGTTTACAACAATGTCTGTACAAGCTTCAAGGCACAGTTTAGAGGCAATGCATCTAATTATGTATTTGATGTGCTCAGCGCGACCCAGAACAGCGACAACTTGAACATCACCCCGTGGTCCTATACGACAACCACTGCCAATTCGGTGGTGCCTCGCTTGGGAACCATTTTCCCAGTGAACATGTCGGCTTCGGCCAAGGTGTATACTTTGCAAA
>CALJKR010000068.1 GCA_937974555.1 uncultured Flavobacteriales bacterium | reverse complement strand
GCGATTCCCCACAACAACCAACCTGCTTTTGGTGGTGCTATTTTGAACGCCCAATACGGAGACGGTGTAGCCTTGACTCGAATTGAGGGTCGCGGTAACGGTTTGGGTGAAATGACCTTGGATCCCACCACGGAAGCGGAGATTTTGAACAACATCCGCGTAAGCGAGTGTACTTACTTGCCTGGAATGGGACCAGTAGATGTGAAAGTAGTGGATCCATTGGCATTGCCAGCGGCTGACTTTGAGTTGTCATTGGAGTCAACCTCAGCCGGAGAGTTGGCAGCAGACAGCATGTACTGGCAGTTGATTAACTTGACCAGCGGAGATACCATGACTTCTGTTCACAGCTTCAAAGTGGGCAGTGAAGATATCTTGTTGGATTACGGTTTGTCCATCAATTGGAGCCAATACCAATACTTGATTGATGGCACGCCAGTGAAACATTATACGGAGTTCTTATCAGGAACCATGGAGTTTGAAGATCCTACCAAGCCTTGGTTTGCAGGTATTCCGGACGCAGAAGGATTCTTTGAAGGCAACTGGATTCGTGCCGGTGCGGTGAAAACAGAAGGAACAGATGCAACTGCTTTGTTTGAGCAATTGTATGACGATTTTGAGCAAGGAAGTGGAACAGAACCATTCACTGATGCCTCTGAGGCTTACGAAGGTGTAGTGGGTGGAACATGGGGTCCATATTGCTTGGCTGCTTATTCTGTATTGAACTTTGATGTGGATGGTGATCCAGCAACACCTGGTGAGACCGTGAACAACGTTGCACCCACCATCAATGATGTCAAAGGAGACAACAACACCATCGATTCAGAGCGCCGCAGCAGCATTCGCGGATTGAACAACGTGGATATCGTATTCACCAAGGACAAGAGCAAATGGACACGCGTACCGGTATTTGAAATGAACGCCAACGGATTGGCAGAAGATGTAGATGGCGTGAGCAATGGAACACCGAGCAAGATGAAGATGCGCCACCACTTGTCCGTAGATAAGAATGGTAAGGTAGCCGGAGAAGCGGGATACAATGCCGCCGAGGGAGACCTCAATGGCTTGCAACCTTGGGGCATGGGATGGTTCCCAGGCTACGCAGTAGACTTGGGTACCGGCGAGCGTTTGAACTTGGCCTTTGGAGAAGATTCATGGTTGGTGGGAGAGAATGGAAACGACATGTTGTGGAATCCAACCGCTAACTTGATTTCCCCCCAAGGATTTGGTCAAGTGGCTGCAGGGCAACACTGGATTTATGTGTTCAAGAACTTTGCTTTTGAAGACAATAGCACGAGTGTGGTACCTGCTTATGACAATGGCCAGTTCATGTACGATCAGTTGAGCAACACCAGCTTGAGTTCAAGCAACTGGAAGAAATTGTTCCGTGCATGTACATGGGTAGGATCAGCCGCTTTGGCCCCTGGTTATAGCATGAAGAGCGTTGAGGACGGATTAATCCCGAACGACTTGCGTGTGCGTTTGCGCGTGGCCAAGGAGTATGACAAATTCCGTTACAACAGCGGAGATGTGAATGATGCATCAGAAGCCATCAATGCATGGAGACCATTGTATCGCTTCAGCACCAAGGGCATTGCCCCAGTGTTGAACAACAACGACGCCTTGACCGATGCTTTGGGCATGATCAACGTGGTACCCAATCCATACTATGCATTCAGCTTGTATGAAACCAGTAAGTTGGACAATCGTGTAAAGATTACCAATTTGCCTGAGGAATGTACCGTGACGATTTATGACATGAATGGAACGTTGATCCGTCAATTCAAGAAGGCAGATCCATTGACCAGCTTGGATTGGGATTTGAAAAACAGCAAGAACATTCCAATCGCCTCAGGTACATACATCATCCATGTGAATGTGCCCGGTGCAGGAGAGAAAGTGTTGAAATGGTTTGGAGTAATGCGTCCTGTGGACTTGGATAATTTCTAA
>CALJKR010000067.1 GCA_937974555.1 uncultured Flavobacteriales bacterium | reverse complement strand
TGATCCAAAACGGTGAGATGAAAACCATGAGAATGGTTGTGAGCAAGTAATTGCATACACAACAATAGTAAAAGCCCCGTCATTACTGACGGGGCTTTTTTATTGGTAATAAGGCAAAAAAAAATCCTGAAGAATCAGGATTTTAAATATTCATGTTTTGTATCAGAATTCGGAGAGTGCTGAATGATTGAATTGTTTCTGTGCATATTCAGCTGTGATTTTAAACTCCTTTTCTTCACTTGAAGACGAGGGTAGTTCAAACATCAAATCCGTCATAATGGCTTCGCATATTGAGCGAAGACCACGCGCCCCCAACTTGAATTCCATGGCTTTTTGAACGATAAAATCAATCGCCTTTTTATCGAATGAAATTTTAATTCCATCCATATCAAAAAGTTTGACATATTGCTTGATCAAGGCATTCTTGGGTTCAGTTAGAATTCTACGAAGCGCAGATTCATCCAAAGGATTTAAAAAGCTGAGAACCGGGAATCTACCAATCAGTTCAGGAATCAAACCAAAGGTTTTAAGATCCAATGGACTGATGTATTTCAACAGAGATTGTTCATCCTTGGTGTCTATTTTAGAGGAGAAACCTATAGCAGATGTGTTGATTCGACGAGCAATCATTTTATCCATTCCATCAAAAGCACCTCCACAAATAAATAGGATGTTTTTGGTGTCGATTTGAATCAATTTCTGCTCAGGATGTTTGCGCCCTCCTTGTGGTGGTACACCAACTACGCTTCCTTCCAATAGTTTTAGAAGCCCTTGCTGAACCCCTTCGCCACTGACGTCGCGGGTAATACTTGGGTTATCACTTTTACGCGCAATTTTATCGATTTCATCAATGAATACAATGCCTCGTTCTGCTCGGGTTACATCGAAATCTGCATTTTGCAATAACTTGGAAAGGATACTTTCTACATCTTCACCCACATAACCGGCCTCAGTTAGAACTGTGGCATCGGCAATGGCAAAAGGAACATTCAAAACTTTGGCAATGGTTTTGGCCAATAGTGTTTTTCCAGTTCCTGTTTCACCGACCAAAATGACATTGGATTTCTCAATTTCCACTTCGTCTTTTTTAGATGTGGTTGTTTTTTGAGATAATCTTTTGTAGTGATTGTAAACAGCAACACTGAGTACTTTTTTTGCCTCTTCTTGACCAATGATATATTCGTCAAGATGTTTTTTAATTTCCAGGGGTTTGTAATTTTTGAAAGCGACAGGCTTTTCATTTTTCTCTTCTTTCACCTCTTCAGCTATGATGCGATGGGCCTGTGTGGCGCAATCACTGCATATATGACCATGAAGTCCTGCGATGAGCATTTTGACTTCTTCTTCTTTTCTTCCACAGAAAGAGCAATGTACGTTTTTCATAAAAAAAATTAGCTTGGCTAAGATACAACAGCCCAAGCTTATTGAGGGTCAACATCAATGTTGATTCTGGTTTTATTGTAAGGAGGAATCGCTTTTAAATTCTGAACCTGTTTGTAAATGATTTCTTTGCTCTCGGTCATTTGCTTGCCAAGTCCTATTTTGATATGAATCACGCGTAAATAGTATAAGTTGATTCGAGCAATGAATGGTTTTTCTGGTCCTAATATTCCCTCTTTGAGCTTCCCTCTCAGTTGTTCCACAAGGTATTGCGCAGTCATTTCAACTTCTTGCTCGTTTTTGTTTTTTAGAACCAGACGAACCATTCTTACAAACGGGGGGTACCCAAATTGAAATCTCTCTTGAATTTCTTTTTTATAAAAATCCTTGTATTTGTTTTCTTTGATCAACGGATAAAGCCAATGCTGTGGTTGGGTGGTTTGAATCAAGACTTGACCCAAATCCTCTCCTCTTCCTGACCTTCCCGCTACCTGTACCAGGATTTGAAAACTTCTCTCTAATGCTCTAAAATCGGGAAAAGCAAGCAGACGATCTGCATGAATTACACCAACAAGGGCAACGTTCGCAAAATCCAATCCTTTGGTCACCATTTGCGTTCCAACCAAAATATCGACCTCTCCACTTTGGACTCTTTCGACAATATCGGCTTGGCTATTTTTATTTCGCGTGGTATCCGCATCCATTCTTTGAATGGTTGCTTTGGGAAAGAATTCTGCAATTTCTTCTTCAATTTTTTCTGTTCCTGCACCGAGCATTTTCACATCATGCGAGTGGCATACGGTACAACTTTTAGGAGGGAGTGTTTTGTATCCGCAATAGTGACACTCTAGGTTGTGATCCATTTTGTGATACGTCATGCTCACATCACAACGGGTGCACTTGGCCATCCATCCGCATGTTTGACATTGCCATTGTGGAGTATAACCCCGTCTATTCTGAAAGAGAATAACTTGTTTTTTTTGCTCCAATGTTTTTTCAATACAGTGAATAAGCGACTCACTGAGCGACCCTTGAACCTTTTGTATTTTTCGCTCTGCCAAAAGATCGATAAGCGCTATTTCTGGCATTTGAGCGTTTCCAAATCTTTGATTCAATTCTACCAAACCATATCTTCCGGTCTCTGTATTTCGATAACTTTCCAATGAGGGTGTTGCGCTGCCCAGCAACACGGGGCATCGATGCAGTGATGCCAAAACAATGGCCGCATCCCGACCATTATATCGCGGTGCTGGATCTTGTTGCTTATAACTGCTATCGTGCTCCTCATCAACGATAATCAAACCCAATCTTTCAAATGGAAGAAATAGCGCGCTTCGGGCACCAATGATAATGTCATTTTCGCCGGGCACATGACTGATGACCTTGCTCCAGGTTTCTGTTCTTTCGTTACCAGAATGTCCGCTGTGATATACGCCAGCACGAACTCCAAAATATTGTTTTAAACGAATGACAATTTGGGTTGTTAGTGCTATTTCAGGTAGTAAGAAAAGGACTTGTTGCCCTTGGGCAATTTTCTCCTCTATGATTCGAGCGTACACTGCGGTCTTCCCACTGCCGGTGACACCATGAAGCAATACAGTTGATTTCTCTTCCCAAATTTTCTCGATCTCTTTTTTGGCTCTTTCCTGGTCATTAGACAATTGAGGTAGTAGAATGGGAGGAAGCAGACTTTCTTGTAATCGATCAATATTTTTCTTCTCCATTTTTAACCATCCTTTCTCAACCAATGCGTTGAGTATGGCCAATGAAGAATTACTTTGTGTGAGTAATTCTTTTTTGTTTATTGGGGTAGCGCTGCTATCGGGACATTTGAGTAGAAAGTATAGCAACAGATCATGTTGCTTTTTTGCCTTTTTTTCGAGCTGTAGAAATATCTCTTTTTGCTCGTTTTCGTTTTCAGGAAATTGGTCCCATAGGACAACATCAATGGTCTTGGGTTTATAACGCTGTTTTACTTCTTGTTGTGCGACGACTGCCTTTAAGTCAATTAATCTCCGTAATGCTTTAGGAGCATCGGTATCCTTGATGTGTCGAACGAGCTGTTCCCAATTGTGGGCTCCATTGGCTGCAAGAAATTCGAGTATCTTTTTTTCGAGGGGTTTAAAAATAGAGGATGATGGATCAGTGGCCTCATGTATGAGATAGGTGGTCTCTTCATCAAACTTTAACCCCGGTGGCAGGGCTGTGGTCATTACTTCACCAACAGAGCAGAGATAATATTCAGATACCCAGAACCAAAATCTGATTTGCTTTTCAGTTACAATGGGGTATTCATCAATCAGAGATTCAATGGCCTTGGGCTCATATTGAGACGGGGCATCTTGGTGCAATCGTATGATAATACCGGGATATTTTTTGGATGCTCCCAGTGGAACCACCACGCGCATACCCGGCTGCAGATAGGCATCCATATGCTCAGGTACACTGTAGGTGAGTGGCCTGGGCAAATTAAGCGGAAGTATGATATCGGCGAATACAGCCATAAGCAGAGGAAAAAAATGCCGCGCAAGGCGGCATTTCTTAAACCATCAAAGTAGATTATCTTTTTCTTTCTAAAACTTCGTCAATCATGCCATATTCTTTGGCTTCCGAAGCGATCATCCAATAATCACGATCACTATCTGCCCACACTTGATCATAGGATTTTCCGCTATGAGAGGCAATGATTTCATATAATTCCTTCTTCAATTTTTGAATTTCACGGGCTGTGATTTCAATATCTGAAGCTTGACCTCTTGCCCCACCCAAAGGCTGGTGTATCATAACGCGAGAGTGTTTTAATCCGGTGCGTTTACCGGCATGACCCGCGCACAAAAGTACGGCACCCATTGAGGCTGCCATCCCAGTACAGATGGTTGCTACATCGGGATTGATGTATTGCATGGTGTCATATATTCCCAAACCTGCATATACACTACCACCGGGTGAGTTGATATAAATTTGAATGTCTTTCTTGGAATCGGTGTTTTCTAAAAACAACAATTGCGCTTGAATGATATTCGCGATGTAATCGTCAATCTCTGTTCCCAAGAAAATGATGCGGTCAGCCATTAATCGAGAAAAAACATCAACCTCACGGAATGGCATATTTCTTTCTTCAATGACCGTTCTGGTCATCATCTCTGGACCATACATGTGAGAAATGACATCATCAAATGTGGTTCCTGTAATCCCGCGATTGCTCATCGCGAATTTTCTGAATTCTTTTCTATTGATCATATATTACAATTTAGTCGTTGCTTTTTTTCCTGGCTTTTTCCGCGTTCTCACTGTATTCTCCATACCCATATCGATATCCGTCACCATATCCATATCCGTAACCATATACATACCCATATCCGTATTTGTATGCATATTTAGAATAGTAGTAACGCCATCTGTTTTGCTTGATATTGTTCAGCAGCAATGTGACGTGAGAAATTTCGTTTTGTTCCAAGGTGTCTTCCAAGAATCTAACCCCTTGCTTGGTGGCTTTTTGGGTGTTCATTACAAACAATCCCAACTGAACTTTATTCATTAATACCAATGAATCACTGATCAAGGCCAATGGAGGAGTATCGATGATGATAAAGTCATAATTGTCTTTAAGTTCAGCAATCAAATCATCCACTTTACTGGATAGAACCAATTCTGATGCGTTGGGAGGAACAGGTCCAGCCAAAATAATATCCAAGTTTTGAATTTCCGAGTGAATAACACTTTCTCTCCAATCTTTTTGATTTACGAGGAAAGAAGAAATTCCAGAGATGTTTTGTCTTTTAAATACCTTGTGAATCTTGGGTTTGTGCATGTCAAAGTCCAATAGAATGACACGCTTGCCCGCTTTGGCAAAGGTGGACGCAAGGTTGACAGAAACAAATGTCTTTCCTTCTCCTGGATGCAAGGAAGAAACCAGCATGATTTTCTTGTCGTCCTTGGGCAACAAATATTGCAAATTGGTTCTGATCGATCGGAAGGATTCACTGATGTTACTCCGGGGTGCTGAAACGATGGATATGGGATTGTCATCCGCTTCAGCATAAAAGGGAACTCCACCGATGATGGGAATTTTTGAAATCGATTTTAACTCTTTGGTATTTTCAATTCGCTCAAAGAAAAGGGTTCTGATGAAACCAACTACAATGGCCAAAACGAAACCGATACCCAAGGCAACATAGGTGTATTTTTTTCTGTTTGGACCTACGATTCCAATGGAACGTGCCTTTTCCAAAACCGTGGTTTCAGGCACAATACCAGCCTTGGCTATGACAGTATTGGCGCGTTTCTCCAAAAGGAAATTGTAAAGTGATTCATTAACCGCGATTTTCCGCTCAATATTTAAAATCTCTTTTTTGTCTTTTGGGATGCCTTTCAATTCACCTTCTAAATCGGCTTTTTCTTGGTAGATACTCTTTAGTCGCTGATCAATTTGTCCTTTGCTATGGGAGATATAGTTTTTAATTGTTTCAATCAAACTATTGATTTCATTGTCTATTCTACCAATTCTTGAATCGGCTTGTTTGAAGTCAAAAAGTAAATTGGCTCGACGCTGCTTTAACTCCAGTAATTTGGATATGTGGTCAGACAGGTATGTGTCAGAATACTCAAACGGATAAATTTTGGTAGCGTAATCCGAGTTGTTTACGTTTTGAAAGTACTGTTCTAGTTTAGCAATCGCTTTGCTTTTATTTTCTACCTCATACAATTGCTTTTCAACTTCTTTCAATTGATTGATTACCTCTTCTTGGGTTTCAGTTAACTCAATGTCATTGTTCTCAGGAGAAATACTGTTTAGAATGTACGTTAAAGAATCCGTTATGGTGGTCAGCTCTTTCAATTGTTTGTCGATGTACATCAAAGTATTGGTGTTGACATCCAATTGACTTTTTATGGTGTACTGAATATACTCTTGTGTTAGAGTATCCAAAAACTGTTGACATAATTCTGGCAATCCATCGTTGATGGATAAAGTTAAAATGCTGGAGTTGGAATTGTTACTCACTTGCACCATCGAAGCATACCGATTCACCAATTGATCCCTAGAAAGAACAATGAATTTGTAGGTCTGCTCCATGATGGTTTCAAACTCCTCTGGGAATATTCCATTGGCAATGGTAATCTTCAATTGCATCCGGGTATCCTTGTATTCTTCTCCAAATTTTACTTCCTTAAAGAATTTTACTCCGTGATACTCATAGGAGATTTGATATTTTTCCCGATCAATTACTTTGATAAAAATGGGTATATTGTACAATCGTGCGCTCAGTTTTTCCCATGGGCAATCCACGATGAGTGATCCAAAGTTGGATACTTGAGCAGTTCGGATACGGCCGACAATGAAATAGCTGACGTTAAAATCCAATTTGTCAATAACCCGACCAATCAAGTCTTTGGATTTGATGGCTCTTTTTTGGTTATTGATGTCTTGAAGAACGGAGTAATATCCAACGCTTGAATAAATTTTGCTTTGGTAATTGTAAGAATCGTTGGATTTTAACAAAATCTCTGCTGAGGCGCCGTAAATATCAGGAAGCTTGTGACTCTGGAAATAGGCCATCACAAAGGCGATACTGCAGAAGATGGGAACCAGTATCCAGTTTTTGCTTACAAATTTCAGGATAGGGATTAAATCCTCAGTATCGATTGCTCCAGATTTTCCTGTATTACTCATTTGCAGAATCCAATGTCCCTATGTGCAAATATATCGTTTTGGGGAAAAGCAAAGTAGAATTATTTCGTTAGTTTTCGAACAATAGAAGTATTTATTCTATTTTTGTTTTCTATGCTAAAAAAGATTCTTTTTTCAGGGCTTTTGACATGCCTCATGATTTTGGCTCAAGTGGCGATGTGGGCCCAGCTTCCAGATCCTGGAGGCGGTGGTGTACCTTGCGGAGGGGGATTTGGACCTTGCCCTATCCCATTGGATGGTGGGGTGACCTTGTTACTGGCCACAGGGCTAGCGATCGGCGGTGCCAAGGCATGGCGAGACAGAAAAGGGCAGCAATAGTAAATGAGGTCGAGATCGACTTTCAAATTCATTGCCCTGGTTGTAGCAACCTACGCGGTAGGCTTGCTTATCTACGATTTATGGATTTTACCCAAAACTTCTTTTGACGAATCCCTGATTCACCTCTTGGTTTCTTGTTCTGAACCTGTCCTTCAATGGTTGGGTTATGTGCTTTTGCCACATCAATCGGATTGGCACAATACCATCCATATCCAAGGATCAAATGGGGTTTGGATTTCCTCCAATTGTGATGGCTTTGCATTGATTTGGGTTTTCTCTGCGGTCCTGTTTTATCTTCCGGGAGGTTGGAAGCGCAAGGGAGTATACATGGTCTTGGGATCACTGGTAATAGAGGTTTTTAATGTTTTGCGAATTATCTCTTTGGCGATAATCGAGCATCATTTTCCCCAAAGCTTGGCCTTCAATCATGATTATACTTTTACGGTTCTTGTATACAGCGCCGTTGTAGCATTGTGGTATTTGTGGTTGAGAAAGTTTCAATTTGTTGGGAAGCAATGAACAGATATTTTATCGTTTTCATTGTTTTTGCATTGGTTATGGTTTGGACCAATGAATGGTGCAAGGTCAACATCAATTACCAATTGATGATGCGCGACCGGTTTCAGGAATTTGATCATCTTACGCTTGAAAAGAAATTGGAGATTAAAAAATTTCAAGCGGATACCGCTCCCTATGCCATGATATATTCCCATTCGGATTGGAATTGGTTCTATGAGCAGGATCGATCTTTTTGGACCATGTCCAAATGGATTATTCCCATTGTTTTCACCCTGTCATTTGCGCTGTTGGAATGGTGGATGTTGCCCTTTTGTTTCCAATCTGTGGAGGTGAAAAGAAATTGGATTGTCCTCTATTACCTGGCTCTGATTGTCTTGGTTTTGTTGATGTACGCCTTGTCAAAGGCCACAGATGATCTTATTTTTCAGAATATTGGGAGAAAGGTTTGGATGATATTGCAATCGCCTTCTTTCTTTGTGCTTGTTTTAATCGATCAATGGAGGAGAAAATATGAAAATTAATGCTACCCAAAATCAAATATCGCCATCCGCACGTTTGTGGTTTTATAATATTCCTCGGGTACTAACCGAAGAAGAGATTCAAGGTTTTGAGCGTTTGAGAGCCGATTTCTTACCCAGTTGGAATACACATGGTAAGTCAAATCAAGGAGATGTTTGGCTGATAGAAGACCGCATGATTGTGGTTTTGGGATGGAATGATTTTGAACCGATTTCCGGATGTAGTATTGACAAAAGTGTTGGGTTTATTCGTCAATTGATGCAGGATTTTCAGTTGGATTTAATGGATCGTATGTGGGTGTATTATCAAAAGGACGGTCAATGGCAACAAGCCAAAATTCATCAGTTTTGGGCCATGAGAAAGGCCAATGAAATTAATGACGATACTTTGATTTTGGATACAACAATAGCTGATTACAATCAATTCAACCAATTGATTAAAAAGTTAGGTGATTCTTGGCACGCACAAATGTGGAAATAACTACGGAATGGGACTGAAATGTTGGTCGATCATGTAGACCAGACTCGCCATGGAAGCAGCCCCCAACTGAAGTTCCCGTTTATTTACATTCTCAAATATGTCGTTTTGAGTGTGGTGATAATCAAAATACCGTTGGTTGTCGACATTGAGTGCAAAAAGTGCAACCTGATCATCTTTGAGTGGTGCAATATCAACCCCGCTCCATCCTCTTTTAAAGCTGTGCAATTGATAGGGCTCCCACAAGGGAGTCCAAGACATCCATTGATTGTAACGATCATCAGGAGACTGCGTGCTGAATCCTCGGGGTGTAAATCCGCCGCCGTCACTTTCTATGGCCGCCAAATGCTGATCTCCTTTTTCTTTGGTTGTTTTGGCGTAGGTTATTCCACCGTCATTGCCAAACTCTTCATTGATAAATAAAACAACCCGTATTGTTCTTTTGGGTTTATAATTCATGGCCTTCAATGTGCGCAAGACTTCCATACTTTGAACACAACCGGTCCCATCATCGTGCGCTCCTTCTCCAATATCCCAGGAATCCAAATGCCCTCCGATGGTGATAATTTCTTCAGGATATTCATTCCCTTTGATTTCTCCAATGACATTGTATTGGGTAACCCTTCCACCATTGGTGCATTTTAAATCCAAGTGAAATACAACAGGATTATTGGATTGAATCATGTCACTTAGCCAAGAGCTGTGATAAGCACTGAGTGCTGCGGCTGGTATGGTGGTAGGATCCATGGCTCCTGTGTGCGGGAATTGATCATCTGCAAGGGTTAAAGAACGTGTTAAGCATCCAACGGCGCCTTTCTCCGCGGCAATTTTAGGACCTATTCTTCGCATGTCTCCACCGCCTCCATAAGCAGCTCCTGTGTTGATCAATGCAGCATCCAGCGGTTTGTTGATAAAGACAATTTTTCCTTTGATTTTTTCAGGACTGAGTTGCTCCAATTCTTGAATACTTTTCACCATTACAATCTCTGCAGTTACATTGCCGGCTACGGATCCTCCAAGGGCAGCCACTGGGATTTTGGTTTTCTTTTTATGTATGATAACGGTTCCTTCCTCACTCTTTCCTCTCGACCATTTGGGGACACTGACGGGCATCAAATAAGTGGTATCGGCGCCCATGGCTTCCAACCGACGCTTGCCCCATAATATGGCTTGATCAGCGGATTCAGACCCAGCCACGCGGTGGCCGATGTTCTTACACAAATCATGTAACTCCCCATAGCATGTTCCATTGAGTAATACTTCTCGATAAATTTTGGCTATCATCAAGCTGTCTTGGTTTTGTGCCAATCCCAATAGGCTAATCAATGAAAATCCGAAGGTGATTATTTTTCTCATGACATATATGATCCGTTATTAAAGTCCAAGGCTTGTCCCGTGATTGATTTTTGATTTTCGGAAATAAGGTAGGATACAAAATGTGCTATCTCGGTGGGTTCAGAGAATCGATTCAATGGGACCAAAGATTTTTGAATTTTTAATTCTTCCTCCAATGTATTTCCGGTGAATGTACTTAACCTTTTTACACTGGTGATGGCCATGTCGGTCTCTACCCATCCTGGACAAATGGCATTGATTAAAATTCCTTTACTGGCCCATTCTACTGCCAAGGATCGAGTCAAACCCAGTAGACCCGTCTTTGCTGTGCAATATGCGCTGTATCCGGGTACTCCAAATCGAGCCAAGCATGATGAGGTAATCACAATGTGCTTGTGTGAACGTGGATCTTTTTCTAAAAAGGGAAGTGTGTTGTTTGCGGTAACATAGGTGCCTGTTAAATTGATGTGCAATATCTCTTCCCATCGATCATCTCCTCCGTATTGATTGCTTCCACCAACACCGGCATTGGCAAATACCGCGTAAATGTGCGGGATTTTGGATTCTGTAAAATGTTGTTTCCATGCCTCATCTTGGGTGATATCCATCGACCAGAAAAAATGTTTTTCAGGTTGATGCATGCGGGCTTTGGTTTCTTCCAATTTTTGGGCCTGACGTCCAATGCAAATGATTCGAAATTCAGGGTTTTCCGACATGAGAATTGCGGTAGCTTGACCCATTCCTGATCCTGCCCCAGTGATGACAATGTACTTTTCCATAATTTGACATCTCAAATGTAGGTGTTTCCTGTTTTAAACGTAGTTTTGACCATTAATTATGCAGTACAATTTGAGTGAAATAACGGAATTAATCCGTTCAAGAAGATCAGTGGCGCCTGAGCATTTTTCAGATAGAAAGGTGCATCAAGAGCAAATCGAGTTGCTTCTATCCAATGCCACGTGGGCGCCTACACATGGAATGACGCAACCTTGGCGTTTTGCTGTATATGCCAATTCAAAAAAAGAGGATTTAAAGGAGGCCATGGTGAAGGCCATGACGGATGGTGTGGATCCTTTGGATATCAATACTTCAGTTCTGGAAAGAATGCAAATGCGGATGTCCAAGGCGTCTGTAGCCATTGTGTTGTGTATGCACAGAGACCCAGCAGCCAAGGTCCCTGAATGGGAAGAGATAGCGGCCATGGGTGCTGCTGTTCAAAATCTACATTTAACAGCGGTGGCTTATGGATTGGCTGGCTTTTGGGCTACGCCAGGGGTGATTAAAAAAGATATTTTTAGATCTTTTATCGGCATCGATGAGCATACACAGTGCCTCGGTATTTTTTATGTGGGTTATCCGGCACATCAAGATTTTAAAAGTCATCGAAAGCCACTGGAATATGTAACCCAATGGAATTGGGACAATGAATAATAAAATATTTTCTTTAATTGTATTGTTTTTAAGTGCAAATAATTTATTTGCGCAAAAGGGAGTAACCACCTTGGGTATCCAGTTAAAGCCCATGGTGCCCAGTCAGTTTTTTGGAACGGGTCCCGTTCGACAACTGACAGATCATACCGATGCTTTACTGGAGAATCGTTTGGGCTGGAATTCTGGTGTTGTAATTAGACGCGGACTAAACAATATGTGGTCGCTGGAGACAGGAATTTCGATGGTGCAAAGAAATTACAAAGTGAGTTTTCAATCGGTTCGCTTTGGCTTTTCAGAGCAGATGTCTTATCGTTTGGTGGGGTATGAGATTCCTATTCAGGCTTTGATTTATGTCCAATTGGGAAAACAATGGTTTATGAATGGTAGCGGTGGAATGTCATTGAATTTTTACCCGAGTAATTTGGAGAAATTTGGGAGTGTGGTCGTGGACACTACCTTTATAGATTACGAAGTGAAGACTTATCGAAACAACTGGATGATGCCCAGTGTTCTAGCCAATTTGGGATTCGAATATCGAACGCCAAAGTCGGGTTACTTTTATGTTGGGGCTTCTTATCATCGACCTTTGAGCGAAATTGCTTTGTCCAATTTAAGGGTATCCTCCAATGGCAGTGGAAATGATACGCGGTTCCTTCTCAATGGTACATACTTGACTTTAGATCTGAGATATTTCTTACCCGAATCCAAGGACAATCAGAAAATAAAAAAGGGGACCTAAGTCCCCTTCTTTTTTTAAAAGATCAATTAGATTTTTGCTTTGATATCCAATTTCAATTTCAATTCATTTTTTACTGCATAGTCACCAACGCTTGGGTACTTCACGTCAAACTTTGAACGGTCAACCAACACATCACCTGTTACATGCATGTTGCCATCGCGAACATCAACTTTAACTGGAAACTCCATGTCCAAAGTAGTTGCTTTGATCGTCATTTTTCCTTTAACAACATGTGTGTTTCCGCTTTTGTCGGCCTTTGGAGTGCTACCGGTAATTTCAAAAGATGCATCTGGGAATTTGGCTGTATTGAAGAAATCTTCAGCTTTCAAATGGTTAATCAACTTTGAGTTGGTTGCAGCATCTGTAAGATCAGTACATGTCATGTCGTTCATGTTAATCTTTACTTTACCTGATGTAATGTTGCCTTTAGAAACAACAACGTTTCCGCTAGAAACTTTTACATTTCCGTCATGGCCACCACCTACTAGGTTGTCACCTCTCCAATCTACTTTGGAGTTTTTGTAGTCAACGATGTACTTACCGTCTTTGATTTGTGCAAATGCTGCACTACTTAATGCCACTAGGGCAATCATCATGATTTTTTTCATAGTTATGAGGGGTTATTAATGTTTCTTATTTCATCCAACACTTGATTGAACTTCTTCGTATCACTAACTGATATAAAGGAGAATTGTTCAATGATCTCGTCAATGGGACCTTGAAGATTACTTAGTATTTCTAAACCTTTATCCGTAATCAACAATTCAGATTGTCTTCTATCATTGGGGCAAATATTTCGGATGACCCATTTTTTGTTGACCAGCTTGTCTATCAAACGTGAGGTGTTACTGGCGCGATCTATCATGCGACTGCTTACGTCATTTAAACTTAGCTTTTCACCCTTGGCACCACGTAATATTCTTAAAATATTGTATTGCTCAATGGTGATGTCGTGTGGGCGTAAAAAGCTAGATTGCATGCGCTGCAACCAAGAGGTGGTAAATAGAAGATTGATCATCAATTTGTGATGTTCCGACTTAAAGTGGCTTTGTTTGATTTCATCTTCTAATCTCACGGCACAAATATATGTTGATACAATTAATGTTGATACAAATAGTTGTTAAATTCTTTGCTTATATTTGAGAGATGATTCAAAGAATTCTAATTGTTTTGCTTTTGGGCTTGGCGCCTTTTTCGCTCTTGGCGCAAAAGGATATGTCCAAGAAAATTCTGTCTTTGGCAGGCAAGGTTACTTCAGCGGAGTATCCAGATACGCTTGGCAAAGGGTTGAATAAGGCCGTGGTTGAAATTTATGCCGAAGGCAAAAAGATTGCCTCGGATACTGCAAGTTCATCCGGCGTTTACAAGATTAAAAAAATTCCATATTCGCCCAGCATTCAGATTGTTTTCAAGGATTCAAAGCACTTGACGAAAATGATCGATATGGATGTGACAGAGTTTGGAGATGATAATGCGCAAACAGTTGCCATCAACATGGATGTGGTATTGTACAAGGATCACGATTACATGGGAGTAAATTTTTTAAAGTCAAAACCTTTTGGAAAAGGGAAGTATTCCATGAAAGAAAAAGGTGTGCTCTGGGATGATAATTATTATTTTCAGATGAGAGATCGATTGGATGCAGTGTTGAAAGCTTATTCAGAATAATAAACGTGGAAAAGAAAAAAGTTTCGAAGGCTTCAATGAAGCGTTCATTGGCTGTGTTTAGGTACATCAAACCCTATTCCATGTCTTTTGCAGCCGGCATTATCTTGTTGTCTGTTTCGGGATTATTGGTCATTACCATTACGGCGCTGCTGGGATTGTTGATGACGCCTGGCAATATGTCCACTGTGCCTGGGGGACAAATGACGGCTCAATTTATTCACCTGTTTTCAAGTTCAGTTGATTTCTCCTCTACCCGTGGTGTGTTAACCGCACTGGTTGTTTTATTGTTGATTCAGGGTTTTTTCTCATTCATTCGGGTGTACTTGTTCGCCTATGTTACGGAGAATGCGATGTTGGAATTGCGCAGTGCGGCTTTCAAGAAAATGATTTCTCAACCGATGGACTTTTATCACAACAGCAAAGTTGGAGATTTGGTCACACGAATTTCGTCTGACGTAAGCACAGTGCAAGAGACATTGACCATCACTTTGGCAGAATTTATTCGCCAAACGGTGATTATTGTTTTTGGTGTGGGGTGTTTGGTTGCATTTTCTTGGGAATTGACTTTGGTGATGTTGTGCTCCTTGCCGGTGATCATGGTCATCATGGTCATCTTTGGGAAGTTTATACGCAAATTGGGGAAAGAAACCCAAGACAAAGTGGCGGAGGCCGGCAACATTGTCAATGAGAGTTTAATGGGCATCGTTAATGTAAAGTCTTATGCCAACGAGTGGATGGAGTGGAAGAAGTTTAGGAGTAGTGTAGAGAATGTTAAGGCCTATGGTATGAAAGGGGCCATATGGCGTGGGATGTTTGGCACTTTCATTATCATCTTTTTGTTTGGTGCGTTGGGTCTGGTGATTGGTTGGGGTGCATATTTAAATCAGAAAGGTGAATTGCCCACTGAGGTATTGCCCCAATTTATCATGTTAACTGGATTGGTTGCGGGATCCATTGGTGGATTGGCTGCTCAATTGGGAACATTGCAACGCGGGATTGGAGTGATTGAAACCATTATGGACTTAATAGATTCTCCCGATGAAGGGGTGAAGTTTGAGAAGGCGGTATCTACAACCGATTCATTTGTTCCTTATTTGAAATTTAAGGGAGTCTCTTTTCATTATCCCACGCGTCCTGACGTTCCGGTGTTAAGAGAGGTTGATTTTGAAATCAACGAAGGTGAGAAACTGGCGATCGTTGGTCAAAGCGGATCAGGTAAGTCTACAATCGCAGCTTTGATTCTTAGATTTTTTGAACCGATAAGTGGAAAGATATTTTGGGGCGATGATTTGGCTGAAAATTGGGACAAGACAGACCTCAGAACCCAAATGGCTTTTGTTCCGCAAGAGGTTATATTGTTTGGCGGAACAATTCAAGAGAATATTCTATATGGGAACCCCAATGCAACAGAAGAAGAGTTAAATCAAGTGGTGAAGGATGCCAATATTTTGGAGTTTATATCCAATTTTCCTGAGGGTTTGAATACGCTTGTTGGAGAGCGGGGGGTTCAACTTTCAGGTGGTCAAAGACAGCGCATTGCCATCGCCAGAGCAATGATTAGAAATCCCAAAGTATTGATTTTGGATGAAGCGACTTCAGCGTTGGATACACAAAGTGAAAAGCAAGTGCAGGAGGCTTTGAATAAATTGATGAAGGGTAGAACCAGTATCGTTATAGCTCACCGATTGTCTACCATCAAGGATTGCGATCAGATCATAGTTCTGGAAAAAGGAAAAATTGTAGAAAAAGGCAACCACGATTCCCTAATCTCCAATGCCAATGGTGTTTACAAAAAGATGCTTTCTATGCAAAATGTATTGGATCAAAATTTGATAAGTGATGAGTCGTAAATCCCCCAACTACCCAACCGGAAATTCATCTTTTGCTTATTCATTGGTTTATCCTTGGGTGGGCAAAGGGGAGGAATATTTCTTTGATGGATTTTATATCAAAGGAAAAGAAAATTTTCCCAATGATGGTCCTATTATGTTGGTGGGTAACCACCAAAATGCCATGTTGGATCCTTTGGTGTTTTGTAAAGTGATTCCAAGACAACTGCATTGGCTTGCACGTTCTGACGTTTTCAAAAACCCAATGGTAGCCAAGATTCTATATCGTTTGAATATGTTGCCTATATACCGTGAAAAGGACAAGGTGGCTGACCAAATGGAACGCAATGAGTCTGTATTTTCGGTTTGTCGCACCCGATTGTCCAAGGGTGCAGTGATTGCGATGTTTCCTGAAGGTTCTCATCGTGGAAAAAAGCAATTGATGACACCTTTGAAAAAAGGTTTTGCACGATTGGCATTTTCTTCGATCGAAAGAGATCCGTCGTTAATGGAATTGAAAATTGTTCCAATCGGTCTGGACTATAGTGATTTTTATTCCTATCATCCCCGGGTTATTCTTGAAATGGGTAAACCCATTGCGGTGAAGGATTTTTGGAGCGACTATCTGGTGGATCAAAACCGTGCAATCAATGCTCTGCTTAAATCAACCCAAGAAACTTTGTCGGGTTTAATGGTGGACATTAGAGACGATGATGCTTACGATCATTTAATTAGAATGGCGCCGGTGATAGAAGCCGCGCACGTGGGCGATACTGTTTCGCAATGGCAGCATTACCGACAGTTTTGTAATCGATATACAGAAATTTCATCAGAAGAAAAGGCGGTCCTTCATTCATTGGATCAATCACTTTCCGCGGCTGGCCTTACGGCTGAGGAAATGGAATTAAGCAGAAATGACACCAATTGGAAGCTGAATTTGCTCTGGACAATAGAGGCTTTGCCAGGATATTTGGGAAAATTATTCTATTACCCACATTACGCGATTACTGAGAAATTCATCAAGAAAAATATTCAGGATGAATTGTTTTTTAATTCAATTCGATTGGCTTCATATACCTTTTTAAGTCCTATTTACATTGGATTGATGTGGTTAATAATATCGAATTTAATCCCAATGAAAATCATGTGGTATACCCATGTATGGGGTATTCTTTTATTGATGTCATTGGGGATGTTTGCCATTTCTTTGGATAGAATGGATAAGAAAAGAGAAAAGGTAAAGCGCTGGAAACGTTGGGCCAAGCAAAATGCTGATAAGGAAAAAGAAATATTGTCATTGAGAAAATTGTGGAGGGAAATACATGAAAACTAGTTTGTCCAGGGTAAATGGAATGCAGCACATTGGTTTAGCTGTGAGTGATATGAATCGTTTTTTACCATTGTACAGAAAATTGTTTGGTCTCGATATACCCTTTTTTGATTCGGTGCAGCCTGCTCCCTTGATGCAGGTATACACACATCAAGAGGTTATAACCAAAAGAGCGAGCATGGTTTTGAATCTCCAAGGGGGTTGTGCCATAGAGGTGATTCAACCCACCTCGTTTGAACCCAAATACAACCTGAATGCTTTTGAGTGGGGAGATATAGGAATCAATTACATTCATTTCAAATCCAGAGATGTTCAGTACTCCCAGGAAATAACCCAGGGATTGGTGGAAAAGGTGTATGAAGTGCACGAACGTCCGGATGGACGTCCAGCTTTTTATTTGCAGGATCCAGACGGCAATTATTTTCAGTTTACCTCTGACGACCGCTGGTATACCAACAACGGTCATCATTCTGGAGGTGTTATGGGCTGTGCCATGGGTGTCAGTGATATCGAAGCAAGCATGAAATTGTACGCCGATATTTTGGGATTTGACGAGGTGGTGTATGATCAAACGGGGACTTTTGAAGAATGGGCAAATTTTCCAGGCGGTGATGCTGAGTTTAGAAGAGTCATGTTGCGCCCTTCAAAACCCACGGGCGGAGGATTTGCCAAGGTTACGGGAACCAATTATATTGAATTGATTCAGGTTTTATCTCGCAAATCCAAGAAGATATTTAAAGGCAGAATCTGGGGAGATTTGGGTTTTGTTCATTTGGGATTGGATGTCAAGGGCATGAAGCAATTGGGACAGTTGTTAGCTGAAAAAGGATTTCCTTTTACTTGTGATTCGCAAGATGCTCTGAGTATGGGAAATACCAAGGTTCATTGTGTTTACATTGACGATCCAGATGGGATTTTAATTGAGATGATAGAAGTATACAAAGTCCCGATCATCGAGAAATGGGGCGTTTACTTGAATGTCGAGAAAAGAGATCCGCTAAAACCATTGCCTGATTTTATGCTCAAAGCGCTGCGTTTTAGTAGAATCAAAGACTGATTATCGAGCGCTCTGTTTGCGCAGAATTTTTTGGAACAAGCGAGGAAAGTGACGGTTGATCCACAATCCTAACTTTTCTTTTCCCCCTACTCCAAATTCCCATCTCCCTTTTTCAATGCCTTGAATGATCTGTTTTGAGCAGGTTTCAACAGAAAGCCCATTGGCCTGATTTTCGTCCATTTCACCCGTTGATTTTCCATTGCCATCGATGGCATTTTTGGAAATATCCGTAGCTATAAATCCGGGAGTAACCAACTGAATTTGTATTCCATGTCCTTCTACTTCCATTCGCAAGCTCTCATAATATCCGTGCAATGCATGCTTGGAGGCGGCGTAAGATGAGCGCAAATAGAAGCCCCATTTGCCGGTAAAACTGGTTATGACTACAATTTTTCCAAATCCTTGTTGCTTCATCATTTTGACAGCAAAAAGCGTAATGGGAATTTGTCCAAAAAAGTTACTTTCAAAAATCTGCTTCGTAGTTGCAATGGACGTTTCTTCGGCAATGGCGCGTTGGCTAATTCCGCCGCTGTGAATCAATAAGTCGATGGATGAATGTCGGGCTTGAAAGACTTCGATTCCATTTTGGATGGAGGTGGAAGCGGATAGATCCAACGGAATGATATCCGATGATTCAGGAGCTGCCAAAAGCGCTTGTGTTTGTTGTAATCTATCGCTATTTCTTGAACTTAAAATGACAAATGCTCCAATTTGATTGAAGGCGATAGCCAATCCTTGGCCAATTCCAGAACTAGCGCCGATAATCCAAACCTTTTTTCCTTTCCAATTCATGTCGCAATGTACTTTGTTTTTTTTCTACAATCATTAACCTCTACTTAACCTCAAATTAACACGTCAAATACTACTTTTGTTTCATAAATTAGAATATGCAATACAGAATCCTGTTAGTGGATGATGAGCAAGACATCGTCGATTTGCTCCAATACAATCTTGAGAAGGAGGGCTTTCAAATTGCGACTGCTCAAAATGGTAAGGAAGCCGTAAGCAAAGTTGTTTCATTCAACCCGCATTTGATTCTAATGGATGTGATGATGCCAGAGATGGATGGAATGGAGGCTTGCAGAGAAATCAGAGAGTTACCAGAAGGCAAATCCACCATCATCGCTTTTTTAACTGCACGCAGCGAAGACTACAGTCAAATGGCGGGCTTTGAAGCTGGAGGTGACGATTATATTTCAAAACCAATCAAGCCCAGAATTTTAATCTCCAAAGTAAAGGCATGGTTAAAAAGACTGGATGGATCTTCAAGCGCAGCGCAGGAGGTACAGGATACCGGCGGAATTATCATCGATAAAGAACGTTATGTGGTTACCAGAGGATCAGAGGTGTTTCACTTGCCCAAAAAGGAATTTGAGCTTTTGGCTTTGCTGGTTTCTGCACCTGGAAGAGTGTTTACCCGGGATTTCATCTTAAATGCGGTTTGGGGAAATGATGTGATTGTTGGAGATAGAACCATCGATGTCCACATCAGAAAATTACGTGAAAAAATTGGGGATGAATTTTTTAAGACAATTAAAGGCGTAGGGTATAAATTTGAACCCTAATGAAACCAAGGACCCCCAACGGTGTAGCTTTATGGACAACCTTTTGGATTGTACTGGTATTGCTTATGTTGGTCTCGGCTCTGGTAGCATTTAAAATTGTTCAAGTTCAATCTTGGCTTCCACTTTTGGGGAGCATCTTGGTTCTGTCGATTTTCTGTTATTATTTGATTGGTTTTTTTATTGAGAACTTTCTGTACGCCAAAATCAAGGTCATTTATAAAAACATCCATGCCTTCAAAAGCCAATCGGATAAACGTGCACCACTACTGATGGCCGATGATGTTTTGCACGACATCGAAGATGAGGTTTCTGAATGGGTGGATGAAAAAATACATGAGGTTAAGGCCCTGCGTGATGCGGATTCTTTTAGGAAGGAGTTTATTGGGAATTTGGCCCATGAATTAAAAACACCGTTGTTTGGAATTCAGGGATACATTGAAACCTTGTTAGATGACGAGTTGTCAGATCCAGAGCAAATTCGATTATTTCTCTCCAAAGCCAATCGGCAGGCGGATCGTTTGAATGCGCTTATTGGAGATTTGGATCAAATATCCAAATTAGAGAGCGGAGGTCTGCCTATCCATTTGGCCAAATTTGATTTGGTTCAATGCGTTCAAGCAGCCATGGAATCGGTGGAGAAGTTGGGGGTTTCAAAACAGATGAATGTATACATCAAAGAAGGATCTCCCAAGCAATTGATGGTGATTGGTGATTATGCCCGTATTCAGCAAGTGTTGATCAATTTGATATCCAATGGTATTCATTACGGACACATTGAAGGCGAGGTCAAAGTTCGGTTTTATGATATGGAAGAGCATGTCCTGTGCGAGGTTGCAGACAACGGCATAGGCATTGCCAAAGAGCATTTGCCGCGTATTTTCGAAAGATTCTACCGCGTGGATAAAAGTCGTTCCCGAAATGATGGAGGTTCTGGGTTGGGTTTGGCGATATGCAAGCATATCATTGAAGCCCATCAGGAGACAATTAGTGTTCGCAGTACCGAAGGCATCGGTTCTACCTTTGCGTTTACCTTGAAGAAAGCCTAACCTCTGACAAAGGGATTGTGTTTTTTCTCATGGCCTATGGTTGTCAAAGGACCATGTCCCGAGAAAATGACGTAATCATCTGGAAGTGTATACAAATTTTTGATACTGGCCTCGATTTCATCGGCATCTCCTCCCGGTAAATCGATACGTCCTATGCTTTCTCTAAAGAGCACGTCACCGCTGAATACCGAGTGGCTAGGGTGATGAATAAAGGCCAGGTGGCCTTTGCAGTGACCGGGTACATACCATGTTTCAACGGATTCCTGAGCAATTAGGATTTTGGAGTTTTCATCGATATGGGCGGTTGCACTTGGTGATGGCGTATAATCAATGCCCCAAAGCGCACTCATCTGTATGGATCGTTCAATATTACTTTCTTCCAATTCATGATAATACAGAGGCAAGTTCCATTTTTTGACACAAAAATCATTGCCCAAAATGTGATCAATGTGGCAGTGAGTATTGAGTATGTAATCCAATTGTATATTGTTGTTTTCGACAAAATCTTGAAATGATTTTTCCTCATAAGATTGACTGAAACCTGGGTCAATGATGGTCCCCACGTTGTTTTCATTAACCACCAAGTAGGAATTTTCTTGAAAAGGTCCAACGGGCCACACATAGACCGTTAATTTATCCCTTTTTATCGATTGTGGAGCCATAGATTGTCCGTTATTGAGTTAAATTGCGGCAATGATAATGCGAAAATTTTACCTCTTGATTATTCTGTTTTGTTTAGGCGGAGTATCACCGGTTTTGTCGCAGTTTTATCAAGGAAGCAATTTGACCTTTGGTAAGAATCGGGTTCAATACCGGGACTTTGAATGGTCTTATTTTTCTGGCAAGTATACGGATGTATATTTTTATCAAGGTGGTGAAAAGCTGGCCTTGGAAACGGCACAAAAGGCAGATGCAATCATGTCAGAGATGATTGCCTATTTTGGGTTTCAACCCTCAGAGCGCATATATATCATGTCATACTTGAGTCAGTCAGACATGCGCCAAAGCAATATTGGAACCACGTTGGATGAGAACAACGGTATAATGGGGACCTCTCAGATTATTCAAAATAAATTATTTGTGTTTTTTGAAGGTGATCATTTGGCCTATCAGGCTCAACTGCGTCGTGGCTTGGCTGAGATTTCAATATCTCAAGTTTTATTAGGAAATTCATGGAAGGATGCGGTTAAGGCGTTGGCCTTTTCCAATTACCCGGATTGGTTTGTTCAGGGAATGGCCTACTGGTTGGGCGGTGAAAGGCAAGAGGTTTTGGATCTATTTATGCTGCAAGAGTTGCGTCGTAAAAAAATTCAGATCAACTTTTGGAAAAGTGAATCAGCGAGACTTGGGGGCGCGGCATTTTGGAGTTTTATAGCAGATCGATACGGCACCAATGTTATTCCCAGTATTCTCCAAATGTCTCGATTTGCTCGAGGAATAGATTTGGGTTTTGAATTGATTATTGGAAAATCAATGGACGCATTGGTTCAGGAATTTTATCAGTATTATCGAACACGAGCTCAGCGCCTGACCCTCCCGCCGGATTACTCCAAAGACAAAAAGGTTCAAAGGAAAATGGGAGAATTGTCTTTGAAGTCAAAGAAAAAGTTTAAGTACCGGGATTATGCTCTTTCTCCAGATGGAAAGTATTGGGCTTTTGTTACCCATGAGTGGGGCCAATTCAAGGTTTGGGTTTATGATGTTGAGAAAGATCAATTGAAATGTATTCTGAGAAAGCAGCCCAAATCAGATCGACTTAATGATTACACATACCCGCATGTGGCTTGGCATCCGGGGGGCGAGATGTTGGCGGTATTTTATGAGAAGCGCGGTTTTTTGAGATACGCTCAATGGAATGTAAAAGAAAGAAGTTGGTCTGAAAAGCAAGTGTTTGCTGTAGATAAGATGCTGAGCCCTCGTTTTAGTCAAGACGGAAAACAAATTGTGTTCATTGGGGTAAGCGCTGGAAAGAGCGACGTGTTTATCATGCCAACCACGGGTAATACGCCCAAGGCTTTAACCAAGACAGAGGAGGATGATTACTCACCCGTATATCTTCCCAACAAAAAAGTGATTTACTTAAGTCGTGAAACCACAGAAAAGGGAACGCAATATGTATTAAATCAAATAGAGCCCTCCTCGTTGTCTTCCAAGCCAGAGAGAATTTATGAAAGTGTGTACCCATTGACTTTTGCTTTTGAATGGGGAAAAGAAGAGATGGGGTGTGTAGAAAAGCGAGAAGAGGGGCAACTATTTTATCAAATACGATGGGATTCTGTCATTGCTTCAATTGACACCACGATTCACTATCGGAAGGAGCCCAAGGTAAGGCAGTTGGCTCAAATCAATTACCTATCTAATGCCCGTGAATGGAGAAACCAAGACAATAGTTGGGTCATGGAGCATGGCTTTTATGGACATCCCGCTTTGATTAGACAGGGATTAAATACACCGTCGTTATCAGAAACTATCCCATCTCAAGAACATGAGGCCATTGCGTTGCCTTCAGATACCTTAAAATGGGTAGGTAGAAAAAGTACGATCGGGGATATTGTCATTTCGGATTATTTGTTTGCAGAAGAAAGAAGATCTTACACGATAGAAAAAAAGACATTGGTTTTGGATGAAATGGCAGAAGCCAAGCCCAAAGAGAAAAAACCCATGGAGTGGAGACGGAGCAATTACGAATTGAATTTTACTACGGATTTTGCAACGACAAAACTGGATAACACATTTGCCAGTCAATTTTACCAGAGTGCTGATGCAGGGCCTACCAGTATTTTTCCAGGAATGAGTGCATTGTTCAAGGTGTCATTGAGTGATTTATTGGAAGATTACCGATTAACAGGAGCTGTTCGATTGTCCATGGATATTCGAAACAGTGATTTTGGAATTGCCTTTGAAAACAACAAGGACCGAATAGATAAAAAGTGGTCTGTTCAGAGAAGATCTCAGAAATGGGGTGGTGTGAATGAAGCTTATCGTCAGGAAACGTATTATGTTACTCACGAATGGAAATATCCGTTGGATGAATTTCAAGCGTTTAAAGCAACGGCGGTTTATCGTTGGGACCGTAGCATTAATTTGAGTGTAGATCCTGCCAGTTTGGCTTTTCCCAATCAGAATGAACATCACGTGGGCTTGTTGGCAGAGTACGTGATGGACAATACGCGGTCTTTGGGATTGAATCTGATGCAAGGAGTGCGTGGAAAATTTTGGTATGAACGATACCAACAGCTCAACGTTTGGGACAAGAAGACGGATATGCAAGTTTTAGGTGGAGATTTTAGGTATTATATACCGATCCACCGAACGATTATTGGTGCTTTCCGAGTGGCTGGTGCCACCTCTTTCGGTACCCAGAAAATAGTTCATTATTTGGGAGGGGTTGACAATTGGTTGGTGCAACGCGTAGATCAATCGACAGTCATATCACAAGATATGAATTATAAATTCGCTTCATTTTGTGGCCCGATGCGCGGATTTTATATCAATGCCAGAAATGGTAATTCATTTGCCGCTATCAACAGTGAAATTCGCGTACCTGTATTCAGCTACTTGGCTAAGCAACCCATCAAGAGTGAATTTATTCGTCACTTTCAAGTGATTGGATTTTATGATGTGGGATCAGCTTGGACAGGACGCACGCCTTATTCCAACGAGAGTACCTTCAATACCAATAGTGTGACTCAAAATCCAGTGACTGTTACAGTAAGTAGCAATCGTGAGCCCATCATAATGGGTTATGGATTTGGACTTCGTTCCAAAGTATTGGGATACTTCATGAGGGCCGATTGGGCATGGGGAATAGACGACAACCAAGTGTTGCCACGCGTATTCTATTTGTCTTTGAATATGGATTTCTAAAAGCCCCGATTCTTAGAATCGTACATTGGCTCTTTTCACACCACCACCGCTTCTACCACGCATCCAATTGTATTTGGATTTGTAGAAATTGGATTTGGAGCGAATCACCTTCGAAACATAGACTTGGAAAGTCATGTAGTTGTCGTTGTTAAGAGGATTTCCACGAGGGCTGTTTTGGTACCAAAAATTAGCAGCGGGAATATTTTCAACGTTCATTGGACTGTCAATGTATTCTTCATCATAGGAATGAAAAACATAGCCAGTAACAATTGGAGCGTCAATTTCTCCAGCGGTTTCTCTAATGCGTTCCTTGGTTGGATATTCTTTTGAAATATCATCCAAATAATCAGTAAACGTCAATCGCCAGTTGTATTCCCAACCCACACGCCATTTCTTTTGATAGGTGAAATACATTCCAATACCCATTGGAATAGATACAGCGAATGGAGAGTATGAATTGTCCTGTCCCTCTGTTTTATACTTACGCAAAGAAATCCAAGTGTCATAATAGTTTGCAGCGGGATTTCCAGTAGCCGATCCGATATAATCTGCCGCGTATTGATTGATATAGCCTTTGGGATTGGTATACAAACCGGCAACGCCACTGAATACATATATTTTCATGTCGGGATTGAAATAACCTTGGTTACTCAAGTCACTGTCATAATATAGGGTGTACTCCAGACGTCCACTCAATTCCAACATGTCATTTTTAAACTCAAGATTTCTTGCTCTTCTGGGAAAATATGTTGACAGTTGATCGGTATCTTGAATTCTCAAGTAATCCAAAGTTGCACTGTAGGCAATTCTTTTGTTCTTTCTTTTTCTAATGAAACCACCGACAGCCCAACGAGTAGAGGGCATGTGCATATCCACGACAAAGTCGCGACGAGGCAAACCCTTACCGCCAATATCCCCCAAATAATTGGCTGCACCAAGGCGCACTCCATAGTCATATCTGAATTGCGAAAAAGAATCTTCGACAATCAAACTGCACAAAATGAATAGGATAAAAAGCTTTTTCATGGTATTCTTTGAAGTAACGAATATACGAAAAAAATGATTTGTCCAATTTTTCAACAATTCGCGTTTCAGGCTTACCTTTAAACCGTGAAAAAACTCACCGAGATTTTAGGAATAGAGTACCCCATTATCCAGGGGGGGATGATTTGGTGTTCAGGATGGGAGTTGGCTTCTGCAGTGAGCAATGCGGGGGGTCTTGGTACCCTGGGAGCAGGGTCGATGTATCCTGAGATATTGCGAGATCAAATCAAAAAATGCAAAGTCGCCACGGACAAACCGTTTGCAGTGAATCTACCGTTGATTTATCCACAAGTTGCTGAGCATATTCAAATAATATTGGAAGAAGAGGTTCCTGTGGTGATTACCTCGGCGGGAAATCCAAAATTGTATGCTCCAACCTTTAAGGAAGCTGGGCGCGTATTGATGCACGTTGTTTCCAGTGCAAAATTTGCCAAGAAGGCAGAGGAAGCGGGTTGTGATGCAATCATAGCAGAAGGCTTTGAAGCAGGGGGGCACAACGGAAGAGAAGAAACCACGACGATGTGTTTGATTCCTCAAGTGGTAGATGCGGTGCAGGTTCCAGTAGTTGCGGCTGGCGGTATTGCCGATGGTCGATCCATGTTAGCGGCCATGGTATTGGGAGCGTCAGGGGTTCAAATGGGTTCTAGATTTGTTGCGACCTTTGAAAGTTCTGCCCATCTTCATTTTAAACAATCGGTAATTGACGCTCAAGAGGGCGATACAAAATTGACACTTAAGGAACTTACCCCAGTCAGATTGCTTAATAACCCGTTTGCAGATCAAGTCAAAGAAGCTTATTTGTCTCATGCAACAATTGATGAACTTAAAACGTTATTGGGAAGGGGAAGAGCCAAAAGAGGCATGTTTGAAGGAGATTTAATAGAGGGAGAGTTGGAGATTGGTCAAGTCTCATCTCGCATGGATGAAATTATTTCAGCCAGAGATGTAGTGGAAAGGACGATCAAGGAGATGCAAGAAATTAAAAGAAAATGGAGCGGGGAATTGTAAAATGAAATTTTATTTGGTCGTATTGGGTTTTTTGTTGGGATTGTCATCTGTCGCTCAGGTGATGTCGCCTGATATTGACTGTTCCCAAGTGGATTTAATGGGGTCAACCACCATTCAATGGACATCACCGCAAGATCCCAACAATGAGTTTGTTTCTTATCACATTTTTGCGTCGGTGGGTGGTGGTGCATTTGTTGAAATAGGCCAAGAAACGAATCTTGCCAACGCTTTTTTTGTTGATGGTGTAAACAATGCCAACAATGACCAAATTTGCTACTACATCGTGGTTGAATATTCCTCTCCAGCGGGCAATATGATGGCAGATCCTGGTTTGACATTTTGTAATACTTTCTTAACGGCATTGTCCTCAACCAATCCACAGGGATATGTCAACTTGGATTGGACCGGAACGGCAGTAGGAAATTATACGATGGCTTGGGACAATGGGACCAATTCTTGGGGCAATATTCTGACCATTCCCTTTTATGCCAATGATACTTCCTTGGAGGTAATCACTTGTGGAGACCCCTTGAGTTTTGTGTTGTATGCCAATCAGGGTGTTTGTGCAAACGTGAGTAATATCGCAACGGGAATATTCTTTGACCAAACACCCCCTGCTATTCCATTGGTGACTTCAGTGAGTGTTACACAAGGCCATCCCCAAGTTTTCTGGAATCCCAGTACTTCTGTGGACACTGAGGGATATATTTTGTATCGATGCAGCGGTGGAGGCTTAACCGTTCTGGATACTGTGGCTTCCAGTGTCCAATCCTATACGGATATGACAGTGAATAGTGCCACCCAAACCGGATGTTATCTTTTATCTGCTTTTGATGGTTGTTTGACCGGAAATCCTCCGAGCCCCAATACAAGTCCGACAGGAAATACTTGCAATTGTTCCATTCTACTTACTCCTTTGGTACAAACTCCTTGCACGGATAAAATTACCTTGACGTGGACACCTTATTCCGGTTGGGAAAATGGAATCGCTTTTTATGTGCTTTATCACGCAGAAGCGGCAGGCAATTTTGTTGCGGTCGATACTGTGCCCAGCAATTATATCTCGTGGATTCACAATCTCAACAATTATGTTAGCTTGGATCACAGCTTTTATGTGATGGCCGTGAGCAATGAGGGTCAGTTTGCTATTAGCAATGTGCAGTCCATTACCCTCAATTACCCCACGCCACCGGCGATGAATTATCTATCATCGGTTTCTGTTACAGAGGACAATGAAATTCAAATTACTGTTCAGACCAGTTTGACAGCCGATCCGCATTTTTATTACTTGCAGTATTTCAATGACTTTTTTGAGGAGTGGATGAACGTCGATGTGCCATCGAAGGAAAACAATGTTGTACCCGTGGTGTTCAACATTTCCAATATGAATCCCAAATATTTTTCTTATCAATTCCGTGTAGCCATTATCAATGAGTGTAGCGATACGACTGCAATTACAAACATTGGAAAGAATATTTTACTGGAGGCTTTGGTTTACGATGACTCAGACATCAACGCCATTCAATGGACCCCCTATCAAGTGTGGACCAATGGAATTGAAAAGTATAACGTTTACAGAAAGTTAGGTAAGAACGGATCATTTACAAAAATACTGGAATTCAATCCGTCGCAATTGGGTCATTATGATAACGTGGATTCCTTGTACATGGGCGACGGTCTGTTTTTTTATAGAATCGAAGCCGTGGCTTTTCCAACAGCAAATTTTCCTGATACAGCCTTCACAGCATTTTCCAATACAGTGGAAATGCTACAAACCCCAAAAATATTTATTCCCAATGCCATGATGATTGGCGGCGTGAACAATGTTTTTAAGCCCATCATTTCTTTTGCACCTCAAGATTTTTTTGAAATGTATGTGTACAGCAAATGGGGTGATGTTTTGTACGAGGGACATGATTACAACGAAGGCTGGGACGGAACAGACTTAAAGGGAGAGCCTGTGCCACAAGGGGCTTATGTTTATTATATCCGATATCGAAAAGGAACGGATGCCCCCATTGAAGCCAGGGGACAAGTTATCGTTTTGTATGGCCAATAGTGAGGTCCAATATGATTGGGTAATTGATGCAGGTAATACCTCCATCAAATCGGCCTTGTTTTCTCAGCAAGAGTGTATCGAAATAAAGCATTGGGATTATGAATCCTTTGCATCGCAATGGAAGGAATATGTTTCGAAATGGAATCCTTCCCGTATCGTCTATTCGTCAGTCAGCAATCATTTGCCTCAATCGTTTTGTGAACAAGCAATAGCATTCCAAGTGTACCAATTAAAAGGTTGGGATATAGAATATCATCAACCCGATACACTTGGGGTGGACAGAGTAGCTGCAGTATTGGGAGCGAGGCAATTTTTTCCAGATCAATTCAAGATATTGGTGGTGGACTTGGGCACTTGTGTAACTTATACCTATTGTCACGGGTCTGCCATTAGAGGATTGAGCATAGTGCCCGGTTTGCAAATGCGTTGGAATGCGATGCATCATTTCACAAGCAAGTTGCCTTTGGTCAATTCGGAGACCCCAACGGACGAATGGGGGACCATGCAAAATCTGGTGGAGGGAGGCAAAAGAGGTTGGCAAATGGAACAGCATGCATGGATTGGCTATTTTTGTCAATTCCACGATATTCACTGCGCCTTATTGACGGGATCAGATGTTGTACATTTGGAGATTAAAGAAGAAAAAAATTGTAAGATTATTCCGTATTTGAATTTGTACGGATTAAAAGCTTGGTTAGATGTATAGAATAATATTGACTGGTTGGTTAAGTATCATTGGGACGTGGGCTTTTGCTCAATACACAGTGAACGATCCTTTCACCAGATGGGGAGTAGGAGAAGTGGCCACCGGTGATAATGCCTCTGCACGTGCTTTGGGTGGTGGTACTTTGTTCCCGAGTGACTATAACGTGGTTAATTTAAACAACGCGGCAAGCTATGCATTGCTCAGAGAAACGACGTTTCAAGCTGGAGGATGGGTTTCGGAAAGCAAATACCAACCTTCTTCAGGCGTATTTAGATCGGGACAGTGGGGTGAAATGGCCATGGGTTTCAAGCAGGCGGGTTCAAAGTATGGATTTGCCATTGGGGTCAATGCATTCAGCCGAATGGGTTATAATTTCGGTCAGGCTTTTACAGTCAATGATTCCGTTGGAGGTGAGCAAATACATAGTGGGGAAGGTGGAATCAACCAATTTATTTTTGGTGCGGCACGCAAATGGAATTGGGCCCAAGACAGCGCCCATTGGGTAGGTCATCAATTGGCAGTAGGTGTAAATGGAGCGTTTATGTTTGGTTCTCTGGGATATCACCGAAAGATGGATTACCAGAACAGTCAAACCAACAATGCACGCTTTGATAATTGGGTAACCATTCAAGATATTCGACCTGATTTTTCATTTCAATACCAATTTCCGTTGTGGGGAAATACCAAGCAAAAAGAAAAAACCAATTTGTGGGTGATGTCTTTGGCGGGTCAATACACACCTCAATTTAATCTCAATGGGAGTCAAAACGTGTATGGCATTTCGTATGTGAAATATGCCGGTGTTGAGGTTACTATTGATACTGGTTTTGTGGCATTGAATCAAGCAGGAAGTTTGATTATACCGCAACGCACACAAGTAGGTGGCGTGGTTTCAGCCTTTTTAAAGTCAGGAACTCGTTTGGATTTTTATGGTCAATTCATGAGACAAGATTGGACAAAGAGTACAACCCGTTTTGCCATGTCGGCTTATTCTGATTTGAATGTCGCACAACAATATTCTCTTGGTTTGGAATTGATTCCATTGGGAAATGAGCAAGCCACGCACTTCTGGCAAATGACTCACTTCAGATTGGGATATAAAACGGGTCAGGATTATATCAAGGTGGGTGGTGAAGATGTAAATCTTCAAGTGTATTCTGCTGGAATAAGTATTCCTTTGAGAGCCTCCAAATCCAATTCAAGTATTCAATTTTCCTATCAATGGTTGAATAAATCCACCCAATCAGGTTGGGGAATGAAGCAGAATATCGTTGGTGTAGGATTTCAAATGAGTCCTTTTGAAAGGTGGTTTGTGGTTCGTAAATATGATTAACCGGGTATTTTTCATATTGTCTTTGATTTTTTTGAGCGCTTGCCAGAATGAAATTGCGGAGATCAAAGCGGTAACGGATTATTTCAACTATCCCATCCAATCGGTAGAGAATGCCGATTATCTCTATTCAGAGTCAGCTAAAAAATCTACTCGTCTTCAAGCGCCTTTGTTAGAGCGGTATTTTAACGATACCAGTCAAATCGTTGCCCCCAAAGGATTTAAAATGACATTTTACAGTAAGTTGGGTCAAGTGGATGCTTGGTTGGTTGGAAATCACGGTGAGTTTTGGGAGAAGTCGGGTGTTTTTCATGCCCAGGGAAAAGTGAAGATGGAAAATACCGAAGGGGAATCCATGACCACGGAGAAAGTGGTATTTTATCGCGATAGCGATTTAATAAAAACCGATGATTGGGTAACGATTCAAACCAAGACAGGTACTTTATATGGAAAGGGCTTAATCAGCAACAGCGCATTTACGGAATATCAGATTTTAAGACCCACAGGACAATTTAATATCTCAGAACCATGAACCCCCTCAAAGTAGCTAAATTTTTTGTTCACTTTTGGTTGGCGTTGACCATGGCCTCCTTGATTTATGCCATATTTATTACTTATGACAAAGGATGGGACGCGATGGTTTATTTTGTTCCAACAGCCATTGCCGCTTTTCAATATTATGTAAGAAGAAAAATGTATCACCGGCTTTTAACCAAGAACGATAACCCCTCCAATTAATGGCTATTACAGATTCTTGGATTTTTTGGGTTTTGGCCAGTATGTTGGTTTGTGCCTTTTCCAGTGGTATGGAAATGGCTTTTATTTCAGCCAATCATTTAAAAGTTGAGTTAGATAAGAAGCAAGGCGTGTGGTCTGCCTCCATCGTCAGTTATTTGATTCGCCAACCCAAGTTGTTTTTGTCTGCGATGTTGATTGGAAACAATATTGGCTTGGTGGTTTTTGGTATTAAACTGGGTGATCAAATTGTTGGAATGATTGAAGGCAATTTGCCTTGGGTTGCTGCTTTTTTAGGTGCCGGAGGGATTCTATTTGTTCAAACTGTTTTGTCCACTATTGTGATCTTAATTTTTGGTGAGTTTATACCCAAAGTGGTGGTTTCCACTTCTCCCAATCGATGGCTCAATGTATTGGCAATTCCATTGTTGGTTTGGTTCATTGTTTTATGGCCCTTTGCTTATTTTGTAACCTCTATTGCCCAATTGATTATTGGAAAGAAGTCATCACAGGCCGATGAAAAGCGCGTGTTTGGTAGGGTGGATCTGGATGATTATTTGGAGACTGTAACGGGCAATCAAGATCCGAGCAGCGCATTGGATCATGAGATTGAGATTTTTCAAAATGCGCTTGATTTTTCTAAAATCAAAGCCCGTGATTGCATGATTCCTCGTAATGAAATAGTGGCGGTTTCCGTCGATTGCTCTATGGAAGATTTGCATGCGAAATTTGTGGAATCGCGCCTTTCAAAAATTTTGGTTTATCGGAACAACATTGACGATATCATCGGGTATGTACACTCTTTTGATTTGCTTCAAAACTCACCAACACTCGCCGGCATCATTAGACCCATCAGTATCATACCTGAGGCCATGCCCGCCCAAGACATGCTTTCCATGAACATCCGAGAGAAGCGCCATGTGTTTATAGTGATCGATGAATTTGGAGGAACCGCGGGAATGGCCACCTTAGAAGATGTGATTGAGGAAATTGTCGGAGAGATTGAGGATGAACACGACGAGGTAGAAGTAAACAATGCCAAACAAACCGATGGCACATGGCATTTCAGCGGGCGTGATGAAATTAAGTTTTTGAATGACACTTATCAATTGAATCTTCCTGAGAAAGAGGAAGATTATGACACCATCAATGGACTCATTTTGTACTATCTGGAAGACTTTCCTGATGCAGGGCAAAAGGTTGTTGTGGATCAATATGAGATTGAAATCCTTGAGGTTTCAGAGCAAATGGTGAAAAAGGTCAAGGTGAGCGACTTATAGACAAACTTTTTGTTTAAAGTTTACCAAAATTTACGATATTCGCATTCCTTTAAAATGTATAGATATGGCAATGATTGAAAAAATCAGAAGACAAGGTTGGCTCGTTCTCGTAGTAGTGGGAGTAGGTATCGTGGGATATTTGATTCCTTACGATGCAGTAATGGCCTTGATGGGCAAAGGCGCTAAAGATGCAGGTGAAATTGATGGCAAAACCATCGATGCTGCTACTTGGCAACAAGCGGTAGAAAAGCAACGTGTTTTGTTTGATTATAGCAGCAATGAAAGTTCATTGTCAAATGACACTTGGAACACTTTGACTGAAGAAGAATTGTATGCAGACGAATTTGATGCAATGGATATCGCCGTTTCTGACGAGGAGTTGGATGAAGTGATGTTTGGTAAGATTTTGTCTCCGTTTGTAAAAAATACCATTTACGGTGGTCGTGATTCTTCCAGCTTTAAAGAGCAAATGCGTCAGCGTTTTGAAACCATTGATCCCAATGACCCAACGTGGACAATTGAAAAAGCAGATGCTTGGAAAGAATTTGTTCGTTACAAGCGTAAAAAAGAGAAGTATGACAATATGGTGAAATTGGGTGCTTATGCCAATGCTTTGGATGCCAAGTACGCTTTCACAGCTCAGAATGACCGCACCTCTGTTGAGTTTGTTGCCAAGTCATTTTTGGAAATTCCAGATGCAGAAGTCAATGTAACCGATGAAGATATTCGCGCTTATTACAACAAGCACAAATCAGAAAGAGAATACAAGCAAGAGCGCAGCCGCAGTGTGAATTATGTGAACATGGCCATTAAGCCCAGTGAGTCTGATTTGCAAGCGATTAAAACCACCATGGATGCGATGATTCGCGAATTTAGAATGGCCAAGAATGACTCTGCTTATGCCGTTGCCAAGGCAATCACTGCAGGTCAAGGAAAAGTTCGTTATCAGCCAGGAACTTTCCCTGAGCCTTTCAATTCTCAAATTGCCAGTGATTCTGTAGGTAAAGTGCTGGGTCCAATTGCACACAATGGTGCCTTGAAATTGGTAAAAATATCCAAGCGTGTATCTGAAATTGATAGCGTTTCTGCACGTCACATTTTGATTCAAGACCAATCTCCCAAAGGAAAAGCAAAGGCAGATTCTATTTTGAATGTGATCAAAGTGAAGAAAAACTTTGCTGAGATGGCCAAGTTGTACGGAACAGATGGAACCAAAGACAAAGGAGGAGATTTGGGTATGTTTGCACGTGGTGCAATGGTACCAGATTTTGAAAAACCTTGTTTCAATGGAACAGTGGGTCAGTTGCAAGTGGTGAAAACACAATTCGGTTACCACGTGATGGAGGTTACCAAAAAGAATGCTCCCAAAATGAATACCTATGTGGCTATCGTTGATCAAACACAAGATCCAAGTCCACAAACTAGAAAAGAAGCTTTTAATAAAATGCGTGATTTAACGATCAATAGCCAAGACACTGCTTCATTCCGTGCCAATGTTAAGGCCATGGATGCAAATGCTCAAGTGGTTAGTGCCAAAATGATTGCTCCAAATGCAACCAATATCACAGGACTTGCTGAAGCGCAATCTTTGGTTTCATGGGCCTACTCTGCTGAAATCAATGAAATCTCTCAGCCCATCTTGATCGGTAACGGTTGGGTAGTTGCTGTTTTGACTGAAATCCGCGAGCGTGGAGTTCCTGCATTTGAAGACGTAAAAGACGTGATGAAAGTGAAGGTAATCAAAGAGAAGAAGGGTGAAATGTGGGCGGCTAAAATGAAGGGTGGTTCTTTGCAAGAAATTGCCAAGAATACCGGTCTTACTGTTAAGCGCTCTGAGAACTTGGGTATGAGAAACGGCAATCTTCCTGAGGCTGGAATTGGAGAGCCAGAGTTTGCTTTGATTGGTACTATTTTCGGATTGGCCAAAGACAAAGTAAGTGAGCCCATCATCGGGGAAGGTGGTGTATATGTTGTGAAGCGTGTAGCAGATGTTGCAAGCGCGCAAAGCATGGACAACTACGCTACAGAAAAGAAGATGTTGAACCAAAATGCCAAGGCTTCTATGGCGGGTCGTGTGTTTGGTGCTTACCGTGAGTCTGCAGACATCGACGATCGTCGCTTTATCAATGAATAATGATTGAATTTGAAAATAGAAAAAGGCTCCTTAGGGAGCCTTTTTTATTTCAAGCCAAGAGCTATCGCCGTAACTCAAAAAGCGATAATCGTTTTCCAAGGCATGCTGATAAAGGGCTTTCCAATTTTCGCCAACAGCGGCATGAACCAACAAAAGAAGTGTGCTTTTGGGTTGATGAAAATTCGTGATCAGAACATCTGCAGATTGCACTTCGTATCCAGGGCCCATTATGATTTGCGTGGTCCCAACAATTTTTGACCAATGGTGCTTTTTCATGGTTAGCAAAAAGTCTTGCATCACTTGAGCTTTGTGCTTGGGCGCTTGTCCTTGGTAAGGTAGCCATTGATCAACATGGAAGAGGCCCTGCTCATTGGGTTTTAAATTTTCATGTGCGATCCAAAAAACACTTTCTAAAGTCCGCAGCGCGGTGGTTCCAACGACAATGATTCGCTGATTATTTTGAATTTGTTTTACCCAATGTTCGATCAATTCGATGCCTACCTCAAAGTATTCCGCATGCATGACATGGCTGCCCAATTGATCGGTGTTAACGGGTTTGAATGTTCCCGCCCCGACATGCAGGGTCAGACTTTGTTGCGTGACGCCCTTATCTAAAATTTGCTGTACTACTTCATTGTCAAAATGCAAAGAGGCAGTAGGTGCTGCGACTGATCCAGATGATTCAGCAAAAAGGGTTTGATAGCGGTCGTAATCTTCGGGTTCAGTATCTCTATTTAAGTATGGGGGAATAGGCAATTGTCCTATGGCATCCAAAACCTCAGCAAAAGTGACTTCACTCCATTCAAACTCAATGATGAATGCATTGTCTTGCTTTTCTATACATCGAGCGCTTAATGTGATGTTGAGGCTACCTACCTGCACGGTATGATACAAGGGACCTTCTTTCCATTTTTTTGCTCCGCCTACAAAGCATTTCCAACTGCATCGATCAATGGAAGCCAAAGCCTGGCTGTAGTCCATGTTCATGGGTTCCAGACAGAAAATCTCAATCTGAGCGCCAGTGGATTTAGAAAAATGAAGGCGTGCGGGAATTACCTTGGTGTTATTCACCACCCACAGATCCGTGGATTCAAACAGGTGGATGATTTCTTTGAATTTTTTATCGCTGATATTTCCATTGGAAAAATGAAGCAATTGTGAATCACTTCTTTTTTTCAACGGGTAACGCGCGATTCTATGATCGGGTAGATCGTAATCGAAATCTTGAATATTAACTTCTTGAATCTTGTTCACAAGGCAAATCTACGGCAAGGAATTTCGCATCTTTGTTTTATGAAAAAATCTTCTATCCTTGTTCTGTGTTTCTTTTTTTTCATCGGTATTCAATCTCTTTTTGCACAGGTATCAGAGCAAATTTGGTACGGTGAACTGAGTGTGTCAGGAATGATAATTCCGCTTCAACTTCACGTGGAAAAGGAAACGCAGGGTGTGGTAAAAATGTACAGTCCTTCACAGTCAAAGCAAGGGTTCCCAGTTGAGAAGTGGAGGTGGAAAAATGGAGAGATGAGTTGGGAGATTGCCAAACTCAAAGTAAAGTATTCAGGGACTTGGTTGGAAGATTCTGCCGCCATTGTGGGCGTGTTTACCCAAGGCGGAATGCAAATTCCCTTGAAATGGAAAAAGGAAGCATCGCCTATGGCAGAGCCCATGGCTGAAGTTGTAAGGCGTCAAACACCTCGCCCCCCATTTGATTATCAGACAGAAGAACTAAAGTTTGTTTCCGATGACCACGGTCAACCCATCCAATTGAGCGGCACCTTGGTTACACCCAAAGGAGAGGGACCCTTTCCTTGTTTGGTGATGATTTCCGGAAGCGGCCCACAAAACCGAGACGAAGAAATTATGGGACACAAACCCTTTGCGGTTATTGCGGATCAATTGGTAAAAAAGGGGTGGGCGACATTTAGATACGATGACCGTGGTGTTGCTCATTCACAAGGAGAATTTGCCAAGGCGACGTCTTTTGATTTTGCCATAGATGCCAATGCTGCATTTAAGATGATTTCAACTCACTCGAAGATTGATTCCAAAAAAATAGGTCTTCTTGGTCATAGTGAGGGTGGATTGGTGGCCCCGATTGTGGCTGCTGAAAATCAGGCGATTTATTGTATTGTTTCTCTCGCAGGTCCTGGGGTGTGGGGAAGCCAGATTATTTTACAACAAACCGAGGATATCGGCAAAGCGGAAGGTGTAGCCGAAAAGGATTTGAATCAGTCTTTGAATACCTCCAATGCCATCATGACTTTTGTTCAAAACGAAAAAGACTCGTTATCCGTTGCAAAGGCAATCCGTAAATATGTTTTCAAAGTCAATAAGAAGAAATCAAAAGACGATAGAGAGAATCTTTTTGAAGAGTATAATTCCGCTTTCAATAACCCTTGGATGAGCACATTTATTAAAACGGATCCGATACCATATTGGCAAAAAGTGCAATGCCCAACATTGATATTAAATGGAGATAAGGATTGGCAAGTGCGATATGATCAAAACGCAAATCGAATTGCTGAGACTTTAATGAGAAACAATGTTCTATTTGAGAAAGTGATTTTGGCGGATCACAACCATTTGTTTCAATATTCAGAATCAGGTAAGGTATCTGAATATTCAAAAATAGACGAGACCATCTCGCCGGAAACATTGGAAACCGTCATAGATTGGTTAATCAAATTGCCTTAAAATCAACGGCTGTGTTGTAAGTTTGAACTCTATATTATCGAAATGAGCGAAAAAATATTGATCATCGGGGCTTCAGGTCAAATTGGTATTGAATTGACGGAGAGATTGCGCGCACAATGGGGGAATGATTCCGTTGTTGCGGCGGATGTTAAGCCAGAAAGTGAGGTGGATTCTTCTTTGTTGAATGGGCCCTATGAAGTTTTAAATACTTTGGATAAGGAGGCGTTATTCTCCGTCGTAAAGAAATACCAGATTACGCAGATTTATCAATTGGCCGCATTGCTATCTGCGACAGCGGAAAAGAATCCATCTTTTGCATGGGAGTTAAACATGAATGGACTTTTTTACATTCTTGATTTAGCAAAAGAAAAGCACATCAATAAAATATATTGGCCGAGCTCTATTGCCGTATTTGGCCCCAGCACGCCCCAATGGAATACCCCGCAGGATACAGTAATGGATCCCAATACCGTATACGGAATTAGCAAGTTGGCGGGAGAACGTTGGTGCGACTATTACCATCAAAAACATCAAGTGGATGTGCGAAGCATTCGCTATCCTGGATTGATAGGATATAAAAGTGCGCCAGGTGGTGGAACCACGGATTATGCGGTTGATATATTTTACAAAGCCTTGCAGGATGGCCATTATACTTGCTTCCTTTCTGCAGATACTGCTTTGCCCATGATGATGATGAGCGATGCCATCCAAGCCACGGTTCAGTTGATGGAGGCTGATGCTACACGTTTGACGGTTGGGGGTGCGTATAATTTGGCGGGAATGACTTTTACCCCTGCTGAATTGACTGCAGAAATTCAAAAGTATATTCCTGGTTTTGTAACCCACTATGCTCCTGATTTTAGACAAGCCATAGCCAATTCATGGCCCAGCTCCATTGATGATGCCATAGCGCAGCGAGATTGGGACTGGAAGGCAGAATATGATACACCCAAATTGGTGGCAAAAATGTTAGAAGAGATTAAATTGAAGATTGGATAAAATGGAACGCGAGCTTTACATCTACAATAGTTTAACACGAAACAAGGATTTATTTAAACCCATTCGTCCACCGCATGTGGGCTTGTATGTTTGTGGACCCACTGTTTACTCTAACGTGCATTTGGGCAACAGCAGAACTTTCATGTTTTTTGATGTGGTGTTCCGATATCTTTCCCATTTGGGATATAAAGTTCGATATGTAAGAAACATCACCGATGTGGGACATATCACTTCTCAATTTGATGAGGGTGTAGATCGCATAGGACAACAGGCCAAATTGGAGCAATTGGAGCCCATGGAAATTGTACAGAAATACACCAACTATTTTCATGAGGTGATGCGCATTTTTAATAATCATTCGCCCAGCATCGAACCCACAGCCACGGGTCACATGATTGAGCAAATTGAGATGATTAAGAAAATCATGGATCAAGGTTTTGCATACGAAGTCAATGGTAGTATTTATTTTGATGTTCAAGCCTACAGAGCTCAATATCCCTATGGAGAATTGAGTGGCAGAAATGTAGAGGAATTGTATGAGAATACCAGAACGTTGGATGGTCAAGATGAGAAGCGTTTTTTTGCTGATTTTGCATTGTGGAAAGCCGCCTCTCCTGAGCATATCATGCGTTGGCCTTCTCCCTGGGGAGAAGGATTCCCGGGGTGGCATTTGGAATGTTCAGCCATGAGTACCAAATATTTGGGAGAGCAGTTTGATATTCACGGAGGTGGAATGGACTTGAAATTCCCACACCATGAATCGGAAATCGCCCAAAATACTGCTTGTTGTGGAAAAGGTCCGGTGAATTACTGGATGCATGCCAATATGTTGACTGTGAATGGGCAGAAAATGTCCAAGTCTTTGGGCAATTCATTTTTACCACATGAACTTTTTGCAGGCGATCACCCTTTGTTAGAAAAGGGATACTCTCCGCAGGTGGTTCGCTTTTTTATGATGCAAGCGCATTATCGTTCTACACTTGATTTCAGCAACGAGGCTTTAAGCGCCGCCGAAAAAGGATATGAACGCATGATGTCGGCTGTAGAAGCCATCGATTCTTGCCCTGCCGGCGAGGAGGGTGATGTCGATGTGAAGGCGTTGGCCGATCGATGCTACGCTGCCATGGGAGATGATTTCAATACACCCATTTTAATTGCTGAGTTGTTTGAAGCAGTAAGAATCATCAACAGTTGCAAAAATGGACAGTTAACATTATCCATGGATCAATTGAGTGAGATTAAGAAGTTGATGCATGATTTTCTTTTTGAAGTATTGGGTATTGAACAACAAAAATTGGAAGGAAATACCGATCTGCCCAACCTCATGATGGACGCCGTTTTTGAAGTGAGAAAGGGATTGAAAGAAAAAAAGGATTACGCCACAGCCGATATGCTGCGTGATAGTTTTGCCAAAAGAGATATTGCAATAAAGGACACCAAAGATGGTGGCGAATGGAAGTATGAAAAGAAATAGAATAGTTGCCATTGTATTATTGGCATTGATTGTATTGTGGGTGGTGGTTCAGTCATTACCCAAGAGCACCCCAAAGTCGAACAGTGCTCCTGCAACGACCGAAGTGAAATTGGTAGAACCCCCATTGTTCAAAGTGGATTCTGCCATGAAATTTTTGCGTGCGCAGGTAGAGATGGGGCCGCGTGTTCCCATGTCAGCGGGACATAATCAATGCGGGGATTGGATCGTAGCGAAATGTAAGTCCATGGGCGGTGAAATTACTGAACAGTTTACCAAAGTAACCAGTTGGGAGGGCAATGCCACTCCGGTTAGAAACATCATTGCGCAGTGGGGCAAGGATAAAAAATCCAGGATCATGTTGGCTGCGCATTGGGATAGTCGTTGGGTGGCGGATAAGGATCCCAAAAAGGAAAATCAAAAAAAGCCCATTGATGGCGCCAATGATGGCGCCAGTGGTGTGGCTGTGTTGCTAGAAATTGCGCGCATCATGCAAGAAAAGCAACCCGAGGTTGGTGTGGATTTGGTCTTTTTTGACAACGAAGATCAAGGCGCGCCTGAGTGGTCTGACTTGTCACCACAGGAATCAAATAAAACATGGTGTTTGGGCTCGCAGTATTGGGCCAATAACCCACACAACATAGACAATGTGCGTTACGGAATTTTATTGGATATGGTTGGAGGAAAAAATGCACGTTTCAATATGGAAGGAACTTCTATGGCTGCAGCAGGCGATGTGATGGGTTGGATTTGGAATCAAGCCAATCGTTTGGGTTATGGAAACTTGTTTGTCAAAGAGGAAATAGGAGGAATTACCGATGATCACGTATTCATGAATCAGGCCGGGGTTAGATCCATTGATATCATCGACATGCGTCCCAATACTGTCACGATGGGAATGGGTGGATTTGAATTTGGTCATTTCCATCACACGTTAAGTGATAACCTGGAGAACATTGATCCTCAAGTGTTAGAGGCGGTAGGAAAAGTAGTGGCTACTGCATTGTACAATACCAAATAGACTTTAAAAGAATTGACTTAATTTTCTGAGTGGCTTTAACCAGAGTGTATACCACTTGGGTTGAAGCCCGTTTATTTTCCAGGATAAACGATCTTGTTGATTGGCTTTCCATCTTTGTTTCCAAGACACATTGCTTGCGCCTCCAGTTTTCATTAGGGTAATGACCTTGGGTAAATAGCTCGTAGAGATTTGATGTTTGTAAAGAAGTCGAAGCATGATCTCATAATCGGCGGCTGAACCTTGATCGATGATGAAATGTCCATATTTTTTGTAGCATTCGGTCTTAACAAAAAAGGTGGGATGCGGAGGCATCCAGCCCATCAAGAATTTTTCTTTTGCATAGGTTCCAGAGCGCCAGTGTCTTTTTACTTGACCGGACAGACCATCGACATATTGCAAATCAGCGTACAGCGAGTCGGCAGCTCCTATTTGTTTCACCACGTCTGATATTACTTCGGTGTAGGCATAAGTATCGTCACTATTCAAAATGCCAATCAAATCTCCTGTTGCCTGGCCGAGGCCCTTATTCATTGCATCGTAGATTCCTCGATCTTTTTCTGAAACGATAACGGCAATTTTGGATTTGTATTGATTGACAATTTCCATGGTATTATCCTTGGACGCACCATCAATAATGATGTATTCGATATTGGGATAATCTTGTCCCAAAACCGATAGAATGGTCTCCTCGATGGTCGAAGCGCTGTTGTAGCAAATGGTGATAATACTAACCTTCATGGTAAAGCTGAGTTGGGCAAGTTATGCGTAAATTTAACACATGCGAAAAATTTTATTGGCAATCTTGGTCATGATGAGTGCGCTGGTTCAAGCCCAGCTGAAGAATTTTAAAGGCATGCAAATGCGTTCAATAGGTCCTGCTGTAACCAGCGGGCGGGTGACCGCAATTGATGTCAATCAGCAGCAAGGGATCATGTATGTGGGAAGTGCATCAGGAGGTTTATGGAAAAGTGAAAGTTGGGGAACCCATTGGACGCCGATTTTTGATGAACAAGTGGTCAGCAGCATCGGTGCGGTGAAGGTTTCAAAGTTGCATCCCGATATTGTTTGGGTAGGGACAGGGGAAGGAAATCCAAGAAATTCTCAAACATCGGGAAGAGGAATTTTTCAAAGTAGGGATGCTGGAAAGACCTGGAAGTGCATGGGGTTGGAGGAGACCAAGACCATTCATCGAATTTGTATGGATGGCCATGATAATGTTTATGCCGCTGCAATGGGATCGGCTTGGGGACCCAATCCGGATCGCGGTGTGTTTTATTACAATGTGGCTTTGGGTCAGTGGAAGAAGATTCTTTTTGTCAATGACTCAACAGGATGTGCAGATTTGGTGATGGATCCGCTCAATGATCAAAAATTATTTGCTGCCATGTGGCAATACGAACGCAAACCGTGGAATTTCAATTCAGGCGGAAAAGGTTCAGGGCTCCACATGACAGTGGATGGCGGAACAACTTGGAAAAGATTGGGAGAAAAAGAAGGTTTGCCCAAAGG
>CALJKR010000066.1 GCA_937974555.1 uncultured Flavobacteriales bacterium | reverse complement strand
GCGGTTTTCAGGGGCGCAAATACACCACAGGGCATTATTGGAATGGGCGGAATGAGATTGATTTTGGTAAGCAGAAGGAGAATGGAAATAAGGAGGATAAAGCACCAATCCTTTTATTGGATAACAATACAAGTGAAGACACCATTCATGAAGCAATGGCTTCAACCGACGAAAAAGTTCCCCTTCCCATAACGTCTTCAAATTGGCGAAGTCCTTCAACAGAACCATGCCCAATCGAGCAGCCCATTTTTACAGTAGATACATTAACCACATTACCCAAAGAGAAGATCCCAAATGAAATCCCATCAGAGATAATCAAAGATTATCAATGGTTCAAATGGACGTTCATTACCAAATTTGTCGCTACAATAGTAGGAGCACTTTTAAGTTCACTTGCCCAATACAACCTCCTTTGGAATATTCCCACTTACTTTTTTCTCTCCATCGGAGTAATTGCAATGATATTAAATGTCATTTTCAGCTTCAGAGCGAAAAAGAAAATAAAACCATTTGTTCAGAAAAAGGATAATCCAAAGTGGATAAAGAACTTCAATTTTATGAGTGATATTAATCTCACCTTTGACATATGCATTTTAGCATTATTGCTTGTGGGCATTTTCTTTTTTGCATTTTTTATTATTGGGCTCATTTTCTTCGCTCATTAATCTTGTATCACAGAAATGAAAAAGTCATCTTTACTATATCTTCTTTACATATTTTCATTTTTGACCATGGTTTCATGTGGGTTTCAAGGAAGAAAGTATACCACAGGGCATTATTGGGAAGGCATTAAATCCGATGAGTACGAGAGTCAGAAACTGAAACAGAGCGAGAGCAAGAATAAAAGTGTTCTGGAATATTCCGTTCAATCAAAAGAACTGATTGAGCAGGATTCAATGGATAATAATTCTGAATTGGACACATTGAAGATTCCATTGTGTCGAAAAAAAAATCATGAAGCTCTTAATAACCAAGTGGAAGTATCCGATTCTTTGTCACCTGAAATGACCGTGATAAAGCAAAATACCGAACTTAAAATTAGACGTGCAAAAAAGGGTTTAAATATTTTCTTGGGGTTGGAAGGAGTATCCATATTGGGATTGGTGATTAATATTTTAGATGTTTTTAATTTGGGCAAAGATGAATGGGGATTCAATATTTGGATTATACTATTCGCATTATTAATAGAACTCTTCCTTCTTCCGCTCATCCTATACGCCGTAATATATTTCGTGAGAAAACGTCGATTCAAAAAAAAATACTCCGTCCCGAATTCGCGCAATAAGCATTGAACCGTTGAAGCACTCTCCGGATTGTCAAATTAAAAAACAAATGAAAAAATACATCAGCAAGACATACATCAAAACATCCAATCCGCTGATCTTGGTAATCATCCTCCTATTTATGTCCTCCTGCGGTTTTCAGGGGCGCAAATACACCACAGGGCATTATTGGAATGGGCGGAATGAAATTGAGTACGAGAAACAGAGCGAGAGCGAGAGCGAGAAACAGAGCGAGAGCGAGAAACAGAAAGAGAAAGAGCGAAAACTGTCCATTCATTTAGAAGATTCAAGCATTGAAGTTGACACCTTGAAAATCCCATTGTATCGGAAAAATTCCAAGCGTTATCAAAGGAATCATCCAGAAAAAGCCGAAAATAAGCAAGAGAGCCCCCAATCATCTGCCTTGAAAGGCGAGCACACCAACGGTTCGGCGGACACCACACTGGTAAGTGAGATAAAAGCATTGAACAAGAAGTTCAATACGAGTGCCATTCTATTTTGGAGCAATGGCGTATTTTCAACAATTACACGCCTGATATTGAACGGACCCGATTTCGCGGCGATATTCGCTTACACCTTGATAGTCCTCTCCCTATTGAGCATCTCCATCGGAATTTTGGCGTTGTTTTACAATGGATATATCAGCGTTAAACTGGGACGCAAGTTGAGAAAGAATCGCGATCAATTGCCCAAGGAAAAATGGGTAAGGCGCATAAGGGCCAAAGTACTTTGGGTAAAACTTTTGTTTTACCTTCCATTGCTCTTGCTGATTGGATCGGTATTGGCTTTGGTAATATCCTTTCTCTCTAACGGTCGATAGCCCTGAAAAAGTAACCCGAGGTTCGTGAGGCAAATAGCAATAAAAAAATTTGCACAAGCAAAATAAAATCCTATATTTGCACCCGCAATAAGCGATGGCACCGTAGCTCAACTGGATAGAGCATCTGACTACGGATCAGAAGGTTTGGGGTTCGACTCCCTACGGTGTCACAGAGAAAGCCTTTGATTTTATATCAGGGGCTTTTTTGTTTTCGATATGCGTTTTTTCAAATCTATTTTTCGTTATTTTTCCTTTACAAATGTCAGACATGAAAATTATTGCAAAACTTATTCTTTCCTTGACTTTATTGTTTTTCAGCATACCTCATGTGAAAGCCCAATCCAACGACTGCTTGTTCAAAAATCCGCTGTGCTTTTACAATTCAGACATCCTTACCTATCTCCAGGTGTTGCATAAAAATCAACAGTATGAGCAAATGCTACCCTATTTATCTGGACCAGAAATAGATGGTTTGAGTAAAACTCAAAAAGTGAGTAAATTAGAGAATGCTTCTTTTGGCTATCAAATGAAGAGAGCTGGAGTTAAAGAAATTTCGAAGTCTGAATGGAACCTCACATACTCCAGAACGATATTGGGTACTCAAGAAACTTTCAAAATTCGCTGCGTTACCCATAACAATCTATGCACGGTCTATTTGGATCAACAAGCCTGGCGGATGGTTTTTAGATAGATTATCGGATATTCAACACTTCTGGATAAGGAATCAACATCTCACAAACAGAGGCTACCTGGTCTTTCATTATGATGGACAATCCCAAAATTAAAGCGGCGCTGACCAGTGCCGATGCGACGTTGTTCTTCTTAATTTCTTCCCATTCGTTGATGTGCGTCAATTGAAATAAGATTAGAATACCGCCTGCAATGACGAGCATTGAAAATAAGATACCGATGATCAGAAACATCATCACATAACCGAGGCTGGTGCTAATCGTGGAGAAGTTAACCGCTGATTGATTGATGAATCGGATGGCGTTCATTCCGGGCCCAACTATTGAACCGACCAACATCGAGGTCGATAATAAAATACCAACTTGCAAAGTAGAAAAGGCTGTGTTCATTTCATCCAATTGAAAAGCCTTCTTCAAATAGAAATTTAGAATTCGATAAACCGAAAATAAAGCCACAATACCCATTGAGAAAGCAATGGCAGCTTGAAGTAAAATCATTGTATTCATATCCTTTATATTAATTTAAAACAACATTCCAATTGTTCATGTTTGTATTCTCTGGGGCTATCATCCCTATTCTGAATCCTTTTGCTGTCAGTTCAACTCCGAAGTATCTTGTACCACTGACGACTTTGTAATTCGATGAATTGACTGGCACAGCGACTCCCAAAATGGAGTGGCCATATTCTCTACTTACCCAAATACTGGACTCTATTCCCAGTTTGGATAAGATGGCGTAACCCAAAAGGCTTCGGGTATCACAATCGCCCTTGAGATTATGGATGAATTCATATGGCGACTGAACTCCTCCAATTACCTCAGGCAAACAAGGCTTGCCTTCCGCGTGATATTGAGCAATAAATCCACCTTGACTGGAAGCAGACTGACAGGATCCATCATGCACCAAATAATAAGGAATCTCTTGAATAAAAGTGGTTACCATCTCTGCGGTTTCCAATACACTTAACTTTCTTGAAGCTCGTTCATTGCTAAAATACAGGACCAAACTGTCTAATTTTTGACTATCCTTCTGGTAAAACTCCTGGTACAAGTCGTGCCAGAAATCCAACTCATTGGAACCTTGGAATTGACTCCAATGTCCGTGCATTTTATTGGATGCTGCAAATGCCAATGTTGAGGTTGTATAGCGCGAAAGAAAATCATTGGGATGGAAATCACTCCAAGCTATTTCGTGATCTACCAAATAATTCCATGGTTGAGAAGCCAAAGTATCCTGTTTGGGATCTAAGCGTTGGGCTTCCAATTGGACATTCCCCTTTTTGGTCTGGACAGGTTGATCTTCTACAACTTGCTTTAAAAGCCCACCTAAAAATTGAATAACGCCAATCAACAGAGACAGAATAAATATCCATTTTAATGCCTTGAAAATTCCTCCTAAGCATCCAAATGGTGCAGCACATCCCGATTTCAAACAACCCATTTTGTTGGAAGGCGCCGCTGCATTTCCACCAAGGATTTGATCAACCACAACGTTTGGAACAATATTTCCAATCAAGGTCGTGTCTGAAATAGGCGTTGACTCAACACTGACCAAAGTTGGTTGTGAAATTTTGGGCTGAACTTTTTCTTCTGGAGTAGGAATCGAAAAATATATCTCACCTGAAGCCACGCCTTTATAACTTCCCAACTGAACAGTTCCCATTTCTCGGGTCTGTTGATTGGAAGTTCTTACCCCTGCATGACCTTTCAAAACCACTTGATAGATGGGTTCCGAATAGGTCTTTCCATCCGGAAGTTCAATCAGCAAATCCACTCCCTTCCACCTTTTCTTAGGCTTGATTTCATCCAAATAAATAAAATCATTCACCTTCTCACTTTCAAAATCGCGTTGCGACATGCGCTCCAACTTGGAAACCTCCAACCACTCCCAACTCAATTGAGCGAATTGGTGACCGTGGGCAGATTGATCCGGTTTCTTAGAAAAGACACCGCGATACACCCCTTTGAAATGAATGTACTTCTTACTCATCTATCGCTGTGCTTTCCGTTTTTGTTTCTTCTGTTTTGGTAAGTCTTACCTCTACCCTTCTATTCAAAGCTCTGCCCTCGACAGTATCGTTTGTCGTTCTGGGTTGACTCTCTCCTTTTCCTAACGCCTCTACTCTCGATCCATCTACTCCAAATGATAGCAATACTTGTTTCACCGTCTCTGCCCTGGATTGAGATAAATCCAAATTGGCTTGCGTCTCACCGACGTTATCGGTATGCCCCACAATGGTAGCGTGAATGTTGGGATGTGCATTCATGTACTCCGCCAATTGTTGAATACTGCTGATTGAATAGGGCAACAATTTGGCGCTGTTGGTATAGAACTGAACGTTGGGCAATTCAATGGCTTCGGTCTTAGAAATGGTGGTGGTATCCATGAACTTCTTGATGATATCCTCTTTGGACTTTTCATCTACATAAACCGTATCATGAATCACCCTTGGCCCCTGCGACTTTTGAACATCATCAGAGCATCCCTTCAATAATCCAATTAAAAGAGCCAATAAGCCCAGCAATCCCAAAAGTCCACATCCTATTTTACCACAACCACCAGAAGCACACCCTCCCTGCTGACCAAAAATCAAAGGTGATCTCAACAGTGCCAATGGGCTGCATCCATTATTGGAAGCCCCCGCGAAAACGCGCATACAACCCTTATTTTGTTGAAGCTTCAGCTCTCTCTCAATGATCTTCGCATTTTCTTTTTGCAATTCCTCGTCAGTTAAGACGGGCACCGAGCAATATCCTTCTCCTTCCAATTTTCCATGCCATAACCCATCCTTGAAAGCAATGAACTCAAAACCTTTGTATTGATTTCCTCCATAATCGGACTCAAACTCAACATACAGTTCACTGGCCAATTCACGTGCACAATTTCCATTTCTCTCTAGCTCAATGTAATTCGATTCCGAAAGCAAGATATGTGGCTCAATTTGAAACTTGGGATCATGTGAGACATGTCTAAGATGCTTGGTTTTCTGCCATTGCAAAGATGCTTCAGACAATCTTGCTACACGTTTTTCAAAATATTCATCCCTCGTCAGTTCCCGTTCCACTTTCAAATAAAAACGCTGCTCAAGTTCGATTTGGGCATACTTGTACTGCCCACCGACTTGTTTACCGTCTTTGGCCGAAAATTGAGAGGAAAATTTTCCTTTGTAATATTTGACAATTGGTTCTGACATGACTACCCCTTCAACCATTTTTGAAATTCTTCGTGGCTACCATACACTCTGACTTTACTTTCCTTCAATTGAGAATTGAACGGCGGATCAGAATAGGGACTCAATTCATGCAATGTCCTTGTGAATCCTGAAAAGTGCTTGTCCATCCAAGCTTGACTTTCTTCGATGGTTCTTGAATAGTCCATTTGAATTTCTTGAATCGCTAATTTCGAGGCCAATGCAGGATATTGGAATTGAGATCCTCTTTTCAAATAGGCTAAAATCACAAAAGGAAAGAAAATCAAAACGACTATAAAAAGCAACAATGTCCAATTTCCTTTCTGTTGTAACATTTGACGAAAAACATAAAAAGGATAATTGGCTTGTCTCAATTCCATTAACAACTGCGGCGATAATTGACCTTCACCATGAACTTTTTGCAGGGACTCTTGGATCACCTCTTGACGTCTTTGAATATTCCAATCGTCAGCGTTCTGACTTTGTAACAAAGCAGCACCAGGAAAAGCCATGGCTAAGGCAATAAGACCGATAAACAAAAACCTTAAACTGCCTGCAAATGAAAACCAACTCGCCACATTCTTAATTCGCTGCAACATGGAGTTTGCCGCACTTTCAGTCGATTTGGATACCACTGGCAATGAGATCATGGTGATCAATGCTATACGCAAAATTGAAAAATGAATAAACCCCATCAGCAAGGACATCAATACAACACCTCTCCATGATTGGGTTAGCATCCAACCCATGTAACCATTGGTAACAAAAGACAAAACAACTACAACAATAAATGCAATAGCCGCCAATCGATAGAGGGATTTCTCCACACCATGGATTTGACTGAAAATAGCCTTGTCTATGCCAATGAGACGCATCATACTTTGGAATCAGAGCTTCCTTCTTGGTAAAAGGCATCCGGATTGTCATTCAATTCTTTGACCTTCTTTTGCGACCAAACACCAATGATTTTCTTGGACAACTCCTCTTGGGCTTTGAGCTTTTCCACTTTCTCTTTGCGATCATTTTCAACCTCCAAGAAGTTGGTCTTTTCAATCAACACCATTCCATTGCGACCTTCAAAAATTTGATCCTCTTTGACAATACCATTCTTCACATACATCCGGTAGTTGTAATTCTCTACCATATAATCATAAGGCCCTTTGTTCATCATCATCTTAAAGAAAATAGGTCCCATTTCTATCGACAAGAAAATCAAGGTCAAGGCCATTCCTAAACCGAAACCAATCTCATGGGCAATCTCGATACGCTCTAACAGACCGTCTAAGTTCTGCGCATTCCTTAGATTGACCACAGTTAACTCATTGTCCTGCTCCGCCAATTTTTGATCTCTTTGCTTCTTGAGATTGGAGAGTTCAATCGCATGCTTTTGGTCATACGCTTGGACGTCTTTGATTTTTTCGTTTTTAAAATCGTTGTACCAATTGTAACC
>CALJKR010000065.1 GCA_937974555.1 uncultured Flavobacteriales bacterium | reverse complement strand
AGGCATACAATGCGCATCTTTTAAAAGCCATTCTGGAGAAGAACATTAGATTGGTGGACTACGAAATTTTAAAAGATCGCGATGGAAAACGGGTGATCGGTTTTGGTCGCTACGCAGGTATTGTCGGCGTTTTTGAAGGGTTTCGTGCTTTGGGTTTAAAAAAGGGTTGGTATGATTTACCCTCTCCCATGTCTTGTCATGATCGAAAAGAAATGGAATCGTTTGGTTCTAAGGCGCATTTCAAATCTCCCATCAAGGCTGTCGTGACGGGATGGGGAAGAGTGGGACATGGCGCGGAAGAAATGATTCAATTCTTTGGTTTGAAAAGAGTAGATCCCCAAACTTTCCTTTCCTACCAGGGAGAAGAGAATGTCTATGTTCATTTGGATACTGCAGACTACTACAGAAGAATCTCTGATGGTGGTTTTGATAAATCAGAATTTTATCAATCCCCTGAAAAATACCAAAGCGTATTAAATGAATATGTTTCGCAATGTGATATTTACCTGGCCTGCCACCTTTGGAAAAGTGGAAACCCGGTTCTTCTTTCCAAGGAAGATTTAAGCAAAGAAAATCACCGATGTGTCGTTATTGCCGATGTGAGTTGTGATATTGACGGTCCCATTGCAGCAACCATCAAAGCAACCACCATCGCAGAACCCTTTTATGGTTACGATAGAAATTCAGGTGACGAGGTGGATTGGCGCGATTCAAATGCCATCATGATGATGACCATCGACAATTTGCCTTGTGAGTTACCAAGGGATGCTTCCGAGGACTTTGGGCAAGAACTAATGAACTCGGTGATTCCAGCATTGCTTAAAGAAAACGACCCCATGATAATGGGCGCTACAGAAACAGAAAACGGGCAACTGATGCCCGCCTTTCAATATCTTCAAGATTACGCCAACAAGGGATAATTACTCCCAGATACGGGCCGTCTTTAATGCTACTTTTTCACCAAAAAATATTTTGGTCGAAATTTCAAATGCGGCTGTGTAATCAGAGATTACAAACTGATCCTGTTTCTTGGATAATTGACCACTTAGTAATTTACGAGATTCCAGTTCCCTAAGAAGAGCCTGCGCTGCAACTTCACCATTGTCAATGATCTCAATTTTCTTTTTGTAATACACGTCAATTTCCTTTCTGATCAATGGATAATGGGTGCAGGCCAAAATCAAAGCATCAATACTTTTAAAATTGGGCTTGGACAAATAACTATTGATAATGGTCTGAGAAATTTTATTGTTGTAAAATCCCTCCTCAATCATAGAAGCCAGCAATGGGGTAGCGTTGGAAATTACCTTGAGGGATTTATTGAGTTTTTCAATTCGATTCACGTAAACGCGAGAAGAGATAGTCCCTTTGGTTCCAATGACTCCAATTTTTTTCTTGGAGAACTTATTGGAGACGTAGTGTGCCACTGGATCGATCACATTGATTACCGGAACATGAGGACCTGCAATATCGCACACTGTTTTATACGCGTGCGCGCTGGCCGTGTTGCACGCAATTACAATGGCCTTGCATTTTTTATCCAAAAGGTATTGCGTTATGCGCGCAGCGTAATGCCGAATACTTTCAGGTGACTTATCACCATATGGCAAATGAGCAGTATCCCCAAAATAGATAAAGCGCTCGTTGGGGAGCGCTTTTCTAATGGCTTGGGCTACCGTCATCCCGCCAATTCCTGAATCAAAGATTCCTATGGGTTGGGAAGAGGCCAATGAATTATTTCTTAGGTGCAGGGTTGTTAACTGGCGCTGGAGTTGGAGGCGTAGGAGGCACGCCCAACTTGGCCTTGATTTTGTCCGTCACATCATCACCGCCTCTGTACAACAAAACGCCAGAACTTGCATCAATGATGTAAGAATAACCTTCTTCTTTGGCTACCTGTTCGATGGCAATTCCAATTTTATCAATCAGAGGTTGCAACATCTCATTTCTACTTTTCTCCAATTCTTGGTTGGCTGTTTGTTCAAAATCAGTCATGTTCTTTTCCAAATCCACAATGGCCTTGTACTTGCTCTGAAGAATCGCCTCAGGCCATGTGTTTTTGTTGGCCTCAAATTCTTGCAATTTGGTTTGATAGTCCTTTTGCATTTCATTGGCTGTGGTTGTGAAGTCACCTGAAATCTTTTCTAGATCTGCATTTACTTTGGTAATCTCAGGCATCGAGAATAATAAAACTTGACCGTCAGTATGACCAATCTTTTGAGCATTCACCAACACCGTGGTCATGACCATCAATAAAAATAAACTTACTTTTTTCATCACTGTATAATTAAAATTCTAAGGTCTTTTCTTGGCTCCTGTCGGAGATTTCATGTCGTTCTTTCCACCTGCACCTTGCTTGCTTTCTGGCTTTCCACCTTCTTTCTGCTCTTTGGTACCTTCCTCTGTTTCTTCATCGCCACCGTCGGTTGTTTCACCTGGCTTTAATCCCATTTTCTTCAAAACCTTGTCACTGATATCATGCTTGGGATTGGAATACAAAATATTAGAATCATTGGCCTTGTCAAAAACAACCATCAAACCACCTTGCGAAGCCACCTCTTGGATTGCTGTGTAAATTTCGTCTTGAATCGGCTTCACCATCTCTTCTCGCTTCTTGAATAAATCTCCTTCTACACCAAAACGACGTTTCTGTAACTCTCTTGCTTCCTTTCTCTTCTCATTGATTTCATCCTCACGCTTCTTTTTCATTTCCTCTGTCAGCAATATTTTCTCCGCTTGAAAAGCCTTTTCCATTTTCTCGATGGACTCATATTTCTGCTCAATCTCCTTTTGCCAATCGGCGCTGATTTTATCTAACTCGGATTGCGCATCTTGATAGGCTTGAACGTGACCCAAAATGTATTTTGAATCTACATAACCAAATTTCTGCGCCCAAGCAGCTTGGCCAATCAATGCGAAAAATAGAATGTAAAGTAGTTTCTTCATTTTGTTCTAACGAGTGCCAAGATACGAATATTGTTAGAGTTCACCAAGATTCGCGCCAATGGAAAAATGGAACTGACCCTTGGCCATATTGGGAGCCTTTTGCAAATCATCCAATCGCCATCCGTAATCAAATCCCAACAGTCCAAACATGGGAAGGAAAATTCGTAATCCGGCACCGGCTGATTTATAAAGATTAAAAGGGTCATAGTTCGAAAAATCCGCCCATGTTCTTCCACCTTCTAAAAATGACAACGCATAAATGGTCGCACTGGGGTTGGTGGTCAAAGGATATCGCAATTCAACGCTATACTTGGTGATGACAGGCGCACCGACTCGGTCGGAAGGTGTAGTTAAAGACAAATCATCATAACCACGAAGATTGACAATCTCTCGACCATCCAAAGCAAAACCACTTAGATAGACACCTCCCAAGTAAAAACGTTCAAAGGGTGATTGTCCCAATTTGTTGTTGTAAGTACCCAAGAAGCCAAATCCTACATTGGTATTCAATACCAACTTGTTGGTCTTGTGCTTATTCAGAGCTGTATACCAATGGGCTGTAAACTTCAATTTGTAATATTCCACCCATTCAAAACGCTGCTGTTGCGACATTCCAGCGTAGTCATAGGTTTTGCCTTGGAAGTTCTCTCCTATCCAATGGTAGGGCAAAGTAAACTTGGAGGTCAAAGTAATCTTGGATCCCCATGTTGGGTATATGGGGTCTGAAACTGAATTTCTTTCAATCGTGATGTTTGCATTGAGGTTATTGAAAAAACCCTCATTGATCGCGAAAAAGGACTGATATCGATTTAAATCAATATGCTGATAGGTTATCCCTGTGTAAAACAAGAACCAATCGTCTGGTCGATTCCACTTCTGTCCAAAATTTACACCCGCACCTGTAATGATCATGGACTGACGGTTGGGGTTCAAAACATCACCGATGTATTTTTTTTGCCCATTACTCATCACGGAATGATAGACAGAAACACTCAATGAATTGGGTTTCTTTCCACCCAACCAAGGTTCGACAAAAGACAAATTGTAAGATTGATAATACGCTCCGTTAGAAACGGCATTGATTGACAATCGTTGACCATCGCCCGATGGAAGTGGGCTCCAAGCTTCTTTCTTTAAAATATTTCTCAATGAAAAATTATTGAAAGACAATCCCAAAGTTCCTACTACACGGCCACCACCCCAACCACCGCTGAGTTGGATTTGGTCACTTGGCTTCTCTTCTACAACATACTCCAAATCCACGGTTCCCTTATCCGCATTGGGATTGGTACGAATATCAAAACCCTCAGGATTAAAAAATCCCATCGCATTCAACTCGCGCTGAGAACGCATCAAATCAGAACGATTGAACAAGTCTCCTGGACGTGTTCTAATCTCTCGATAGATTACATGATCGTTGGTTTTGGTATTTCCTGAAACCGCAATTTCTCCAATTCTAAATTGCTTGCCTTCTCCCATCCTTATTTCAACATTGATGGTGTCCGAGGCTACAAGAGACTCAACAGGATAGGCATAAAAATTCAAATAACCATCATCAGTATAAAGTGAGCTAAGATCTCTCCCATTGGGGTTGTAATTCAATCGCATATTGAGCAACTCCAAATTGTATAGGTCGCCTCTTTTGATATTCAGCACACTATCCAATGCGGTTCTGCTATACTTGGTGTTTCCCACAAAGGTTACATCTCCAAAATAAAATTTCTTATCTTCTTCAATTTTGATAATCAACCCCATGCGGTTGTCAGAAATTGGATAAAGACTATCTGAAACTATTTTGGCATTTCTAAAACCTTCTTTGTTGTATTTGGCAACTACTGTTCCTTTGTCTTCATCAAAATCCTTTTGAATGTACTTGGATGCCTTGTAGAATCTCCACCATGCCTGCTTCTTGGTATTCTTAAGCGCCCGAGCCAGTTTTTTATCGGACATCTGTGTATTGCCGACAAACTGTATATCGCCAATTTTAACTCGCTTACCTTTTTTGATGGAAAATATCAATTGCACCCCATTCTTTACAATGGGATCTGGATTCTCCTTGATCTCAACTTTGGTATTGAAAAAACCTTTGTCAACATAAAAATCCAAAATGGAATTTTTAGAGGTCATTTTCAAATTCTCGTCGCAAACCCTGCCCGAACGCAAATCCAATTTTTCTCGAATATTGTCTGCTTCTGACTTCTTGACCCCTTCAAACCTAAAGGTTCCCAGACGCTCCATTTCTTTGACTTGAATCACCAAATAGATTTCGCTTCCCCTGATTTCTGCAACTTGAATTTGAATATCCTTGAATAGTTTTTGCTTCCACAATTTCCGCACAGCTTCGGTGATTTCATCTCCAGGAACCATGATTTCCTTGCCTTCTTCTAATCCACTAAATAATTTAATGGCTTGGGCATCGGTAAATTCAGTGCCGACAATGGTTACTCCGGCTACTTTGTATTTTAATGGATTGGCATATGAAACGGAACCTCCAACCACCCTTTGAGAAAAGCCGCTTTGTGCCGTAAACAACAAGTGTAACAATATCAATACGGCACAGATTCTTCTATCAATCATGGTTGTGTTGTCATTTGTTCTGAAGTCTTGCCAAATCGTCTTTCACGAGACTGATAAGATAAAATTGCCTCGTAAAACAACTCCTCATCAAAATCCGGCCAGAATTTATCGGTGAAAAATAGTTCTGCATAGGCAATTTGCCAAAGCAAAAAATTGCTAATGCGCAATTCCCCACTGGTTCTCACCAACAATTCAGGATCTGGCATTCCAGCAGTTTCCATCACTGAAGCCACCATCGCCTCATTGACCTGGTCAGCCGTTGCACCGGAAGAAACAATTCTTTTCACTGCCTCGATCATTTCCCATCTTGCGCTGTAACTCAATGCAAGTGTCAATGTCAGTTGATTGTTGTTTGCGGTTCGATTCTCTGATTCTAAGATGGCATTTAAACAGCTTTCAGGAAGTGAACTGCGGTCACCAATAAAACGCAATCGAATGCCCTGTTCATTCAATGAAGGGACCTCGTTCAAGATGGTATTCACCAAAAGTTCCATCAATGCGTTGACTTCTTCTTGGGGACGGTTCCAATTCTCTGTAGAAAAGGCATACAAGGTGAGGTATTTCACTCCACACTTGACAGCGGCCCTTACAGAATTTCTGACCGACTCCACTCCTTGGAAATGACCAAATACCCTTTCTTTCCCTTGACTTTTTGCCCAACGTCCATTACCGTCCATGATAATGGCAACATGTTGAGGAACTCTATCTTTTCGTATTTGGGAAAATAAACTCACGTCTTCTTTAGAGGTAAGATGCAAAAATAAGGATGTTTCCCCTACTTATAGCAATTCGTCGCGGGTTTATCTAAGCGAATGTTCAAAGAAGCCATCAAAAAACCGTAGTAATCTTTGTTTGCGGGGTCACCGCGCTGCATCCCTTGGTTGCTGTCCAATCCGCGCTCACTCACGATGGATTGATCTGCCAAGGTGACGCTCAACTGGCCTTGCTGATGAAGCAGGATTTTGGGATCGGTATACTGGGTACTAACATCATCAAAATAATCGGTCCAAGTTTTCCGGATGCCCCATTCCAATGAAAAGCCCAATGCACCCGAAATGTTGACTTTCAAGCCAGCTCCAAATGGCATGGAGATCGAATTTAATTTGTATTGATTGCCGGAATTGGCTCCTTGCCCCTCGGTTGCCATGGCCTGTAATGTCACCCAACTTCCTTGAACATATCCTTCTGGATTCATCATATAATAGGCAATGCCACCAAAAAGGTAAGGTGAAATCCAATCTTTGCTGTTCATTTGATAATCAAAATAATTGATTTCTCCTACAGCACTAAATTCATAAAAGCGATTCCTGAAACTCAAATTACGATTGATCATCCAAGGATCACTGCTGTTCTTGTCCCAATATTCGACGTTGCCATAGATGGCGCTCAACCTGATACCCAGTCTTCGGGTTAGATTGTTTCTATAACTTAAACCTCCACTGATGGAGGAATTCTTGAACATGCCTTTGTTGTGGGGGTTTAATTCGCCGATGTAGTAACCACCGCCCATCATCATTCCCAGCTCATGGCTTTTATTCTTCTTACTCAACTGCGCTTGGATGGGCATACTAAAGCAGATGGCCAAAAAAGTTATCACATACCACTTGAATGTCATGCCCATTAAACGCTTCATCGTTGTATTAATTGCGTTGATCAAAACCCCAACCCATCTTATTTCTGATTGTGTCAAAGAAATGCTCCTCCTTTAATCTAACCAAACGCAATTCGATCGTTGACCGTTGCATGGTTATTTTGGTGCCGTTAGAAATGTAATGGCTCTGCCCATCTATGCTCATCATAAATTTCCCCTCCCTACTCTCGGGAATAAAGGTGACCTTCTGGGAAATGGGAATAATCAAAGGGCGAACATTCAGGTTATGCGGCGCTATGGGGGTAATTACAAATCCATTTACTTCTGGGGATAAGATAGGACCTCCGCAACTAAGCGAATAAGCTGTAGACCCCGTGGGAGTGGCCAGCATCAATCCGTCTGCCCAATACGTTGCCAAGAATATATCGTTGACATAAGCATGAACAGAAATCATGGTATTGTGCGGATGCCCCAAAATGGCAACCTCATTTAATGCCTTGGGCAAATTCGAAACCTCCTCATCATTGACCATCACTTCGATGAATGATCGGTGTTCGATATCAAATTCTTGGTTGATGATTTGGGCAAAGCTCTCTTTTACGGTCTGCATTTTTATCAGCGATAAAAATCCCAACCTGCCTGTATTGACTCCTACCAACGGAATTCGCCAATGCCCCGTGTAACGGGCCAATTCAAGCACTGTTCCGTCACCGCCAATGGCAACGGCCAAATCAATTCCATCCAAATCATTGGGTGACTCTAATACGGTCAATTGCTCCAACCAATCTGAACCAAAAACAAAAGTCTTCAGCGTTTCATGGGTGTATAACGTACAACCTTGGCGCACCAAAAAATCAATGAAGCCAATGACGGCTTCCCTGTATTCTGATTCGATTTTTCTGGTGTATAAAAAAATTTTCATCTTTAATCTTCGTCAAGAAAACGCATAAGCGTATCATATCTATCCAATAAGTCGATATTGGCGTCAGGATGTTGAAACGTGCTTTTCACCTTGTACTCAAATCTTTCAAGACTTCTGATAATTGGATTGATGTTTTTTACATCCAATTTAAACATCACCTCCAACATGCCTCTTTCGTTGGTGTATGAGAAAAGTGAAACCACTTTGGCATCATTCTCTTCTACAATTCTGGCTATTTGCTGTAGGGTATAATCGCGGGGATGCATTTCCAAAATCACCACTCCACCTTCAATTTGAGCCGATGTAAGGTCATTCAAGACATCCACCAAATCTTCTCTTGAAACACAGCCCAAAAATTCCTCGTTTTTGGATACAACAGCGGCCAAACTGGATTGGGTTTGGGCAAAGTGATGCACCATCCCAAAGAAGTGCTCGTCTGGTAACAAAGACTCCTGTTTCAAAGCGGGCATGATAAAATGCGTTTGATCCTCCGTATCCAGAAGTTGGGTCTCAGAGACCATACCCATAAACTTTCCGTTCACAACAACAGGAAGCTCATTTACACCAAATTCATCCATCCAGCGTAGCGCCATATCAACATCAAAATCCTCATGAAGCGTGGGATATTGAAGATCCAATAATTGCTGAGCCGTTTTCATATTGCTTACAAAGAAAAGCAAAGAAATGGTGAGCAAATAATTTTTTAAGAACAATTCTACAAATGTGCTTTTCTCCCCCATTTTTGCAGACGAAATGACCAAGCTAAGTGTAAACATCAACAAGATCGCCACCATCAGAAATGCTCGTGGAGGTAACACCCCTGATTTGCTGAAGGCAGCGCGTGATATTGAGCGTTTTGGTGCCCATGGTATCACGGTGCACCCAAGACCAGACGAACGCCATGTTCGGTATCAGGATGTTCGTGATCTTAAAAAAATCGTCCAAACTGAACTCAACGTTGAAGGGAATCCAACCCAATCTTTTGTTGAATTGGTTTTAGAGGTAATGCCACATCAAGTTACGTTGGTGCCAGATGCTCCCGACGCCATTACGTCCAACGCGGGATGGGACACGGAGTTGCACTTTGATTTTTTGAATAACACCATTGAAACATTTAGATCAAAAGGCATTCGCACCAGTATCTTTATTGATCCCGTACCCCAACGCATTCAAAAAGCGGCGGAATTGAAAACAGATCGAATCGAACTTTATACGGAGTACTATGCTTCACACTACGCTCAACTTCCTGAGCAGGCCATTGCTGAATACAAAACGGCTGCCGCTGTGGCCCATGAATTGGGCTTGGGTATCAATGCCGGACATGATTTGAATTTAGAAAATCTTCATTTTTTTCATCAGAATATTCCGCATTTGGATGAGGTTTCTATTGGCCATGCATTGATATCAGATGCCTTGTACTTGGGGTTGGAAAACAGTGTGAAAATGTATTTGCATCAATTACAAAAAGAATCATGATTCTATTTCACAGATTAATCTCCGACGATTCTAATAAACCCTTCCTGGTTATTTTACATGGACTTTTTGGCTCGGGTGACAATTGGCAAACACACGCCAAGTTTTTATCCCAATGGTTTCAGATTGTGCTCATTGACCAAAGAAATCACGGGCACAGCCCCCATGACAGCGAAATGAATTACTTGGCAATGAGCCAAGATTTAAAAGAAACTCTGGATGATTTAAACATTCCAAAGGCTCATTTTTTAGGACATTCCATGGGAGGTAAGACAGTCATGCACCATGCGCAACAATTTCCTCAAAGCGTGCAATCATTGATGGTTATTGACATGGGAATTAAATCATATCCCAGACATCATGATGTTATTTTCCAAGGATTGCATGCCGTTGATGTAGACCATTGCTCCAGTAGAAAAGAAGCGGAATCTCGAATTTCCCCTTTCATTCCCGATGCATCCACCCAACAATTTTTGCTGAAAAGTTTGTATTGGAAAGAGGAAGGTGTTTTGGATTGGCGATTCAACATCGAAGCTTTGGAGCATCACATCGATGAAATCTTAAAAGCTTTACCTGATGAGATCTATAGCGGAAAAACCTTGTTTTTAACAGGTGGAAAAAGTAGCTATGTATTACCACAAGACCACGATTCAATCCGCAATGTTTTTCCCGCAGTAGAATTTATTGAAATTGAGCAAGCCGGGCACTGGGTACATGCTGAAGCCCCAAAAGAATTTCTCGCCGCATTAACTAAATTCTTAAACTTGACCTAGGTCATACATCCTAACGCATTTCAATGTATTTTTGATGAAACTTTAGGTTATGGAAAAAAAGATCATTACCCCATATGATTTCACTCGTGTAAGTGAAGTGGCGTTGGAGCACGCATTGGTGATGGGGAAAACCATCAAAGCAACTGTCTACGTAACGCATATCATCGACAATAAATTTCAAGTTGCAGAAGCCAAGCAAAAAATGCAAGCTTTGAAAGAATGGGTTCGAACAGAAAAAAACGAAACCATTGAAACCATCGTGCGCATTGGAAACATTTTTGAAGACATCGACAAGGTTTCTTCAGAAATGGAAGCTGATTTAATTATCATGGGAACCCATGGTATCCGAGGCATGCAATTTCTAACAGGAAGTCGCGCCTTGAAGATTGTCACAGAATCTTTGGTGCCTTTCATTGTAACCCAAGAAAGAACCATCAGACCACATGGTTATCACAAATTGGTAGTGCCCATGGATCTTCACAAAGAGACCAAACAGAAATTAACCTCTGTAGGTAATATGGCCAAATATTTCAATTCAAAAGTGTTCTTGGTATCTCCCAACGAAACGGATGAATTTTTGAGAAATCAATTGGAAAGAAATATCAAGTTTGCTGCTGAGTATTTAGAGGGTCGCGGAATTGACTATGAAGTGGAAGTAACAGATGCCAAAAGCGATGGTTTCGTTAAATCCATGATTAAATATTCTGCCGCCATCGAGGCCGATTTGATTTGTATCGTAAACTCTCACGACAGTGGATTTATGGGCATGTTCAGTTCATCAGAGGAACAACATGTAATCAACAATGACGCTCAAATCCCCGTGCTTTGCGTTAACGCCGTAAGCACAACCATCAAGGATGCGGAGTTCATCAAATAAGCATTTGAAATCAATAAAAAAAGGGAGGTCAAGACCTCCCTTTTTTATTTCTTCGTAATTACCATTCCGCAATTACTGTCTCATTGCCCGTGGTTTTATCTCCAATCTTACAATGAATTTTGGTACCCAACGGAAAATACAAATCCACCCGACTACCAAATTTAATGAAGCCAAATTCACTTCCTTGCTCAATGTTTTGACCCGGCTTCACATAATAACAAATCCTTCTGGCCAGGGCTCCCGCAATTTGTCTGAACAATACCTCCTTTCCATTTTCGGCTTTGACCACAACAGTAGATCGCTCGTTCTCTGTAGAACTTTTGGGATGCCAAGCCACCAAATACTTACCTGGATGATACTTTACATAACTTACTTCTCCTCCGCAGGGTGTCCAGTTGGCGTGAACATTAATCGGAGACATGAAAATTGAAACTTGAATGCGCTTGTCTTTGAAATATTCAGGTTCTTCTACTTCCTCAATAACCACCACTTTTCCATCACATGGAGCAACCAATTCATTGCGCTCCGCGCGATTGACTCTTTTGGGTAATCTAAAAAATTGAACAAAGGCCAACCAGAAAAAAGCAACTGTAGCCAATAAAAGCAATTTCAACCAAAACCATTCAGATGATGTTGCATTGAAATACGTAATGGTCAGTCCCAAAATTACAGTGGAAATTAAAACCCATGATCTTCCTTCTTTGTGAATTGTCATAAATGATAAATTATATAAACAAAAGTGTAAGCCATTGGCATGGCCAATAAATACCCATCAAATCGATCCAAAACTCCTCCATGACCTGGAATCAAAACACCAGAATCTTTCACATTGGCTGTGCGCTTAAGATGAGATTCTACCAAATCACCCAAAGTTCCAAAAATAGATACAACCATGGCCAAAGCAATCCAATGTGTTGTTGTCATCAATACCAATTCGTTTTGAACCGATTCTATTCTAGAAAACAAGACAGCACACAATACAGTGGCCAATAATCCTCCAATAAATCCCTCCCAGGTCTTTTTGGGTGATACTTTTTCAAAGAGCTTCGTTTTACCAATCGCGCGTCCTACTGCATAGGCCCCGCTATCATTGACCCAAAGCAAAGCAAAAAAAGACATGGGTAACCAAAAGGAGTATTCGCCTGGAATAAAGGCATAAGAGCTCACCAAAGACATGGGCAAAGCGACATATACCCAACCCATGAGCACACGGGCAAAATCCATGGCAAAATGGGGACGAAGGACAACCAATTCTGAACTGATTAAAATAACCAACACCGGCAGTAGATATACCAGGTGTTGAAATTGCAATACATCAGATCCAATTAAAAAGAAATAGATATAAAAACCAACGCCCAAAATGATTCCCCACCAAGCCCGATGGGCAGAAGCGCCCGTTAATTGATAAAACTCATGAGATCCGACAAAAGTCCAGAGCAAAAAAAGAATTGCCGTCGCCGTTGGTCCCCACCAAAAGGCACCAATCATGGCTGAAGCAAATACCAACCCTGTGATCGATCGAAGGGCCAAATTACTCATTGACTCCTCCCTCCACATTTGAATCTGCCTCTTCAGCGGGATTTTCCAACGCCGGTGGAGCCGATTCAACTTTGGCTTCTTCACCCCAAGGACGAGCACCCAAGACCGCTTCCAAATCATCTTTGAAAATCACTTCTTTCTCCAATAATTTTTCCGCCAATCGATCCAATTGATCACGATGTGTTGAAAGCAACTCTTTGGCTTTTACATAAGCCGCTTCGATTATCTTGCTTGTCTCCTCATCTATGATTCTGGCCGTCTCATCAGAATAGGGTTTTTGGAATTGAGAATCTCCTGAGCTATCATAATAGCTGCGGTTTCCAATTTTCTCATTCAACCCATAAATCGTAACCATGGCATAGGCTTGCTTGGTTACTTTTTCTAGGTCAGAAAGCGCACCCGTAGAGATTTTCCCAAATGCCACTTCCTCTGCTGCGCGACCACCCAAGGCTGCGCACATGTCGTCTAATATCTGCTCAGTGGTTGTTATTTGACGTTCTTCTGGAAGATACCAAGCCGCGCCCAAAGACCTTCCACGTGGCACGATGGTTACTTTAACCAAAGGGGAAGCATATCGCAACAACCAACTTACAATGGCGTGGCCACTTTCATGGTATGCGATTGTTCTTTTCTCCTCTACTGTGATAATCCTATTCTTTTTCTCCAATCCGCCGATGATTCTGTCTACTGCATCCAAGAAATCTTGTCTTCCCACTGCGGCATGTCCTTTACGAGCAGCTATCAATGCCGCCTCATTACACACATTGGCGATATCCGCACCACTGAATCCAGGTGTTTGACGCGCCATGAAATCGACATCAATCGTATCGTCCTTTTTTACTTTTTCCAAGTGAACATTGAAGATCTGGACACGCTCTTTGATATCCGGCATGTCCACATAAATCTGACGATCAAATCGTCCTGCACGCAACAATGCTTTATCAAGAATATCCGCTCTGTTGGTGGCTGCCAAGATGATTACACCTGAATTGGTGCCAAAACCATCCATCTCCGTCAACAATTGATTCAAGGTATTTTCACGCTCATCGTTGCTTCCAAAATTCAAGTTCTTACTTCTGGCTCTTCCAATGGCATCAATCTCGTCGATGAAAATAATGGCTGGGGCTTTTTCCTTGGCCTGACGGAATAAATCCCTTACCCTGCTGGCACCAACACCCACAAACATCTCTACAAAATCAGAACCTGACAAACTAAAAAATGGAACTTGAGCTTCGCCGGCAACCGCCTTGGCCAATAAAGTTTTTCCTGTACCTGGAGGTCCTACCAACAAAGCACCCTTTGGAATTTTTGCGCCCAATTCCGTGTACTTCTTGGGATTCTTTAAAAAGTCTACAATCTCTTGTACCTCTTCCTTGGCTCCCTCTAATCCTGCAACATCATTGAAGGTAACCTGCGTACCTTTTCCTTTTTCAAATAATGTAGCCTTGGATTTTCCAATATTAAAAATCTGACCGCCGCCGCCGCCAGCACCACCACCCATGCGTCGCATGATGAAAATCCATCCCACAATCATAACGCCCAACATTACAATCCACCAGATTAAACCTTGCGCGGTTTCATTGGGTGGTTGATATCGAACCATGAATCCATTCTTTTCTCCTGACTGCTGAATCTCCTTTACAAATTCTTCTCCAGGGGGTATGTTGAACCAATACTCCGCACTGCGGGTAAACCCCTTCATGCCACCGGCGTTGCCCAGTTCATTTTTCAAAGAATCTTTTCCAGCTTGATTCAGATAAATCAACGCTGTACCTCCATCGTATTCCACCTTCTCTATCAAGTGGCTCTCTGAAAATTGCTTGAAACGAGTGAAGTCAGTTTCCTTTCCATCACTGGAGCCATTGAAAAACATCATCCCTATCAAGATCACGGCAATAACACCGTAAATCCAATAGAAATTCATGTTCTTGGGGGCATCTGGCATTTTTGGCTTGCCTTGCTTATTTCCTTCGTTTGACATTTATATCAATATTAATCTTCAATTCTAGTAGCTTGACCATCTCCCCACAATTGCTCAAGTGCATAGAAATCGCGGGTTTCTTCGTCAAATACGTGCACAATGGTATTAAAATAATCCATCAACACCCACTTTGCATTTCGCTTCCCTTCAATTCTTCTGGGTGAATCATCTAAATGTTCTTCGGTGAATTTCTCCACTGAATTGGCAATTGCCTCAACGTGCGTACTACTGCTACCCGATGCAATCACAAAATAGTCTGCCATTGCCGACTCGATACTACGCAAATCCAATATCACAATATTCTTTGCCTTCAATTCTTGCATGCCTTGAACAACAATATCCAAAAATTGTTCGTCACCTGCTTTTTTTACTTTTTTCGCCATGTTTCTTAATTACTGCAAATGTACAACTTCAGACCCAAGTTAAAAGACGATTATCTTCGTTGAATAATGGAAATTAACCGTATTTCACTGTCTGAGGTTGATTCAACGAACAACTATGCCGCCAAACTCATTTTGGAAGGCAAAGTACCGCATGCAACTGTCATTTCGGCATTGCATCAAACCCAAGGCAGAGGCCAAAGATCCAATGTCTGGAAAACAGCGGCAGGACAAAATATAACTGCCAGCTGGATCTTTCATTTTAATACTTCCAACTTTGAGCAATTGGTTTGCTTGAATAAGGCCATTTCATTGGCTTTACGCAATACAATCTCCGATTGGCTTCCTGGAGAAATGGTTCAAATTAAATGGCCCAATGACATCTATGTGAATCAAAACAAAATCTCAGGCACGTTGATTGAAACCCATATGCACGCTGACAAAACGTCTACCTTGATCTGCGGAGTTGGAATTAATGTGTATCAAACCGAGTTTGAATCATCCAAAGCGACTTCATTGAAGGCCGTTCAAAAAGATTTTAATCAATCATTGGATGAGCTTTTGGTACAATTGCATCATTCACTTCTAAAAGCATTGGAAGAATATGGAAAACAGCCATCAGGCCCTTGGTTGCAGGAGTACACCCACCTTCTCATGGGATACCAACAAAAAAGAAATTTTATTGTCCAAAATCAAAGTTTAGCTGGCACCGTCCAAGGCGTCGATCAATGGGGAAGGCTGATGATACTGACCGAAAAAGGAATTGAATATTTCCAGGCAGGCGAAATCATTTGGCAATAAAAAAAGGGCTCTGGTGAGCCCTTTTTATTAAAGAAATATTGTTTATGATTTGTGCCCAGCCACAACCGTTACACATCCTTGACGAACCATTGTGCCTTTAGAATCTGGAACACGAACACGCACTTTCAATTGTTGTGTACTTGACATTCTAAAATCAAATACATTTTTGTTACTGGCTGTTTTGTTGGTATACAACAACTCATCGTTGGTATCCAAAACTTCAAATTCAACTTCGGGTAAAACAGGGTGAGCCATCACCACCAAACGATAATCTTTACCACCATAGAAAGTCATCAACAATTCAGCTTCATCACCTTCCATGAACAACGCAGCATTGTAATTCTCATTTTGAACAAACCCTGTCAAATTGGGCAACACACGGTTCTTTGTGAAGGCACGGCATTGTGCATTGGCTCCAACAGTAACCAAAGCAAATAAAAATATTGAGGCAATTAATTTCTTCATCTCATTCAAAGTTAGGCAACGTATTTAGATCTGATCTTTTTCACCAATACATTCAATGCTTTCAATGTATCGTCTTTAACTGTGGCTTTTGAACCATTTCCGATGGTCATTACGCCATCTTTGGCTTTGGATACGGTTGTTTTTCCGGCGGTAATTTCAACTTTGTTCAATTCCTTTTGAATCTCAAGCAAATCCGCTTTCATTTCAGCCAAGGCTGGCTTGTTATCAAAGCTTTCGTAGTATTTCAAAAGGCTTTCCAATACCATTTTTTGCTCACCAATTCTTTGACGAATCAAATCTGAATTGGGTTTTTCAGCGTACTGTAAACAAAGATGCAATGCTTCCAACCAGCCACCAGAGATAACCAATGCAGAAACTTCAATTCTGTTGTTCTCCTTCAAGTAACCATTTAAATCTGCATATGCACCGGTAACAATTTTCAAAACACTGTCTCTGTTGTCTTGGTACTCTGCCAACTTGGTGATCGTAGAATCATTGATTCCACCATCAATCGCCATTGCCGAGGCCAACTTCTTGGCCGCAGCAAAATAAGTCATGCTTTCTTGCTTTTGATCAAAGATCGACGCATAGCTCAAGTCTGCACCATAGATACCCAAGTTCACAGCTTGCTGCACTTCACCCATGTATTTGTCGACATTCTCTACCGCATTCAACATTTTTTTATCGTAGGTATATCCTTGATCTTTGATCAAAGAGGCCATTTCAACAGGAGAGGGGATATTGAAGAAAATCTTTTTCAGCTGCTCAACACGAGCCTGATCCATTGAGTCTTTCTTGGCATCCATGCTGGGCTGCTCTGTTTTGGCTTGCTGACATCCAGAGCAAGAGGTGAACTGAACCGCGGCAAAACCAACCAGTCCTACCATTGCCAATCCGACTATTTTCTTTTTCATAAGATTTCTTTTCTTAGATTTTGGGTCTTTAACGCTATAAATGTAAAATAGTTTCACTAAAAAAACAATGTTTCTTTTTGAATCAATCAAAAAGACTGAGATTTTTCATCATTCCGGACCATTTGGCCCTTGAAAGCGGACTGCCTTTGGTGAGCTTTTTAAATTCCTCCTCTGTCGTATTTTGCCAATCTTCCCATGACTTATCCAACAATGGAGTATGGTAATTGAAACGGGGCTCTTGATGTGGTTTTGAAAATCGATTCCATGGGCA
>CALJKR010000064.1 GCA_937974555.1 uncultured Flavobacteriales bacterium | reverse complement strand
CGACGCTCTTCCGATCTCATGGGAAAATCACTTGCACCAGGACATCGAAGTTTTAACTTCTGATTCGTTAGAGGGTCGCTTGGTGGGCAGCCCAGGAGAGATCAAAGCTGCACATTATATCGCAGATAGAATGGAGGCAATTGGTTTAAAAGCCAAAGGCAGTGTAGGCTATTATCAGTACTTTTCTTTCACGCCGCATGCCGCTCCGCACAAAATGGAAAACGATGGCAAAAGCACCTTGGGAACGGGTTATGTCAAAGAACAAACCGGAAGAAATGTCGTGGGCTTTTGGGACCGGGGCTTTTCTGAGACCATTGTTATTGGTGCCCACTACGATCACCTGGGATGGGGAGATGAAAATTCATTGTGGAGCGGCGAAAAACGCATCCATCGCGGAGCAGATGACAATGCGAGTGGCGTAAGCGCCTTGCTTTTCTTAGCCGAAGCGCTTCAAAAGGAATCACCTGAAAAATTAGGTCCCGTCAATTTTCTTTTCATCGCGTTTAGCGGAGAAGAAAAAGGATTGTACGGCAGCAATTACTTTTCTAAAAATCCTACAGTCCCGATTGCACAAATTTCTTGCATGCTCAACATGGACATGGTAGGCCGATTGAAAGCCGATCGCACCTTGGCCATCAATGGCACAGGCACTTCCTCTTTTTGGAAGAAGGCCATCAAAAAAAGCAACAAACAAATGGGCAGCAAAGCCTTTGAATTGGTACTCTCCGAAAGTGGAACAGGACCCAGTGACCACACCTCGTTTTACAATGTCGGCATTCCCGTCTTGCATTTCTTTACTGGTCAGCATGACCAATACCACAAGCCCACTGATGAAATGGGATTGATTGATTTCAATGGTCTGCAAGACATTGCGCAGTTGATAGAAAATATTGCCATCGCGGCCAGTCAGAAAGGAAAATTGGATTTTATCAAAACCAAAGAAGAAAAAACTCAGCAAGCGGCCAATTTCAAAGTAACCTTGGGCGTGATGCCCGACTATCTGTACAGCGGTGAAGGACTAAAAATTGATGGAACCAAAGAAGGAAGACCCGGAGCCAAAGCCGGCTTAAAACAAGGCGATATCATCTTGTCGATGGGCAAGTACCCCATTGCGGATATATATGCCTACATGGATGCTTTGAGCAAATTTAACCCCGGTGAAAAAACAGAAATTGAAATTTTAAGAGAAGGGAAAAAAATGAAACTCCCCGTTGTATTTGAGTAGAACGTCCCAACTTCACCACGGCTTTTCTTCTGCGCAAAAACACGGAGACCACTCTCCTAAAAAAAACTAAATTTGAGAATAAGCTTTTGCGCATGGATTTGTATAGCCTGTTGAATGGAATTATGATTGGAAGTGAGATGCTGCCGCTCGCCATGCTCATCTTATTTGCCTTACAAAAAAAATCGATTTCCAAAAGATGGGTATTTCTGACTGCCAGTGCCTTCGTCGGAGGAACGTATGAACTCACCTTGGAACTTTATCCCGAAGGATTTGATGACTATTGGTATTACATTTTTACTGTTTTCGAAACCGCCAGTATCATTTATTTTTTCTCTTCCTATTCCAGCAAATGGATCAGCTTTGCCTTGCTGGGAGTGATACTTATTTTCACCTTGTTATTGTTCAGTAACATCAGCAAAGAAACCAATATGTACCGATTTGGCTGGGTGTGTTTGATGCAATTGGCCATCACCCTGGTCTGTATCTTTCAATGGGGAAGGGATCGCTTTCAAAATTTATTATTCCCCTCTTTGTTTGATGACCCTGATTTCTTTGCCAATATTGGATTGGTGATTTACCTCGCGGTCTGCAGTTTCTATTATCTTCTTTATCCATACATGATTCAATTCCCCAATGACAACATGCTCTTTTATTGGATCATCTTACCAGCCGCAATTTCCGCCTATGGTATTTTCTTGAGTATTGGGTCTTGGAAACAACAACAAGCCTAAAGATGGACCACACGCGACACATACTCAATCTGTATTATTGGATAGGATTTTCGGTGATCCTGTTGGTGGTATTCCTGATTTTCTATATCAGCCATTTCTACTACAAAACCCTTTTCAACAAACAGAAAAACCTCCAACACCACATGATGGACGAGGTGCTTAAGTCAAGAGAATCAGAGCAAGTGCGCATTGCGCGCGACCTACATGATGGTGTATTGGGAGATTTGGCGGCGATTCGTTTTTCACTCAACCTTTTCAAAAGTCAACTCAATCCTGCGCAACAAGAATTCATGATTCAAACCGAAGAGCAATTGCAAAAAATCACGCAGGAAATTCGCGGTCTTTGCCATGATTTGGTGCCCCCCATATTGGAGACCGTCGGATTGGTAAAAACCTTGCAAACGGTACTGGAGGAAAAAGCCCAACGCACCGGTAAAAAAATAGAATTGGAAATCAATTATGTCCCACAATTGTCCGCCATCGATGAGTTGCACATTTTGCGATTGGTGCAAGAATGGTTGGCCAATCATTTTCAGCACAATCGCAGCAACACATTCCACGTGCATTTTGCACCGGCAGAAGCGGGGCATTGGAAAATTGTCCTTACCGACAACGGGGAAGTTTTCAATTGGAAACAACTGATGCAAGAATCCCAGGGATTGGGCTGGAAAAACTTACAAGCCCGCGTTATGATTTTACAGGGAACTGTAGAACAAAAAGAAGTGACTTCAGGAAATGAAATAGAAATAATAATACCCGTACGATCATGATCAACATTGCTTTGGTAGACGACCACAATTTGTTCCGCACCTCATTGGCCGCATGGCTCAATAACAACGAGAAATTACATGTGGCATTGGAATGTGAAAATGGAAAGGAGTTGCAACTCTTCTTGCCCAAGCATGAAATTGACGTGGTATTGTTGGACATTCAGATGCCTGAGATGGATGGTATTGAAACCTGTGAATGGTTGACCAGAACCTATCCCGGAATAAAAATATTGATCGTATCTTTTCTCAAAGATGTCGATGTCATTTATCAAATGATGCAACGTGGAGCGCATGGTTATTTTTCCAAAGAAGCTGCACCTGAGGAATTGGCTCAGGCCATCCAATCCTTGGATTACACCTCCTTTTTCTTCAACCACAGCATACGGCATATCATCCAAGAAGCCAAGAAATGGAAACCCGCTAAAAAAGAAAAAAACACCACAACAACTGCCATCCACGATCAATTTTTTACACAACGAGAAACCGAAATATTGAAGTGGGTGAGTCAAGGCCTAAAGAGCGCCGAAATTGGAGACAAGATGAGCATTGACGTTCGCACGGTAGAAACCCATCGACGGAACATCATCGAAAAAACCCCCGCCAAGAATATGATCGGCGCGGTACTCTGGGCCTTCAAGGAAGGGTGGATTGAGTTGGAAGGGTAAATGGTGGATCGGTAGATCGGTAGATCGGTAGATCAGTAGATCGGTGGATTGGTAGATCGGTAGATCAGTAGATCAGTAGATCGGTGGATTGGTAGATCGGTAGATCGGTAAATCAGGGGGTGGTATAAATTATAGGCTATTCCTATATTTTATATGCTTCAATACATCTGTTTTTGCTTGTGTTTTGCAATATGAGCGAGACAAATAGTTACGAGAAATTGGAAATATGGAAGGAGTTTGCATGGAAACCAGAGCCATACTGAGTATCATTCAGGAACTCAATGATCAACCATTCAATGTCGCAACGCTCATAGACGAAATAGGCATATTGTCCAGAAGAATTTCTGCATTTCGCAATGTCGTAAACTGACCCCCATCCACCGATATTCCGATTAACCAATCCACCGATCTACCGATTTACTAATCCACCGATTTACTAATCCACCAATCCACCGATCCACCGATTTACTAATCCACCGATTTACTGATTCACTGATCCACCGATTCACCGATTTACCCTATAACCCATTTCACCTGTCTCCACATGCCATTGGCGTTTTTCCATCGGATGGTGTAAATGCCCGCAGGACGTTGTTGACCACGAACACGGATACGACCACCCTCTTGGGCCTGTCCATAACCTTGTTCCGCTTCGCCTTTGCTATTGACAATCCAAAATGTCACCCACTCGTCAACACTCCAATCCGCCTGAATGTAAGCATCGTGTCCCACAGGAGTGGGGTTGGGATAAATGACGCAATCACCATTGGGACGAAAAACAGTGTTCAAAGATTTTTCTGACTGTGAATATCCCAATAAGGAAGTGCAAATCCCCACGAGGAGTAAGGCGAGTGATTTCATGTGACTATCGTTTCTCCAAAATTGCACCCTATTTTGCGGCCCGACTTCCGTATTTCTACTGAATCCTATCCCTCCCTTTATTATCTTTATCCACCCATGATTTCAAGAAACACCATCGACCTCATCTACCAAGCGGCCATCATCGAAGATGTCGTTGGAGAATTTGTGGCGTTAAAGAAATCCGGAAAGAGCTACAAAGGTTTATCGCCTTTCAGCAGTGAGCGCACCCCCAGCTTTTATGTGGTTCCCAGCAAAGGGATCTACAAAGATTTTAGTTCAGGAAAGGGCGGAAACGTGATTGATTTTTTGATGCAACATCAAAAGCTCACTTATCCAGAAGCCCTGCGCTGGTTGGCACAACGCTATCAGATTCCGATTGAGGAAGAAGAAGAAAGTGATGCTCAAAAGCAAGAAAAAACAGAACGCGAACAACTTTCTCGTGTTGTAGAATTTGCCAACAACTGGTTTCAAGAACAATTGCATGAAACAGAATCAGGACAGGCCATTGGTCTCAGTTATTTCCAAGAAAGAGGCTTCAGACCTGACACCCTAAAAACATGGCAATTGGGCTATGCCCCTGCTGGTTGGGATCATCTTAAAAAAGCCGCAGAAGAAGCAGGACACAACTTGGCGCTATTGGTCAAAGCGGGATTGCTCAAGCAAAAAGAGGTTGAGGAAAACACAGACCCGGAGGCCGAGAAAAAAGAAGGTCGCATCTACGATGCTTTTCGGGATCGCGTGATGTTCACCATTCACAGTGAGTCCGGAAAAGTGATTGCATTTGCTGGCAGAACGCTGCAAGCGGATCTAAAAGGGGCCAAGTACATCAACAGTCCTGAGAGTGAACTCTTTCACAAAAGCGATGTTCTATATGGACTCCATTTGGCCAAGAACACCATCATCAAAGAGGATGTGTGTTATCTGGTGGAAGGTTATACCGATGTTATTTCTCTCTACCAAGCGGGAATTACCAATGTGGTGGCCAGTTGCGGAACCAGCCTAACGGAGGGTCACATCAAAAAAATCACTCGCTATACCAAAAACATCACTGTTCTTTTTGATGGTGATGCAGCGGGGATCAAAGCCAGCTTGCGCAGTATCGAAATGATATTGAAGCAAGGCATGAATGTTCGTGTGGTATTGTTTCCCGATGGTGATGATCCCGACAGCTACGCCCGAAAAAATGACCAAGGGACCATTGAGCATTTCTTAAAAACCCAAGCGGTAGATTTTGTTCGTTTTAAAACCCAACTCCTTCTCGAGGAAGCAGGAAAGGACCCCTTGAAAAGGGCGGAGCTCATCAAGGATATTGTCCAAACCATCGCGATTATTCCCGATGTCATTCAGCGCGAAGTTTATCTTCAGGAATGTAGCCACCTTTTAAATGTCAGTCAAGAAAGCTTGATTCATCAGTTGAATCAAAGCTTAAAAAAGCAAAAGTTTACACCGGCTGAAAGACAAGACTTTCCCCAAGAACAGCCCCTGCCAGAAGCAGGAGAAGACCCCGTGGTTGTTCAGGAACCCTTCCCCACCCTTCATATCGAAAAAGAAATTCTCCGTCTCCTACTTACTTATGGGGACTACAGCATTGAATTGAGCGTGGATCAAGAAGATGGAAATATTGAACAGTATACAGGATCCGTTGCGGAATTGATTGTAACCTCATTGGAGAAAGATCAATTGCAATTGGAAGATGAAACTTTGCGTAAAATCTATTTTGATTATGTTCAGTTTTTGGATGATTTGGTATACCCAGAACTGAAGCATTTTACTTTTCATGAAGACCGTGCCGTAAGTCAATCCACCACTGATCTTATTGCATCGCCCCATGAATTAAGCAAACGATGGGAGGACAGCTATCAGATATACACCGCTTCTGAAGAGACCTTTTTAAAGAAAGCTTGTTTGGACGTGATTCACCGTTTGAAATTGGTTAAGGTGAAAAAATTGCTTCATGAAACAACGCAAAACATTGAATCTCTTGCGCCAGAAGAAGAAGAGAAAATTTTTGCTTTGATGCAAGACAAAGCCCAATTGGAGAAAATAAAAATGCAGCTGGCGCAATATTTCGGAACCGTCATTTTATAGCTCGGAGCTGAACAATCCATTGATTGGGATTGTCCGAAAGAAATATATTCATCTCGCCCTTTGCACGTCCCATAATCCATTGTTTCTGTCGCACTGGGGAATAGGGATTGTTCCATTTTCCTTCGGCCCAAATTTCCCGATACACCCTTCTACTTGCGGCAACTGGAAAGCGCAAAGTAGACAATGAAGTTGTATCCTGCGTATAGGCCAGCAAAGCAGAAGAATCAGTGGCCAACAAAATACCACCTGACCAATCCGCTGCCAATCTCCAACCCTTTGGCCCGGGCACCGGAGTCAAAGGCGGCAGCAATTGAGGATCCTTGAATCGCTTGATGCGCTGGGTAGTATCGCGAAGCAAAGGAGACAACCATTTCCATGGACGAACAGCAGTCTTTTGAACCGCAACCCATCCCGAATCATATTGCATCCAAGTCCACAAATTGGTTTGCCATGTGGTCCAGGATTCCCATGTATCGCAATCACACAAAGTATCCATAGAAAAAACCTTATACTGCGCCCGGGTAGCGGAATCCAACTTCCACTCCGGCACTTGAGAAGACCAAGCATGTAAAGCCCGGGCACCGGACCAATTTCCTTGGGTAGTATCCACTGGCCATTCACCCTTCCAATCTTTTTGTAAATCCGCAGACATCAAACCTACCCACTGGTAACGATCAAAATCCAAACAAATCCAACCTTGATCCTGCTTGGCCATCCATGAAACAGGAAGAGACTGATCCATTAAATTTCGGCCTTGTATCCAAAATGGATTTTCACCTTGAGAATTCCCATCCCATTGATCCAAAGCCGCTTCATCCATCGACCAATACAAAACATCATTCTTCAACTGCAAATGCGGGATATAGGACTGCAATTGGGTTAAATCTTCATCATTCCATTTGTCCGGCAAGCCCCAAGACCATATCACCGCGTTGGAAAGGGAACTTGCAAAAAACAAATAAGTGGGTTGCTCTTTGAGCCAACGCTGAATCTCCGGATACTCCGCATACCAAGTCTTCCATTGTTCCAAATCTGCCTTCACTTTGCGACCAACATCTGAAAGAGAATCTTGCTTCATCCACTCGTCCACTTGCGACCAATCATGAATCACCAACATCCAATCCGCTCTTGGATCTACTTGCGTCAATGGATCGGATGTAGACATTTGGTATTGTCGAAATGAATACCAAAAGAAAAACAACAATCCAGCTATCGACAACACAAATAATAAGCGCAGAACCCATGATCTCTTCATGAAACGAAACTACGCCAGCACAACAAAATTTATTCAGCTTCGCGATGGCATTTTAAACAAAAAAATGTTCAGTATCTTTCCACTCAAATATGAAAAAGCAAATCCACCTTTCGCTTCTTTTATTGCTATTGCCTTGGCTCTCCATGGCTCAGCAGTACATCCAAATTCAAATAAGAGATGCCCAATACAACAGCCCCATCGGTTTTGCGCAAGCCAAGCTAATCAACAGCAGCCAAGGTGGATATTCCGACATCAATGGCGAATTGGAATTGAAATTGAAGACCGGAGATTGTCTTGAATTTTCGCAATTGGGTTTTGAAAAAACCAAGGCCTGCTGGAGTGGTGAAAATCCATGGATTGTCACGATGACCAACCAAGACGATCAATTGAAAGTTTTAAAAATCACACCCACAGAAGATCCCGCTTATCGGGTGATGCGAATGGCAATAAAAAATGCAAATCAAAATAATATTCAAGCCATTAAGCCCTTTCAATACGAACAATACAGCAAGATGGTGGTGACCTTTGAGAAAGGAATTAATCCCTCCATTGATTCGGTTGAAGCCGTAAATGATCTCTTCCTATCTGAATGCGTTTCAGAATATCACCACGCTCCTGTAGATCAAAAATTTGAAAAGATTTTACTCAACAAGGTCAGCGGTATACCATTGCCTGAATTCACCATTTTGGGTTCTGCATTCCAAAGCTTCAATGCCTACGAAGCGGACTTTGAAATTTTAGAGAACATTTACCTTTCTCCATTGGGGCCTAGAAGTTTGGATCGATATCAATACAAAATGCAGGATACCCTTATCAAGGGTTTGGACTCGACCTTTGTTATTTCCTTCCAATCCCTTCCGAGGTTTGCTGATCACGGCATGATGGGAGTGATGCACATTCAAAGTCCACTGTATGCGCTGGTTCGATTCAGTGCAGAGCCATCAGTGCATGAAGAAAATTTCTTCATTAAAATTCAACAAGAGTTTCAAGAAATTCAAGGATACAAATTCCCCATTGACATCAATGCCTTTGTCACATACATTATCAATGGAGAGAAAGGAAAAGTGCCCTTGGCCATGGAATTAAAAACCCACATTTCAAAATTGCAAATCTTGGAAAAATCCAATCATGACTTTGACGCTATTGCATTGGATTACCCATTGGATGCCGCCAAGGCCAGTGCCGAAGATTGGAACTTACATCGCCCCATAGCACTCTCCAAAAGAGATTCAATGACCTACTACACCATCGATAGCCTTTCCGTTTCTGAGCAACTATTTAGCAAAGTTGATTTTTTCCAAGAGCTTACCGAGGGAAAAATCAAACACAAAAAATTCAGTTGGGAAATGGATAAATTCATTCGTTACAACGGATTTGAAGGATACCGAATGGGGCTGGGTGGAATGACCAACCGCGATTTCCATTCTCAATGGTCCTTGGGGGGATATTATGCTTACGGATTCAAAGACCAAGGACACAAATACAGTGCGGTAGTCCATTGGCATTCACAAGATTTGAAATTGCAATGGAGTGCCGCTTACGTGTCCGATGTCGTGGAGAGTGGTCAACATCTATTGCCGGCCTACCGTGCAAATTTTGCTGCCTCAACGTATGCCTTTTTTGTCAATAAAATGGATCATTACCAAGGATGGATGGGGCACATTGAAATGCCATTCATGAACACCTTGCGCATCATGATGGACTTGCATGATTATGATAAACGTAGCTACTTCGAATACCAGCAGCTCAGCGATGGCCAGGATTTCAGCGGCCACTATGCCTTGCGAGAAATCCGCACCACCTTGCGTTGGGCACCCGGAGAAAAACGGCAACGGATTTTAAATAAAGAGAAAATTTTGGGTGGTTATTGGCCTGTATTTCGATTGGCCAAAACACAGGGAAGCTGTCACAGTGAATCTTATTATCCGTTCACGCGATATCAGCTTTTGATCGACAAAACTTTTCACACCGCTTACGCCGGCGATGTCCGCTTAAATTTTGAGATGGGAAAAACCTGGGGAGTAGTTCCATGGACTGAAATGAATTCCGCCAGGGGAAGCTTGAGTCATCGCAGCATTAAAATTACCGTTCCCACCACTTTTCAAACCATGTACAACAACACCCGTTATGCCAGAGAATACGCGCAAATATTTGCCTTGTATGAATGGAAAAATCCGTTGTACCGCAGAGAAAAATCTAAACCCCGTTTGGCCTACAGCGTCAATGCGGGATGGGGAAAATTGGGTAACCAAGATGTGACACCCAATGCCGACATCCGAGACTATCCAATGGGGTATTACGAAGCAGGATTTCACGTTTTAGACCTGTATTCGGAAAATTTAAACCGACTCGGATTCAGCACCTACTACCGCTTCGGTCCATACCAAGATCCCACAGAAAAGAACAACTGGGTCATCAAACTGACATCAAGCATTTTGTTTTAAAACTTTGGTCAATCCAAGTCGTGCAGCCTATTCCTTTTGTATCTTTCCACCGTGGAGATATTTGAATTCATAGGAAAGATGGCCAATCCGGAAATGATCATTCATTACGGAGGCTTGGCCTTGTTACTCATCACCATTTTTGCAGAAAATGGGTTAATCATTGGCTTCTTTTTACCTGGTGACTCCTTGTTGTTTTTATCGGGTTTGATTTGCGCCACCCAACCAGAATTATTGGATGTACCCGTAGAAATGTTGATGCTGTATTTGTTTCTTTCAGCCAGTGCAGGTTCCACTTTTGGATATTGGTTTGGTCGACATTTTGGAAAACGCGCTTTGGAAAGAAAGGAGAGCTGGCTTTTTAAAAAGAAATACGTCGATGTCACGACTGATTTTTACAATCGTCACGGAGGCAAGACCCTTATCCTCGGCAGATACTTGCCCATCATTCGCACCTTTGCTCCCATTTTAGCGGGTGTCATTCATGTGGAGTTTAAATCCTTTATGTTCTACAACCTATTGGGCGGCGCGATGTGGATTGGTACCATCACCACTGCCGGTTATTTTCTAGGACAATTTGAGGTAGTGAAAAACAACATTGATCTCATCATATTGGGCTTTGTGGTTGTAACGACAGCCATCTTGGTCAACACCTATTTGAGACAAAAGAGAAGAAAACAAAAAGAACAATCTTAATACCATGAAATTTGGAACCAAGGCCATTCACGCTGGCCAAGAACCGGACCCCACCACTGGGGCCATCATGACTCCCATTTATCAAACCTCCACTTATGTACAAGCGGCGCCTGGTCAACACAAGGGCTATGCCTACGCCAGAGGAAAAAATCCTACTAGGGTCGCGTTGGAAGAATGCTTGGCTTCATTAGAAAACGCCAAGCACGGCCTTTGCTTTTCAAGCGGAATGGGCGCAGCAGATGCCATCATCAAATTGTTGGTTCCAGGTGATGAGGTCATTGCCACGGATGATTTGTATGGTGGTTCTTACCGCATGTTCACCAAGGTTTTTGCAAAGTATGGCATTGTTTTCCACTTTGTAGACATGCATGATTTTGATGCGATTGCGCAAACCATCAATGACAAAACCAAAATGATTTGGGTGGAGACCCCCACAAATCCGATGATGAAAATCATCGACATCGAAGCCGTGGTGGGCATTGCCAAAAAACACAACTTGATCAGCGTCATTGACAACACTTTTGCCTCGCCCTATCTCCAAAATCCATTGGATATGGGTGCAGACATCGTCATGCACTCGGCTACCAAATATTTGAATGGACACAGTGATGTGGTCATGGGTGCGTTGTGCACCAACCATGATGGATTGTATGAGCAGTTGGCATTTATAGCCAACTCATGCGGAGCAACACCTGGACCACAAGACAGCTTTTTGGTACTTAGGGGATTAAAAACTTTGCATGTCCGCATGGATCGCCATTGCAGCAACGGCCGAGCCGTGGCGCATTTCTTAAAGAATCATCCCAAAGTGGGACACATTTACTGGCCTGGATTCGAAGAACATCCCAATCATGCGGTTGCCAAAAAACAAATGCGTGACTTTGGAGGAATGATTTCTTTCAGTCTTAAAACTGATTCATTTGAGGATGCTTCCACTTTGGCGTGCAATACAAAAGTATTTTCTTTGGCCGAATCATTGGGCGGGGTTGAATCATTGATTGGCCACCCTGCGAGCATGACACACGCCTCCATACCCAAGGAAGAAAGAATCAAAACGGGAATCACCGATTCTTTGCTTAGATTGAGTGTTGGGATAGAAGACGAGTCTGATTTGATTGAAGATTTAAGACAAGCACTGGATAAAATTGGATAAAATGAAACAAGATATTTCCATCGTTGGAAGCGGATTAGCCGGAACTTTGTTGGCCATTTATATGGCCAAGCGAGGACACAATGTCAAAGTATACGATCGTCGGCCTGACATCCGTAAAATGAAAATCGTGCAAGGCAAAAGCATCAACCTGGCCTTGAGTGATCGCGGATGGAAAGGATTGATTGGTGCGGGAATCGAGAAGGAAATACACAAAGTGGCATTGCCGATGTACGGCCGTTTGATGCATGCCGTGGATGGAAACTTGACATACCAAGCCTATGGAAAAGAAGGCCAAGCCATCTACAGTGTTTCCCGCGGTTTATTGAACCAAACCTTGCTCAATTGCGCGGCAGAATTCCCCAATGTGGAATTGTACTTTGACCACAAATGCGAAGACGTGGTGTTGGACAAAAAACAAGTTGTATTCAATACCCCCAATGGCGAAGCCAAATTTCAATACGACCGCATGTTTGGTACCGATGGCGCCTTCAGCGCGGTGCGCAATCGCATGATGCGCATGGATCGTTTTGACTATTCGCAAAAATATTTGGAGCACGGCTACAAAGAATTGGAAATTCCAGCAAATGCAGATGGAACACACCAATTACGAAAAGATTGCTTGCACATCTGGCCACGTGGTGAGTTCATGATGATTGGATTGCCCAACCCCGATGGTTCTTTCACCTGCACACTCTTTATGGCCTTTGAAGGCGAAGTTAGTTTTGAGAAAATAAAAACCGAATCGGACGTTCACGCATTCTTTGATCGTTACTTCCCCGATGCCAAAGCCTTGATGCCGGAATTGATTGATGATTATTTCAATCACCCCACATCCAGCTTGGTGATGGTCAAATGTGAACCTTGGAATATAGGCGGTGATGTAGCCTTGGTTGGAGATGCAGCCCATGCGATTGTTCCTTTCTACGGACAAGGCATGAACGCCAGTTTTGAAGATTGCTCTGAGCTGGAAAGAATTTTGGATGAAACCCAAGAGAATTGGGAAGAAGCATTGCCCCGCTACGCCAAAGAGCGCAAACCCAATGGTGATGCAATCTTGGAATTGGCATTGAGAAACTACATTGAAATGCGCGACTTAACCGCTGACCCCCGTTTCTTACTACAGAAAAAAATAGAAGGTTGGTTTAGCGCCAAACATCCCGACAAATGGATGCCTTTGTATTCTCAAGTCACCTTTAGTCACATCCCTTATCACCAGGCCCTTGCCAATGGTATTCGCCAAGATGAAATCATGAACGAGGTTTTATCCATGCCCAACATCGAAGAAATTTGGAACAGTGAGGCGGTGGAAAACAAAATATTATCCTTGATTTAAACTGACTCCAATTTTTCATCTTTGAAAAAATTTCTAAAGATGAAGAATTGGATTTTTTCTTTTGTACTCTTTTGCTTCGCGATTCCCGCACTGGCCCAAAGGCAGAATCGACCCTTGCACGCGGAACCCGACTTTTTGGATAAGGGTTGGTCGATATCATTGGGATCAACAGCCATGTTGCCTGTCAATTTTAGACAAGACATTGCGCTGTACAATGGCCCAAGACAAGATTCGGCATCTTTGGTCTACGACGGAAAATTAACCGCAACGCCCAAAGCGGGATGGATGATTGATGGACATCGCGTGTGGTTAAAAACCAAGTTCAAGTATTTTGATTATTGGGAAGTGGGGGGGCGATATTATGCGCTTCGTGGCATGGAAAGATTCAATGGCGAATATCCAGGTAAGCAAAACAACGGCATCCTGTCCTCTGATTTAAAAACCAAGTTCAACTTACATACCATTGGCATTGATGCCAAAGCCATCGACATGTGGCAATTTTCTGATTTAAAATGGCTTCATCACGGACCTGTATTGGCTGCCGATTTTCAATTCATTCAGCGTACCAACGCCAAAGGCGTTGACTTGGCATTGCCCAAAACATTGCCCTACCGTTTTCAAGGCGCTCTGAATTACCAATTGGGCGTCGGAAAAAAATTCTTTCCAGGATTCTATGCATTGGGGGTAATAGAAACACCCCTACTAACCGTTGTTCCATGGAGAGAAAAATGGCCCACGATGAAGGTGTTGAATACACAGTGGCAACCGGTAATGGTCTCCCTCAAAATTGTCTTCCTCGACAAACGACCATCCAAGTCATGCGAAAACAGACCCAATGCCATGGAAGAATTTGACAAAGACAAGCCGGGAAAGCACAACCGAAAAAATGGTGTGATGGAAGGAAAAATAAAAAGAGCCAAAGTAAAAAAGAGAGACTAAGTCTCTCTTTTTTTTATTTGCTAATGACCAGACGCTGGGTGACATCGCCACATTGGATGAGGTATATCCCATCAGCCAATTCCCCTATGGGAATCTCAATAAAAGTAGCGTTTGTTAGGTTCGATTTAAATCTTAACGCGCAATTCCCAATCGCATCCCAAATCACAATCTCAGAATTGGAAACAGGCGCTGCATCAAATACCAGGTGAATTTGATCCTGTGAAGCAGGGTTGGGATAAACGGTAAATCCGGTTGACTTCAATGGCAACGGCTTAGCATCAGAATTCTGCTGGACTACCATTCCAGAAGCAGCGGTAACCAAGCATTGCGCAGTTCCCCACTCTCCCTTTGTGCCATTGTAATAAACGGGACGAACACGAACATTGTACGTTCGGCTATTGGCTATTCCGGGGACATTGTTCAAAAACAAAGTGCTGGCGTTTAATCCACCCATCACACGGATTGCAGCTTGAGCCACCGGCAATACTTGTGTAAACTCCCACTCATATTTTTCTGCGGCGCAAATGGTGCGATCCACAGAAATATAACTACTCAAAGTCTTGGACGTGGGACAACGATCCAAAGTTCGCAATGCAACAGTCAATTCCGGTGACATGGTGACCGTGCAATTTGTACCACCCGTGGCAGTTAGTGTATTCAAATTACCCATGGCATCAGGGACACTATACACCACAGGGACATTCAATTGATAAACAATGGGAGTACTGGTTAGATTCGAAGGGAAAATTCTTCCGATACGAGAGACCACAGAACTGGCAGAGGGGGTTGTATAAGACCAAGGGGTAATATTCAAACCCGCGCCATTTTGTGAGGCTCCAGTAACATTAAATGCATAAGCCACCGCGTTGGCCTTGTATTGCGCCTTGAAACTTGAGCAAGACGAAGCGTAAATCCCCGTATAGTTACTGTATGTATGATCACAAGTTGAAGCCACAAAATGATTAAAACACATTTTAGCGCTTGCATTGTAAATTCCGCCCTCACCATGTAAAAAGATGTAATAATTTTGCCCAACAATCAATTCGTCACTGAACAACGTTTGATTGCCACCTGTATTGGCCAATTGCACCACTTCCACTTGTTGCAAACAAGTACCGAGGTCATGTAACAGATAAAGCGAATTGTCACCGATGGCCGCGGACAATCCCGCTCGCAAAGTGTTGTAACTCGCAGTCAATTTGTACCACAAGTCAGGACCATTTCCAGCAATCAATGAAGTATTGACACCATTGTTTAGATTGGCAGAAGCAATATTGCCCGTGGAGCAAGTGGGATACAAGGCGGTATTTATCGTTAGTGCAGGCTGTGTTCCTATTCCAGCTAGGCCCTCGTCGGTTGTTCCGTTACAATTGTCATCTAAACCGTTGCAGACCTCGATTTGAGGAAGAATGCAACTACCATCGTCTTGTGTTGCTTGTGCATTGTAGTTGCACGCCAATGGATCTATACAACCCAATACGATACAGATTTCATCGAAACCATTACAATCTTCATCGATACCATTTCCGCATGTCTCCACACCAAATGGAGAAACATTGAAATTGGAATCATCACAATCATCATTCGTGTAACTTCCACATTCCGCCACAGTGGTTCCGCCAAATCCATCATTATCATTGTCTACATAGGTCACCGCCAAATCGTCACAATCCGACGCATCCGAAACAAACCCATTGGGTAGGGTGCATGATTCAGTGGTATTGGTTAAATCACCATAACCATCCCCATCCAAATCTGCATAGAAAGTAATCGTCACAAACTCATCAATCTCTCCGTTACAATCATTATCAACCCAATCACAAACCTCTGTATTTCCAGGATAGACATTGGAAGCATTGTCATCGCAATCCAAGGCATTGTCCACATATCCAATAGGCGCTCCACAATCTGAAATAACAACGTTGATATCACCAAATCCATCACCGTCCGCATCCGCATAAAAATCGGTCGGGGTATTTTCGTCCACCAAAAATTCCGAAGTCAACAAAACATTGGTCGATTGACAGCTGTTGTTGGGAATCACTTGGCAGTAGATTGCATCATCAACAGCCCAAGCAGCACTGCCATAGGTAGCTGTTGTCGCACCATTCACAACCACTCCATTCCTGTACCATGCATACGTAGGACTATTCCCTCCGTTGGTCACAACGACAGACAACTGCTGGAATCCTCCTGTGCATTTGGGATTGGTTCCTTGTGTCAACGACATGGAAATTGATGGATTGACCACTGGATTGACCACAATTGAGATATTGTTTGAAACAACATTGGTCGTGGTCACACAACTTGCATTAGAGACCAAAGTAGCATAGACGACATCACCGTTGCTGGGATTGGGGTTGTTGTAGGTATTGGTTCCTTGTACCACAAGCGCACCATTTTTGTACCAACTCACCAAAGGGTTGCTTCCGCCATTGGTTAACGCAGCGGTATATTGTATTCCCAAACTGCTTCCACAAAGCGTGGTTTGAGGAGTAGTTACAGCAATTGCAGGGGTAACCAAACCTTGGGTAGTCAGCGTAATAATATTAGAAGATACGTTGGTAGGATTGGCACAATCCGCATTGGAGGTCAATATCAACTGCACTTGATCATTGTTTGCTGGATTATTCAATACATATTGCGCCGCATTGGTTCCGACATTCACGCCATTTTTTCTCCATTGAAATGTAGGAGAATTTCCACCATTGGTAAAGGTGGCATTAAAAACAACCTGTGAAACACCCACGCACAAATTGGATTGAGAAGTAGAAATGGTCACTGTAGGCAATACTGTTGTTGCTGAGTATTGTAATGTCAGCATATTACTCATGGTTGTTGGGCTTGAGACACAGCTTGCTGAAGAGGTCATTTGAACTTCAACTTGATCCCCTTGCTGAGGTTGAGTGTCTGTCCATTGGCTGGCATTGGGTCCAACTGCCATTCCGTTTTTAAACCATTGGTAAACCGGATTTGCCCCACCGTTATTGCCTACAGCATTATAGGTTACTGAAGTTGTAAAATCACAAATGGTGATTTGCGAGTTGGAAATGGTTACACTGGGTGTAACCACATTTACCCCAGTTAGCGTAACGGTATTACTTGTAGCGGCATTCACACTGCACTGGGCATTTCCCTGCATTTGAACGTACACAACATCCCCATTCGCTGGACTGGTATTGGTGTAAGTAGCACTATTGCTACCCACAATTTGTCCATTTTTGCGCCAAGTAAAAATGGGTGCTGTGCCCCCATTTTGCTCGGTGGCGGAATAAACCACTTGTGTTCCAAGACAAATCAGATTCTGAGATGAGGTAATATTAACTGTTGGAGCTACATTGGAATTGATGATAATATTTCCACTATTGGAAGATCCTGTAACCGCAGGGCTGCTTGCATTGACCCTGATTTTATAAGCGGTACCTGCAGGAGTGTTGCTTGGAATAATGCAAGAAATGTTGCCTGTTGTTGCATTGGTGGTTAATGTCCCTAAGGTTATTGGACTTGTAAAACTGCCCGTCGCATTGCTCAACTGAACCGTGTAGGTGTTGTTTGTATTAACAGAATAAGTAGTAATGAAAGGAACATCCAATTGTGTTCCAGGACAATATTCCAATGCCAATGAACCAACAGCAACTGATGGAATTGGATTGCTTCTTCTCATGGCCAAGGCATTTCCTGTTGTCCCTGATCTTCCCACGATATCACTCTTTCCATCATGATCCAAATCCAAAATAGACACGGAATTGAGATTGGTACTCATCGAAATTCCAGACAATGCCGAAAAAGAGGTGGTGGTCCAAGTAGCTGTTGTGCTGGTTATCTTGTTCAGTAAAATACTTGGACTAACTCCGCCAATGAGCAACTCTGGGCGACCATCGCCCGTGATATCGCCAACGGCACCACCTTTGTTGTTTACCGTTGCATGTCGATCTCCAATGGTAATGCTCACGGCAGTAGCAAATGAAAACCCTTGGTTGGTGGAGGTATTTCTATACAAACGCAGGGTTGTAGAACTGGACCTTCCGGCCACGCCCAAATCTATTTTCCCATCCAAATTAAAATCGCCTACCAAAATCATGCGATCACCATTGGCCAAGGATGAATTAACTAAAACAAAAGAACTTGAGGTTAAGTCGTTGGGAATCGAAGTGTTCTTTAAAACATATGTTCTTGATCGAACACCAAATATCAAATCCAACTTTCCATCATTATTCAAATCCGCGCAGTCCAATTGAGTAATACGACTCGTGCTTGAACTGTATCCTGAAACAACGATGTTCTGTTGACTACCCAAAACCCCATTGGTGTTGGAGAATACAGCACCCAGTAAGGTCACGGTGCATGATCCATTGTTGGTTCCCCCATAACTGTAATTGCTATTGGCCAAGACCACGTCTGGCCATCCATTTCGATCCAAATCCACACACTTGATTGCTCCTGCCCTTCCTGCGCAGGTAGAGCCCACTCGCATGTTGTATGTCTTGGTAATGGGCGCTGCAAAGCTGATATTCCCTGATGTCGAATTGTTGATATAAATGGAAATGGTTCCAGTCAAGGTACTACCCGTACCTCCAGCAGATCCGGCCACGATGACATCCAATTTACCGTCGTTGTTCATATCCGCTTTGGTCACAGACTCCAAATAGGTTTGTCCAATGGTAATCAACGTTCCATTGGAAAATGAAGATGTATTCAGGGTGCCTGGAACCGAAACATTGCGCTTGATTCTGAAACCACCTGGATTGGTTTGTGACTCCAATATATCCACCTTACCGTCTCCATCCACATCAAAATACTCCAAAAACAATCCATTGATCGCACCCGGTGCTACCAAGGGATCAAAATCATTCAATGTCCAAACAGAACCCTTGCTTGGGGTGAATACTGGAGTAAAAAACACAGTGGATATGGCTTGGGTTTGAGCGGAAAGGTTGATCACAGATACCGGACCATAGCTCACCCCGGTTGGGACAGTCACAGACAGCGAATTTGAAGATGCAGAATTGACCACCGCCTTTACTCCACCAAAAAAAACAGCATTTGCAGCAGTAGTGCTGCCAAAGCCTGATCCGGAAACGGTTATTACATCACCCGGATTGGCCGACAACGCGGATAAACCCGATATTGAAATTTGTGCATTGAGATCGCCGCAAACGCAGAATAATAATGAAAAAAGTAAAATTTTAAATCGCATAGACATTTTGTATTTCCTACAAATACAAATTTAACCCATGGATCTACCTCAATTTGTTAATTACATCAACTTTCTTTGTCTTGACACAATTCAATCAAAACACCATTGGATGATTTGGGATGAAGAAAAACAATCAGCTTCCCATCCGCTCCAGGCTTGGGTTCATCACTCAAAAGAACAAATCCCTCATTCAATAGTCTTTGCATCTCCAAATAGATATCGTCCACATCCAATGCGATATGATGAATTCCAGCTTTGTTCTTGGCCAAGTACTTGGCAATGGGACTGTCGGCATGGGTGGCTTGCAATAGCTCTACCTTGGATTCCCCCAATTGAAAGAAACTGGTCATTACCCCTTCTCGATCCACTACTTCTTGTTTGTACGGTGCTGTGCCCAACAGCTTTTGAAACAAAGCATTGGACTGCTCAATGTCCTCCACTGCGATTCCCAGGTGTTCGATTTTTCTAATCATGATTATTTTTTAAATACAAAATAAACAGCAGCAATCATACAAAACATGGCGGCTGCATGATTCCATTTCAATGATTCCGATTTGAACATAACCAATGCCATGATCGTAAAAACAATCAATGAAATCACCTCCTGTAAAATTTTCAACTGAAACAAATCCAATGGTCCACCATTTTCTTTAGACCCCATTCGATTGGCCGGAACTTGCAAAAAATACTCGAACAAGGCCAATCCCCAACTCACCAAAATAATGGTCCACAATCCCCATGAGCGTGACCATTCAAACTCTTTAAACTTGAGATGTCCATACCAAGCCAATGTCATGAATACATTGCTTCCTATCAGCAGCAACACGGTGAGTAACAATTTCATCAATTGTAAAAATACAATACCCCTGTGGCTGAATCAAAACTATAATCGTAAGTCAAAAGATTTTGACCCGCTGGACCGTGAACCACACTTCCATCAGTCAGTAACCATTGCGAATCACTGCAGGGATCTTCTATAAATGTATTGTCATCGCTTACGGTGCAGATACAAGGACTCTCAGGATTATAGGTACTTCGTGCGTCATAAATGGTAAACTCTTCCATGGTATTTCGATACACAATCAACTTCACCGTACCTCCGTCATAATACAACCAACCCGAAGGGACCGTTAAATCAAAATAAGCAGGTTCGTTGATGTTGATCGTAAACCCAAAATTCACTTGCGGATACAGTTGACCATCTTTGCACCGATTACAACCCATGGAAATCATGAGCATCAATCCCAATATGGTCATCCATCTTTTCATATTTTCTTAGACACTGTAGGTACAAAAGCCTTTACGTACTGGGGCTCAAAATACGCCAAATCTTCGATCTTTATCCATTGCTTGGCTTGTTTATCTGACATCACCCGTGCACTGGGTAAGGTATCTATCGCCTGATCATTGGACCTTAAAAATGGCACCAATTTGCTTGCATTTTCACCCGCGACTATAATCGTTTCATCCCAGGATAAGCGCGTCTTCTCTTCAAAGACGATGGCCATGGGATCTTGGAGTATTCCATCTTTCAACCAACTGCCGAAAACTTCATTTCTTCTGGCATCCATTACCAATAAAACAGGGTGACTGGATTCCATGATACCCGTGTCGATACCCATTAAAACCAAGGTGGATATGGAATACATGGGCACCCCAAGAGAAAATGCTATTCCTTTTGCACATGATACCCCAATGCGCAATCCCGTATAAGAACCAGGACCCCTGCCAACGACAACCCCTTCGATATCTTTAAAACCTACATGCGTTTCGCTGATTAACTGCTCAATCATGGTATGCAATAATTCAGCGTGCACAAAAGCGTCCTCTACTTGCTCTTTGAAACCAATCAATCCTTGATCATTCCAAAGGGCAACGCTACAATTTTTGGAAGAAGTTTCAATTCCCAAATACATCCTCTTACTTCTCTGGATTGGCATCACCTATCTCCACAGCAACTCCCTCATTTAGCAATTTGGCAATTTCATCATATGGGCCTGTAATTACTTTATCCTGCTCTGATAGCCCAGAAGGAACATGAATAAACTGATCATCTTGTATTCCTGTTTTCAAAAACTTCAAGTGCGCCTTCTTATCTGTTTCATTGTATACAAATACACATGTCTTGCTTTGCCCATTGGAAGCGGAATCCGGGCGCATGGTAACACTTTTAATGGGGATTGAAAGTGCGTGTTTCATTTTCTCCGTTTCGATATCTACAGTAGCTGTCATACCCGGACGGAAGGGCGAATCACCTTGTCCATCTTTTATCAAATGTGCATAAGAAGCGGGAAGTATGCTCACCTTAACCGAGAAATTGGTTACTTGTGAGTTACTTGCCGCCGCCGCTCCCGTTGTCATTAAATTCAATGCTGTATTTCCAATTTCCGTCACTATCCCTTTAAACTTTTCATTTCTAAAAGCATCAACGGTTACCACCGCTGTATCCCCGACATGAACATGAACGATGTCGCTTTCATTTACTTCAACATCCACTTCCATTTGTGCCAAACCTGAGATTTTCATGATGACGTCACCACTGGTCATATTATTTCCCAATACCGCTTCTCCTACTTCTTTGGTCAACGCGGTAACGGTACCATCTATCGGAGCAACGATGGTTGTTCTTTTAAGATTATCCGCGGCCTCTGTTTTACTGGCTTCGGCGCTGGCAATGCTAAATTCTGCACTTTTGATGCTCTCTTGTGCTGCAGTAACCTCTGCTACAGCTGTCTCATAAGTTGATTTTGAATTGTCCATTTCCGCCATGGAAATTACTTTCTCCGCCAAAAGTTTTTCATTGCGTTTAAAGGTCAATTCCTGCATTTTCAATTGTGCCTGTGCTTGTGCCAACCTTGCTTTGGCGCTGCTCCAGTTGCTCTTGGCGGAATTCAGTGTAGCCTCTGCCCGTTGCAATGCGGAGGTATACAAATCAGGATTGATTCTTACCAACAATTGCCCTTTGGTGACATGGTCTCCTTCTTTAACTGGAAGTTCGACAATTTGACCACTCACATCACTTTGAATTTTAACTTCAGAGGCAGGTTGAACTTTACCACTGGCACTTACTTTTTCGATTATATCTCTATAAGCCGGTGATTCAGCCTGCACCATTCGATGATCTCCACCGCTGGTCATTTTCCACACTGCCACAATGACTACAAGTAGTACAATGGCAATGATGATATTTCTTCTTTTTTTATTCTTCATCATGGTTGTAATGCAATGGGTTGATTCATGTAAAATTTAAGGACATTGCGCTTGAAAATCAAATCTATTCTGGCTCTCATATATTGCGCTTTGGCGATGTCCAAACGATTTCTGGCGATACTCATTTCTGTAGCATTGATGACGCCATTAGAAAATTTTGCATTGGCCAAATCATAGGCCTTCTGGTTGGCGGCTAAGCTGGCCTCCTGCGCCAAGAATGACTTTTGCGCGGCTTCAGCATTGGCGTAGGCCGTTTCCACATCTACGATCAACCTTTGCTTGGCCAACTGCACATTCAAATCCGCATTCATGGCGTTAATCTTGGCTCTTTGAATTTGGGCATGCGTTTGGAAACCATTGAACAGCGGCATGGTCATCGATACAAAAAATGAACGGTTGACATTATCAGTCAATTGATTTTGAAAAGGCTTGACCCGATAATCCTCTGAAGAATACACTGTTTGAGGCAATGAATACACCCATTCATTGGTGCTACCCACAGTGCCAATCGGGAAACTCACTGTGCTACCTGATCCCGTCAAAACCTTTGCAGCTCCAGAATATCCAGTACCATAGGACATGGATGCAGAAACCCGAGGCAATACAGCCCCTCTGGCTGACTTTTCTCCCCAACGGGCACCTGACAATGTCGCCATGGCCGACTTGATACTGGCTTGATCTTGCAATGCGGTGGACAATACCAACGACTTTGGGGGCAAGGGTACAGTTACATCAAATAACAACACATCAGGAAATGAAGGGGTGAATAGGGCGGCTTTGTCTTGTTCCAAAAGCAACAATTGCGTCAAAGTCAATTTTGCCAATTCAAAATTGTTTTGTGCGATGACCCAATTGGCCTGATCCGACATGTACTGGGCCTCAATCTCTGCAACTGCACCTTCATTGATAACCCCCAAATTCAATTGCTTTTTCAATCGATTTAAATTCTCCAGTGAGGTGGCTTGGGTGTTGTACGCAATCTTCTCTAATTCCGCATTCAATACAACATTTAAAAATGCATTGGCGGTTTGAAGAGCCACTTGATTTTTGGTGTTTTCAACGTTCCAATGCGCGGCATCCTTGTCGTTCAGGGCCTTTTGATAATTATACCAATTTTGCCCACCCGTAAATAAATCTATCGAACTAGAGATTCCAAAACTATTGCTCTGAATTCTCTCCGATGCAAAACTATTGGTGAAAGGGTCGATTCTTTGTCCCCAGTTATAACCATGCGATCCTTGTGCATTTAAATTGGGCAACATGGCACCCATGGTTGTGGTGGTAGACAGACCTACCTGCTTCTCATTCCATTCGGACTGCTGAAGTTGGATATTATTGTCCCACGCCCACTGTATACATTGCTCCAAAGTCCAAGATGGGCCCTGACTGAACGCGGGAAAAATCGCAAAGAAAAAAGGTAAAAAGAATAATGATCGCTTGAGATACTTGAACATGTAGCGAATGTACATTCAGACCCCAGATTTAGAAACGAATCTCAGAAGAATTATCAATTCTTCACGATTAAAAACCCAAAATCTCCACTTCCACTCTTCGATTGTATTCCAACTCCGCCTCTGACTGTGGATTGGGATATTTCACCCCATCGCGTCCACGACCCATGATGCTGATTCGGTGTTTGGACACTCCGTGAGAAATGAGATAATCTTGAATACCCTCTGCTCGTTTTTTAGCCAATGTCATCAATTGTGAATCACTCAATTTGCTTTCAGCTGGTGCATTCACGTGACCAGTCACCCGAATACGAACTGTTGGATTCATATTCATAAATGCCAAAAGTGATTGCAATGCATCCGCTGAGGAGAAGTAAATATTGGTGTTGTCACCCAAAAAAACAATGCCCTCAGCTACAAATATTGCCCCTTCTTGTAGAGGTTGTAGGGTAGCTTGATACTTGGGACCGGGCAAATCCATTGGGAAGAATGTAAAATAATGCGGCACATAACCTGGGGACAACAAAGCACCTTTAAGTTCTCTAAAAGGATAAGCCGCTACATTTTGCTGTTCCAATTGAAAAACTTCCAACTCGCCGCTATCCAACCGACCAGACAATCGACAAGAAGCGTTTATTTTTTCTTGACTTTCGCTTTTGGCTTCAAATGCAAAAGGCAACATCACCTCTTCCCCTTCATAATCGGCACGCTCCTTTACAAATCGAGGTTGTGACCACGCTGTAATAGCACTGAGAAATAAAAGGGTGAATAATGTTCTCATGTTTTAATTTTTAAAAAAGGCACTGATTCTTTTTCTAAAAAAAACCAATCCCCCAATCAGGAACAAAAGGTACGGAATTAACATCAGATATACAATACCTGTATTTAAACCCTCCGCGATTCCGGAGTTTTCCTGAGAGGCCTGCTCCGCTGTTTGACGGCACATGGCGCATTGGGCCCAACTGCCCAAGGACATAAAAAGGAAAGCGAAAATTCCAATTATCTTTCTCATTGATAAAAGGGGCTAATCATTAAATAAACAACAACACCGGTTACCGCAACATAAAACCAAATCGGCCATGTCCAACGGGCCAAACGTTTGTGAGAATTGTATTCCCCAATCAAAGCGCGGTATGCACTAAATAAAATGAAAGGCAAAATAACCGCAGCCAGAATAATGTGCGTGATCAACACAATGTAATAAAACACCTTGAATTCTCCGTCATAATGGGTCTCACCTGAGAAAACGTGGTGACAGATGTAAGAGACCAAAAAACCTATCGAAAGCACCATGGCGGTCATCATAAGATTTTTGTGTGCCTTGTAGTTCTTCTCTTTAATCTGCCACAACGCCAACAACAAAATAACCGAAACCGCTCCGTTGATTACCGCATTGATGTCTGCAAACAAATGCTTATTAAAAGGAAGCGTTACATCTAACTTGATGTATTTTAAGGCAACCACTGCAAAAAAAACTACAGCAGAAACAGAATAAATGAGCACCTTGGCCTTGGCGTCATTTTTTTGAAATTGAGGAGTCAGCATGGTTCAAATTTAATGTTCTTCTTGCATTAAACACTTTAAATCTTTGATTAATTGATCAACACTCTCGGTGGAGGTGCCGTCATAATAACCCCTGATTCTAAAATGCTCATCTACTAAGGTCAGTTGATCTGTATGAAAAAAACCACCATCCGCGCTATCTGAAGGAAAAGCACTCAAAAGATATCCCTTTTGCGCCAATTGATAAACGTTGGTATCGGCATTGACAAAAGTCCAAATGGAAAAATCTGCACCATGACTTTTGGCATAGGCCTTTAATACCTCGGGTTGATCATGCAAAGGATCAACCGTATGGGACAATAAAGAAACCCTACTTTGCCATTGATTTTGGATGATTTCATCCTGTACCCTCGCCATTTGTGAAGTCATTATGGGGCAAATACTTTTGCATTGGCTGAAGAAAAACTCAGCCACAAATATTTTCCCCTCTATTTTCTTGAAATCGAAGGGATCACCATTTTGATTTTTCCAACCATAAAATTTAGGAATGGTGTAATAAATGGTATCATCGGCCACTACTTCATGGGGTCCCAAAAAAGGCAATTGACATTTATCCTGACATGCGCTAATTATCAGTACGGAAGAAATGACGAAAAGAAATAAAATACGCTTAGTCATTTTTGTGACGCTCATTGTACCTGGCTACATCCACTTCTTTTTTCAGCAGTGCAATATCCTCTATGATGCTCTGCATATGATACTCTGTATTGCCGTACAATCCTCTGATGTGACCACGGGTATCCACCAATCTAAATCGAGCCTCCGAACCAATATCTTGAATAAAGAAAGCATCCTTCATAATATGCTGAATCTGTTCTCCACTGCCTGTGGGCACCAAAAACTTCCACTTGTTAGCAAAACCATTGTATTTGGTTAAACCGTCCAAATAACGCTGCACCTCGTTTATTTCAACTTGGGCTGTATCTGTGGAGAAAACAACGAGCTGAATATCGGGTTCATCCCGGTACTTGAAATTGATATTCAACAATCGTTCGGTTATCTTGGCTATGTGCGGATCATTGAGAGAATAAAAGCAAGCCAACCAAACCTTGCCTTTTAAGGAGTCCGATGAAAAGGAATGACCCAACTCATCCTGAACACCATTGAACTGTACGACATGATTGGACACGACTGTATCACCTTCTGCATGTGCCTGGTCAAAATAAGGCAAAGTGCTGAAATGATGGGTTCCCATCACCCCAAAAAAGATGACCCAAACCAGCGGAAACAAAAAAAGTACACCTCCTAAGAAGATGTACTTTCTCAATTTTTTAGAATCCATGAATTTATTTTATCTCCAGATAGAATTTGCTTCTTGGATGGCTACGCCTTCATATAGACCGATGAAAATCAAATACATGATAAACAAGGCATAAGGGAGCAAAATCACATACTTCAGATTCTTTTTCTCGTCGCCCAAATGCATAAAAATCAAAACAATGTAAGCAGCTTTAACCAAAGTCAAAATCAAGAAAGACAACTTGATGGTTTCCCATGCAAAAGTTCCATTTCTCTTGAAAGCCACCCCCATGAATACTTCCACGATGGTGATGATCGTCAACAACAAGGTTACAGCATACAACTTCTTTCTGATCTTTTTGCCTTCCTCTTCAGAGTGTGTAGCATTGATCGCGTAGCTGTCGTTTACAATTAAATCGTCTCTTTCCATGACTCAAATAAGAATTAGATTAGATAGAAGAATGTGAATACAAATACCCATACCAAGTCAACGAAGTGCCAGTACAAACCAATCTTCTCGATGGTTTCATAATGACCTCTTCTTTCAAACTCACCACCCAAGGCCATAAACCAAACGATGATATTGATGACTACTCCAGAGAAAACGTGGAATCCGTGGAAACCAGTAACAAAGAAGAAGAAATTGGCATATTGTTGTTGGATTGCATATTCGTTCTTGTGCATGTTGGCTCCAAATGCCATTGAACCGTCTGCTTTGGCATCCCATAGTTTTTGGCAATCAGCACCTTTCACAGTCACCTTGCGAATATCCTTTCCGTCTTTGTGCTCCAAAACATATTTGTTCAGAATCAATTCCGTTGGTTTCATGCTGTTTACATCAACGTGCGCTGGTGCTGCATGAGCCTCCGCATGCTCTCCGTGAGCGGCATGCGCATCATGACCATGACCTTCTGCAGGAGCAGTTTCATGACCACCTTCTAAAGCATGCTCGTATTCATGACCAAAATCCGCAGTCATGTTGACCCATGATCCTGCATTCAATGTCATTTGCACTTGCTCACCATTTTCCATTTCACCTGTGACAGTCATGGCTTTGTTCAATTGGAAACCTCCACCAGAACCGTGGATAAAGTGAGACCATTCCCAAGCTTGAGAGCCCACGAAGAAGAATCCACCAACTATGGTGTATCCCAACCACTTGATTACCCCTTTCTTGTCACGACGATGTCCAGCCTCTACAGCCAAAACCATGGTTACCGATGATACAATCAAAATGAAAGTCATCAAAGCCACGTACATCAAAGGATAAGATCCATGAAGACCGGGAAGCGCCTCAAACACTTGCTCCCCAACGGGCCAAGGCTCTGAGCTACTGTGACGAATCACGCCGTATGCAGTTAATAATCCCCCAAAAGTCAATGCATCTGATACCAAGAAGTACCACATCATCATCTTTCCGTAAGAAACGCCAAAAGGAGAGGCATTTCCACCCCAAAGTTCATCTTTGCTTAAATTTTGTGTATGTCCAGCCATGGTTTATGGTTTTCGGTTGCAATGATAGCAATAAATCTCAAATAAGCAGTAGTAGAAATTGAAATTTAATTTCAGTCTAAATTGATTTTTGAAATTTATTGGGCCTAGTAAATAAAGAAAATAAACATGAATAAATAAATCCAAAGGATACCCATAAAATGCCAGTACATCCCATTGGCATAAAGGCTCATCCAATTCTCTTTGGATAACACTCCTATTCTCAAACGATTAAGGTTTACCAATATGTAAATCAATCCCAAAGCCAAGTGCAAAATATGTACGTACACCAATACGCTGATCAATGCGCCAGAAGCATTAAAGGTTGACATCACTTCTGTGGTCTTGGGCTTAATATGATTTGCATCATCACTGGCAAAAAATTGCCCTTCCCACAATACCAAAGGCTGTCCTTTGTATTCAATCCAATAATCGGTGCCATACTCACCTGTGAATTTTCCCAGTGGGTTCCACTTGGTAACGGTCATTCCTTTCTCATTCAAGGTTTGGGTATACCCCATTCCTTTTGCAGATAGTCCTTGCCATCCTGAGATTTGAAATATGGTGAAAGCAATGCCCAAGGCAAAAGTGATGGCCAAAGCAATCATTGATTTTTTGATTTCACCCGCACGCAGTCCCTTTACAGCAGACCACATGGCAATGCTGGAAATGATGACCGAAGCGATGCTTCCCCAAAATACAGTGGGTACCTGAACATGCATCCACATGATCTTTCCTTTCAAAACTATCAGTGCAGAAGTAATTCCGCCAAATAGCATAACCACAGCAAAGATGATCAACCACATCATCATCTTTTTGGTTCTTAACTTTACATCAGGTGTTACTTCCTGAAATACATCTACTTTTTCACTCATAATTTTATATCTGATCGATTACGTACGCAATTTGCACCACAGGCAGATAAACAAATGAAGCAAACATCAATTTTCTTGCATCCTTGATCTCACAACTGCGGTATAATTTGATTGCATAATAAGACATCATCACTCCCATTGCGATGGCAATCCACATGGCCACCGATCCAATCATTGGTTGAAGCACAGGAAAAACCCAAGGCAACATACCCACGGGTATCAAGAAAAAGGTATACATCAAGATTTGAAATGCACTTTGCTTGGTTCTTCCTTCTTCAAAGGGCAGAAGTTTGTAGCCCGCACGCGAGTAATCTTCTTGTAAAACCCATGCTATTGCCCAAAAATGGGGAAACTGCCACATGAATTGAACCGCAAACAAAATGCCTGCCTCCAAACTAAAATGTCCTGTGGGTGCCAAATAACCGATCATGGGAGGTATGGCTCCGGGAATCGCGCCAATAAAAACGGCGATGCTGGATATCCTCTTCATGGGAGTGTACACAAATACGTAAAGAATAAATGCGGAAAGGCCCAATACTCCGCAGGCCAAATTCAATCCTGCCCACAATATCCCCACGCCCAAAACAGCGCCAAGCACAGAAAGTACAGTGGCCATTCGCAATGTCATTCTATCCTGCGGAAGGGGCCTGTTCATGGTTCTGTGCATCAACTTGTCCAACTCGATCTCCCACACTTGATTCATGCCGTTACTTCCCCCAGTCAGAAGAATTCCTCCGATGATTAGGCAAAGCAATTCATGGGTTTGCCATGATTCCACCGCCATACCGTAACCTGTGACTGAACTGATGATGACAAGTGCGGATAGACGCAACTTGAACAACACTGCAAGATCTTTAAAAAAGGATTTTTCCATCGTCGGTGCGAAATTAAGCCCAAATGCTTTGCGCAAGACTGAACAAATGAAAAACTTTAATCAGACTTTTTTCCTGTTCGTCTGCAGCGCTCGCTGCAGTAAATCACCTGTTCCCAATCTCGTTCCCATTTTTTACGCCACGCAAAAGGACGCTGGCATACAGGACAGGTTTTAGATGGCAAATTGGACTTCTCTATTCGCTTACCGCCCATGGTGATATTTCTGAACCCACTGATAAATGGCCATTCCTGCGCTGACGGCCACATTCAATGAATGTTTGGTTCCATATTGAGTTATCTCCCAACATCCATCACAAAGTTTTAAAGCGGCTTCGCTCACTCCGGTGACTTCATTTCCCAAGATCAATACCGTGGGTTGAAGTGGTGATTGCATTTCCTGCAAAGGTTGGCTTCCGGTGGTTTGTTCCAATGCCATGATCCGGTATCCTTTGTCTTTCCAATCCTTGATGGCCGTCTCGATGTTTTCTGCATATTGCCAGGAGACAGAGTCACATGAACCCAAGGCTGTCTTTAAAACTTCGCGGTGTGGGGGAGTTGGAGTATATCCAACGCAAATGACGGCTTCCAAAGCAAAGGCGTCTGCTGTTCTAAAAACACTACCTACATTCAAACCGCTCCTTACTTGATCCAAAATGACCACCAGTGGAAACTTATGCATGGCTTTGAATTCAGAAACGTCTTTCCGATTCAAATCATCCATGCTCTTTTTTGACAGTTCCATTTACTTCACCTCCAAAACAAATGGCATACGCGCATACACTCCTGGCTTGGCCACCATGTTTCTCAACTGACGATAAGCGGGATAGTGCTCACCTGCAATTTCCTTCAACAAAATATCTTGTTTGGCCTCTGCAACGCCGCCCAACAATTCTGTGATCGGATCTTCCATCCGAGGAAGGGTTTTTATTTTTACCTCATCAGCCAATCCTGCTTTCTGACGCGCAAATTGGATTGCTTCTTTTAAACCACCCAATTCATCTACCAATCCTATCTTTTGGGCTTCCATTCCTGTCCACACTCTACCGCGAGCAATGCTATCCACTTGAGCAATGGTCATTCCTCTTCCCTTAGAAACGCGACCCAAGAAATCGTCATAAATACCAATGATCATTTCGTTCATTTTGGCCATTTCTACCTCGTCAAAAGGCTTGAGTACAGAAAAATAATCCGCATGGGGATGGGTCTCTACACGATCAATGGTGATGCCCAATTTATGATCCAAAAAGTTTTTCAAGTTGGGTACGATACCAAATACACCTATCGATCCGGTGATGGTTTGTGGATTTGCAAAAATTCGATCCGCACTGGCTGAAATATAATATCCTCCCGATGCTGCGTAATCTCCCATACTCACCACAAAAGGCTTTCCTGACATTTTTATTTTTTCTGTCTCTCTCCAAATGATATCTGAGGCAAGTGCACTTCCTCCAGGAGAGTTGACACGAAGGACCACGGCCTTGGCATGCTCATCCAATCGAGCTTTACGCAAAGCAGCTGCAATGCGATCACTACCTATAACATCGTCACTGCCCTTGCCTTGCTGTATCTCTCCAACAGCATATACCACCGCCACATAATCCTCTTCTTCCAATTCCAAATTCAACTCTTGATTCATCGCGCGATAATCGGCATATTGAACAAAAGGCGTTTTATCGGTCAATGATTTCCCCAACTTCTCATTAACCATTGCCAAAATCTCATCGTAATATTTCAATCCATCCAAAGCTTTGGCGCTTACAGCCAGCTTGGGGGTAAGGAAGGTCAATTCACTGGCAGCTTGATTCAAAACCTCTACTGAGATCTGTCTTGATTCCGCAATTTCCGAAACCATCTGACCCCAAATTTGATTCAACATCAAAGTCAATTGCTCCCGGTTGGGCTCAGATAAATGGTCATATATAAAGGGCTCTACAGCACTCTTGAATTTGTTGTCTCTGCCTCGGATTACTTGCGCTTCAATTTCCAGTTGATCCAACATATTCTTAAAGAACATGGACTCTCCGTTGAGTCCTTTCCAATCCATCATCCCGGTAGGATACATGAAAATCTGCTGAGCAGAAGAAGCCACGTAGTAATCGCCTTGGGTCAAATTCTCACCATAAGCCATCACCCATTTTCCTGAAAGCTTGAATTCCTGGATGATGTCCCTCACTTCCTTCAATGTACTTGGTGCACCAGAAATGCCGCCCATTTCCAACAACACGCCCGCGATATTTTCGTCAGTCATGGCCTTCTGCATGTCTTTTCTAAACAAATCCAAATACAAATTGTCCTTTTTGCTGAGCGTATTGAAATCAAAATTCAATGATTCTTCATTGCCGCGCTCCAATACTGGTTGATTCAATGCAATGCGCAATACAGACATTTCTTTCAAGGCTTGATCACTCTCGCCCAAAGACGATGCAATCAATCCAATCATCAAAAGAAAAAATAAAATCAACGCCGCGACAAAGGCTAAAAATGTTCCGATTAAAGAAGCTAAAATGGTTTTACCAAATGACATAATCTTAAGTTTGGGAGAGCGAATCTATAACCAAATCTCCCTATTTGGTGCTACTTTAGTGGCCATGATGGATTCTTTAGTCTTTTTTAGTATTGGTGGAAATTTAGGAGATCGCTTGGCATTGATCGAAGAAACCACAGATTTCATAGATTTCAATATTGGCGATATCGTTTTAAAGTCAAGTATTTATGAAACGCCGGGCTGGGAGATGCCGGAAGGGACGCCCAGTTTTTACAATTGTGTTTTAGGAGTTAAGACTGATTTGTCGTTGATTCAGATCAAGAGGGAGATTGAGGAGATTGATGAATATTATGGCAGAGAACGAAGCGAAGGGGCCTATTTGAACCGAGAGATGGACGTTGATCTACTGCTCTACAAAGGCCAAATTGCAGAAGAACCTCTTGTTGTTCCTCATGACAAATTGCATTTGCGATCTTTTGTATTGGTCCCATTGGCGGAAATTGCAGGAGAACTTGAGCATCCCATCATTAAAAAAAATATTCAATCCATTTTGAGTGAGTTGAAAGACGCTCCAGTACCGGTGAAAATTGCATGAACCTACCCTACTCATATCTGGTCATTGAAGGAAACATCGGGTCAGGAAAAACTTCCCTTTCTCAAATGCTGGCTGCCGATTGGAAAGCCAACTTGGTATTGGAAGAGTTTGCCGATAATCCATTCCTGCCCAAATTCTATGAATCCCCGGAGCGTTATGCCTTTCCATTGGAACTTAGTTTTTTATCAGAACGATTTTCTCAACTGAAAAAAGAGTGGCAACCCGACCTTTTTCAACCCAAAATCATTTCGGATTATTTCATCGCCAAGTGCCGAATTTTTGCTTCCAATAATTTACAAGAAGATGAGAAAAAGCTCTTCGACAAAATGTATGAATTGGTGGCTCAACAAATGCCATTGCCCAATCTCATTGTGTACCTGTATGCACAAACTGAACGATTGCAACAGAACATAAAGAAAAGAGGACGAGAGTATGAGCAACAAATCAGTGATGAATACTTGAACAATATTCAATCACAATACTTGCAATACTTCCAACAGCATCCACATTTGACTGTCCTCATGTTGGATACAACACAAGTGGATTTTGTGGCCAATAAGATGTGGTACGATGAAATAAAAAAACTTATTCAACAATCATACAATCCTGGGATACATCGGATTACTTTATTACCTAAAAAAGCCCTTGACCATGACAACCTCCCAAATATTGCAGACGCCGCTTTCTGAGACAGAAATTGAAAAATACTTCGATCGTCTTTGGCCTATTTGCCGCAGCATCAGCGGAAATGGTCTACGATCATCGTTTCATATATTGCAAGAATTAATACCGCTGGAATTGATTGAATACCCTACCGGGAAGGAGGTATTTGATTGGACGATTCCCAATGAATGGAATATCTCCGACGCCTACATCCTTACACCAGACGGAGAGAAGATTTGCGATTTCAAAAAAAACAATTTACACATTGTCAATTATAGCATTCCCTTTGAAGGTGAGGTAGAATGGGCCGAATTGAGCCAACATTTTTTTACCATCGAAAATCAACCCGATGCCATTCCATACATCACTTCCTATTACAAGGAGACCTGGGGTTTTTGCATAGACTTTAACACATTGCAACGACTACCAAAAACCGGTAAATACAAGGTGGTGATTCAAAGTCAACTTGCACCGGGCAGCGTTACCGTTGGTCATTGTATCTTACCTGGCGAATCTCAACAAGAGATTGTTTTGTCCACTTATCTCTGCCACCCCAGCATGGCCAACAATGAATTGAGTGGTCCATTGTGTATGGCATTTTTATACCAACAATTGGCGGCTATGCCCCATCGCAAATACACCTATCGATTTATCATGGCTCCAGAAACCATTGGGGTAATTGCTTACCTATCCGATTTTGGTTCACACATGAAAAACAATATGTTGGCGGGTTATGTCATGACATGCTGTGGTGACGAAGCCCCTTATGTTTTCAAACAATCCAAACATGCGACAGGTTTGGTAGAGCGAGCAACAGCGCACTACCTGAAACATGCCCAATTGCCACATCAAGTGATTCCATTTGCTGTTGGAGGTAGTGATGAAAGACAATATTGCTCTCCCGGATTCAATTTACCCATGGGCTCAATCACTCGCTCCATGTATCACCGCTACAGCCAATACCATACTTCCCTGGACAACAAGGCATTTATTTCGTTCAAAGCCATGACGGAAACCATCAGCACTTATTTGTCTTGTTGTTTGGTGATGGAAAACAATGTAACACCCACTTGCCTCGTACCCTATGGGGAACCCAGAATGGGCAAGAGAAACTTACTTCCCTCCTCCATTGAACCCAATGATAAAAGAAGGCAAGACATCGATAGAATGTTTCATCTCATTTCATGGTCCGATGGAACTTTAGACCTTCTTGAAATCGCAGAAAAAAGGAATGAAAGTCTATTGCTGTATTTGCCCATTTTAAAGAAATTAATGGACGAGAAATTAATTGCAATATGAGCACCCCTCTTACTGTAACCCTGGTCATTCAAGCCCGAATGGGCTCCACTCGATTGCCTGGAAAGATGCTCATGCCCTTGTATGAAAACCGAACCATTTTGGATTGGCTTATTACTCGAATAAAAAATAGTATCCGGGTCAACCACGTGGTGGTAGCCACCAGCGATTTAAAAGAAGATGAAGCCATCGTAAATGCATGCGCCCAGCTCAATATTCCTTGCCACACGGGCAGTGAGTGGGATGTCCTATCGCGCTTCTATCATGCCGCTTTGCGCCATCCCAGCGATATCGTTGTCCGGGTATGTGGTGATTCTCCCTTGATAGATGGTAAAATCATTGATTTTGTAGTTGATCAGTTGATCGAGCAAAAAGTAGACTATTTCAGCAATGGAAATGAACCCCCTCATTTTGCTGAAGATGGATTTTGCGCGGAGGCCTTTTATTTCAGTGCCTTGGCTGAAGCTTATGAAAATGCGGAGTGGCTCAGCGAAAGAGAGCATGTCACGCCATACATCAAAAAGAACAAAAAATTAAATCACGCTTGGAAACAATATTCAAGTGAATACTGCTACAAACTATCCGTTGATAACGCCACAGATTTGAAGCAAGTACAATGGATCATGGCCCATCTTGAGCATCCCGAAACGGATGGAATGACGGAAATTTTAAAGGTCATTCAACTACCGGAGAGCATAGTCACTCGTGCAGAAAAGCTCAATGAAGGATACACCAAGAGTTTAACCGAAGACAGAAAAAGTGGTAGAGACGAATCAAAATGAAATCGACATTCGCTTCATGCGAATGGCCATCAAAGAAGCATTAGAAGCACAGCGATTGGAAGAAGTTCCTATAGGCTGTGTTATCGTTTGCGATGGACAGATTATTGCCCGAGGACACAACTTGGTGGAACGTTTGAGAGATGCTACAGCACATGCTGAAATGCAAGCATATACCGCTGCAACAGAATATTTGAACGGCAAGTCCCTGGAAAAATGCACACTGTATGTTACCCTTGAGCCATGTGTCATGTGCGCCGGCGGGGCTTTTCTAACGCGAATCGGAAGAATCGTCTTTGGCGCTTGGGATTTTAAAAGAGGATATTCCCAATTTGGGAATCACCAGGAAAATAACCAAAGCATTGTCCATCCCAAAACCGAAGTTTTGGGAGGAGTGCTTGAATTAGAGTGTCAGCAACTGCTGAGAGATTTTTTTGAAAGAAAACGATGATTACTTGGCTTTTTTAGCGGCCAATTGTTTTCCGTTCATCAACATATTGTACACTTCGTCCTTCTCTTTAAGAATACTACGAAGCATCACATTTTCTTGACGACACAAATCCAAAGCATCAGACTCAAGTTCAGTTCTGAAATTTTTGGCGTACAAAGTGAAGAAATTGTAGTCCAATACTTCACAAATACGAGCCAGCAATTCAGTATCCATACTTTCACGCTCATAAATCTTATAAACGTTTGGGGTTGATACATTAAGCAACTTTGCCATTGTATCTGCGCGCATCCCTTTTTTCTTGGCGCGCTTTCTTATTTCACTACCGATGTGTAAATTAGACATGCGACGAAACTATAACAAGGATTTTCACTTGTCCATTGTCTTGTTTTTCAACTTTATACGCATGAGATAAATCATACCGCTGAAACCCTCTAGAATAGGCGTTTTTTCGATATTTTTCATTTTTATCAAAATGTCAATAAATCCAAAATGTATCGAAAGTTTATAGAAAATAGCCAAAAAAAGCCGCATTTCGCGGCTTTTTTCATTTCTCAATTTCGAGTTTTACCAAGTTTCGAACTTCCATTTCTTGTTCCTCGGCTTGCTTTTCAATTTCACTCGCTCGCTGTAATAGTCTTTCGGTAAAGGTTTTGTCCTTAATCCCTCCTGCATTGATCCTAACATTCATCACTGCGCCCAATACTGCCGTTCGTATGCACAAAGCGCCTACGCCAGCATCCGTAATACTATTGGGGTTTCCCGTTTTCACCATATCCATACAAATTTCCATGCCTTTTAAAGCTGTCTCTGCTGTAAGCAATGGAATCTCCATTGCATATTGAGATGCCTGTTCAATGGCATTGGCACGTGCTGTCTTTTCCTCTTCAGTGCCCTTGGGCATTCCAAACGCTTCCATGATGCGGTTAAAAGCCGCTGTATCTTCATCTACCAAGCGCAACAACTCCTTTTGAATTTGCATCCCTTTTTCTGCCACATCCGAAAAAGATTTCCAACGTTCATCCCATCCACGCTTGTGTGCGCTCAAGTTAGCAACCATAACACCCAAGGACACGCCCAAAGCACCCACATAAGCGCTAACAGAACCACCACCTGGAGCAGGGCTCTCACTTGATGTTTCTTCAGCCAAAGCCTTGGCCGTCATTTGAATCAAACGGTCTTGCGTACCCATCTTGCTGGCTAAAACGTACTCGATGATTTTTTCTTCCGGTTTAAATGGAGCCAAGTCATCCAATCCCAAAGACTTTACCGCAATCTTCACCTTTTCTTTTTCGCTGATTCCCAAAGAACGCTCTTGCTTGATTAAAAAATAATCTGCCGCGTCCAACATCGCTTGCAAAGGAATTAAGCCCACCAATTCCGAACCTGTAACGCGAATCCCTCTCTCAGCAGCCTTCTTCACGGACTCTTCAAAAGCAACATGGACGGGGGTAACACTGATATCCGTTAAATTCAAAGACAACTGCGCAATGCCATATTCTTCAATGTACCAACCGATACCTTTCACGGATTTTAAAGTTCCTGGAATTCTCTGTGGCTCTCCATTGGCATCTAAAATGGGCTTACCCGTTAAAGGATCTCCTTCACGCAATGTCCTTCCAGCTTCCCTGATATCAAATGCAATGGCATTGGCACGTCGTGTCGAAGTAGTATTTAAATTGACATTGTACGCAACCAAAAAATTACGCGCCCCAATGGTCGTAATTCCTGATTTCTTCACTTGCTCGGTCACCTGTGATGGTCCAAAATCGGGTTTCCATTCTGCCGAAGCAATTTTTTCAATGGCCTCATATTCGCCCTTTCTACAATGGGCCAAATTTCTTCTTGCTGGATTCAACGCCGCTGCTTCATAAAAATAGCCTGGAACTCCCAACTCTTCTCCCACTCTCTTTCCAACGGCCCGTGCAATCTCCACACACTCCTCCATCGTAACACCCGCAATGGGAACAAACGGACAAACATCGGTCGCCCCTTGACGTGGATGCTCTCCTTTGTGCTGGGACATATCAATCAATTCGGCTGCTTTTTTAATCAATAAAAACGCAGCCTCTGCAACCAACTCAGGAGCACCGGCAAAGGTGATCACCGTCCTGTTGGTGGATGCCCCTGGATCAACATCCAAAAGCATCACGCCCTTCACTGTTTCTACAACACCGGCAATGGCATTGATCTTGGCCATATCTCTCCCCTCTGATATATTGGGGATACATTCTATTATTCTCATGCTATCGTTTTGTTTTGCAAATATCTATTAAAACCTCAAAAGACAAAGGAAAGTCGTTTGCGTTCCTTTAACAAGGTTATCTTCCATTCTTCTTTGGTCTGCCCTCTGCGCATAGCCAGTAAAAATGCACCTGAAGGAAAAACCTCTTTGGAATTTACTTGCACATTCTCTTCTTCTCCTGACCATTCTTGGGTCATTTGAAATATCAGTGCACGGTAGGCTTCCAATCCAATTAGAATTTGATGTCCCGTTAAAACCAAACTTTCAAAATCGCGTACTTGATTGAGTTCAAGATTTGCTTGAGACATCCAATTCTCAAAGGAAGACAAATCATTAAAACTGATCGATTCATTGACAAGCCACTTTATTTCTGGACGAAGAGCGCTGGCCCATTTCTGATAAGTACCCAACTTGCTTAAAAACAACTTTGGAGCAAAGAATGACTGACGCAACTGTTTTTTGGCTTCAAATAATTGATCTTCATAAACCTCCTCCCATTGCTCATCGCTGATAGAATGAGGCAGATTCCACCATCTTAAAATCTCAGGGTTCATAACGCAAAGTTAATGGCACGGTGTTCGATGTTTCCTTTATTATTTTTGTTTTATGATGAGAAGATATTTAATGGCTTTGATGCTCATGACCTCCAGTTATTTGGCCATGGGAAAAAGTACACCCACGATTGTGAAGGGCACTTTGGTGGGAGGCAAATTTACTTCCGTTAAAATTTGGTCCACTGTAGGCAAGGTCATGGATTTGGTAGACTCAGCACAAGTGGTTAACGGCAAATTCGAGTTTAAGAAAAGAAATTACATTCAAGGCATGTACATCATTGGCGTCAACGACAATAATCATGTGCCCATGATCCTGGATAACGAACCTGTCGTAGAACTGGCACTACAAGGTCCCAAATTGGAAACCAACTTGAAGTATTTGCAATCGGCCCAAAACATAGCCTACATTCAATACATCCCACAAGAAAACAAATTCAACAGCGCCATCCGTGCTGCTCATAAAAAAGAAGGCAACGATTCCACAATCATCAATAAAAAAGAATGGGAATTGTCTTTGCTTCGCGATTCCATTCGCAATGCACATCCCGGAACGTTTCTCAACAAGCTCATTGGATGGAAATCCGATGTTTTGCCTTTGAATAAAAAAACATTTTGGAAAAACTTTGACTTCTCGGATACCGCCATCGTCCGATGCAGCGTTCTCAATGATCGCATTCAACGATACATGAGAAAATTTAGCAATGGCCAAAATTCTGGCTACATCCAATGTGCGGAGGAAATTCTAAATCAAACCCGAATCAATGATGTGGTGTATGAGTTTGCCGTTTATCAGATGATCGTGGGATTTTTTGAAAGTGGCATGGACAACATTTGCGCCTACTTAATCGACAATCATCTCAACAGTGAAAGCTGTGGGGAAGATGACATACACAAGCTGCTCACCAAAACGGCCTCTTCTATTCAGCAATTGACCGTGGGACATACTCCGCCGAGTTTTACCGCCAAAACACGCGATGGGCAAACCTTTGAATTAACCAAAGTGGTTGCGAAAAATAAATACACCGTGCTCATGTTTTGGAGCTCGTGGTGCACCCATTGCAAAGATGCCGCTCCTGATATTTTGGCTTTTGATCAGAAATATAAAAGTCAAAAAATTCAATTGGTCGGTTACAGCATAGATGAAGCAGCGCAATTGTGGGAAAAAGCTTTGGATGAAAGACAGTTCACCTTTGCCAATATTTTGGGAGGCAAAGGTTGGAATTCACCCGTTGCCAAGCAATACAAAGTGAATAAAACACCAGTGTTCTTTGTGTTGGACGCCAAAGGTGTATTGCAGCTCAAAGCCAAATCCATCCAAGAGGTAGAAAAATTTATTCAACAACAACCTTAAGCCTTTCCCTATCTTTGTCTCTCAAAGTAACAACCTAAAATGGACCCTTCCCGATGTATATCAAGATTACCAAAGAGCTGCTTGCAGATATTCGCCGCTCCATCGTTGAAGGGAGAGACACTGCTTTAATTCAGCTTACACAAGACCTGCATCCCGCTGACTTAGCGGAAATCATCAACGAACTTCGCGAGGAGGAAGCCGTATATCTGTACCGTTCGATAGATGAAGAACGCGGTGCGGAAGTGATGCTGGAGTTGGATGAGGATGTTCGTAATCAACTTCTCAGCAAGCTTACTTCACGTGAGATTGCTGAAGACCTCATTGAAAATATCGATTCGGATGACGCCGCTGACGTTATCGCAGAACTTCCTGAGGAGAAACAAGAAGAGGTTATCGCCCTCTTGGAAGACGTAGAAACCGCAAGCGACATCATCGATTTGATGACATACGCGGAAGGCACTGCCGGCGCGTTGATGGCAAAGGAAATGATCAAGGTTAATGCCTCGTGGTCAGTGGCCATGGCCATCCGTGAAATGAGAAAGCAAAGTGAAGACATCGACAATATTTACACCATTTATGTGGTAAACGATGACAATCACATCATGGGTACGCTGAGTATGAAAACCCTCATATTTGCCTCAGCCAGTTTAAGAAGTACCATCAAAGAACTATATCAAGACAACAAGGTTCACAGCGTAAACACGGCTACTCCGGCAGAGGAAGTAGTAAATGTGATGAAGAAGTATGACCTCGTCGTTGTTCCCGTTGTCAATGAGAACAAACAACTTGTGGGTCGAATTACCATCGATGATGTGGTAGACGTGATGCAAGAAGAAGCCGACAAAGACTACCAATTGGCATCCGGTATCTCGGAAGACGTTGAATCAGGCGACAGCATTTGGACCCTTACTCGAGCCCGTTTGCCATGGCTACTGATTGGAATGGGAGGAGGCATGAGCAGTGCGTATATTATCGGCTTGTATGACATCACAGAAAATCCACAAATGGCGATTTTCATGCCTTTGATTGCAGCTACAGGTGGAAATGTCGGCGTACAATCCGCCGCCTTGGTGGTAAAAGCATTGGCCAACCAAAGTGTTTTGGATGAAACAGTTTGGAGAAAATTATTGAAAGAATTGGGAGTGGGTTCCTTCAACGGACTCATCTGCTCATTGCTGATTTTCTTTACCACCCAACTTTTCCATTTTGATTTAAGCATGAGCATTACGGCCAGTTTGGCTTTGTTCAGTGTGATTGTTTTTGCCAGTATCTCAGGCACTTATATCCCGCTAACACTAAACAGATTTGGGATTGATCCTGCCTTGGCCACAGGGCCCTTCATTACCACAACGAATGACATTATCGGGCTCATTATTTATTTTGGAGTAGGAAAAATGTTGCATACCTACCTGTTAACGATGCCCTTCAATATATTTCATTGATCATGTCCACCGTACTATTCATTGATAGTGTGCATCCCGTCTTATCCGATGATTTAACCAATGCCGGCTACTCCTGTGTATTAAATGAAAGCGACACTGCTGAGATGCTTTCCCACGCATATCCGCAAACCGTAGGATTGGTGGTGCGGAGCCGTTGGGTGATCGACCTGCACATACTCGGTCTTTTTCCGAATTTGCGCTGGATAGCACGATCAGGAAGCGGCCTAGAAAATATAGACTTGCAGAAGTGTCGAGAAAACAATGTGGTAGTTTTTAGCTCACCAGAAGGGAACTCCGATGCTGTTGGGGACCATGTATTGGGCATGTGTTTGGCGATGACCCGTAAGTTGATTCCGGCGCACCATTCGGTTACCCAACATCAATGGTTGCGTGAAGAACATCGAGGAATAGAAATCAAAGGCAAAACATTTGCGATAATCGGACTGGGCCACATGGGCAAAGCCGTTGCAACTCGGCTTTCAGCCATGGGTTGTACGCTCATCGCACATGATACCGGTATGGAAGAAAGTCCTTTGCCCTTTGTTAAACTGTGCGCTTTGGATCGTGTTTTTGATGAAGCCGACTTTGTATCCATTCATCTGCCTCTGGCGCCAGAAAATAAGTATTATGCCAATGGTTCATTTTTTAATTCATTTAAAAAACCCATTTATTTCATCAATACAGCCCGGGGACAGCATTGTGCAACAGGAGATTTATTGGAGGCCCTAAATTCCGGCAAAGTAACTGCTGCTGCATTGGATGTTTTGGAATTTGAAAGCAGCCAACTCAAAGTTGAAGGTGTTAATCACCCTGATTTTCAGGCGCTTTTACAACACCCCAAAGTCATACTCACTCCACATGTTGCGGGCTGGACGGTTGAATCTTATTTTAAACTGTCCAAAGTTTTGAGCGAAAAAATATTGAGGGAATTTCCCAATCCCTGATTACTTCTTTTCGTTTTTGGCTCGATCCAATTCCTCATTGTAACGCTCCAAAACGCGATTGGTCTCTTCGATATCAAACAAGAAAATTCTTTCGTCAATATCAAATTTAAACGTTGCAAAAGGAAGCTCCGCCACCATGTCCTTAAAACCTTCCGGACGTTGATCCATTTGTACATTCAGGTAAAGATCACATCCCTTTTTCCAAGCTTTATCCGGAACATCCTGCGTATCAAAAACAATGTTCCTCGTCACATAACCCTGATGTTGAAACGAAGCCGTATAGATGGCATTTGCACGAAGATGGAATTGAAACACGCCCAAGCTATTGGCCTTGATGGTATAACTTTCTTGTGGCTTATCTGCAAGTGCCAATGTAACAGTACCAGACAACACCATCGAGGTGTCTTGTCGATCATTAATCAACCCTTGAACAAATAAACTCTGCCCATTGGGATCGATTTTCAACCATTCCGGTTTCTGACTCCACGCATGAACAGAACACAATAACAACAACAAGATCAGCCCCTTTTTCATATCACTTATTTTTTTCTCTGATTGATTTATATGCTTTGGCAGCCAAGGTAAGAATCACACCCAATCCCACCAAGCCCAAACTGCCCCATATCCAAGAAATTGAATCTTTATTGACGACCACAAAGACAATCGCTACCAATAGAATCGTACCCACTTCATTCCACAATCGCATCTTGAAACTCATGGGGGGCAAATTGTCTTGCTGACATTGTCTAAACAACAATTGCCCCTTCCATTGGTAGGCCAACAAACAAGCGATAAAAAACAACTTCAAATGCATCCAAGGCATAGCCAAGAATCCGGGATTCAAGTAAAGCAACCATGGACCAAAAATCAGGGTTAGAATGCAAGAAGGCCAGGTGATGATATACCAAAGCCTTTTCTCCATCAATTGGTATTGAGGAATGAGAACCCTTTGGTCGTTATCGTCCTTTAGTTTAGCCTCGGCGTGATAGACAAACAAACGAAACATATAAAACAATCCTGCAAACCATGTAACAACAAAAATGATATGCAGTGATTTGACAATATTGTAATCCATTGCACGAATATAGCAATGTATCTTTGCCATATGAAACCTGTATTTGCAAAAGACACACACACCATTACCACACATCTGGTATTGCCTGAAAACACCAATACCTTGGGGAATTTAATGGGCGGGCAATTGCTCAATTGGTTGGACATTGCCAGCGCCATCGCAGCGCATCGACATTGTCGAAGAGTGGTGGTTACTGCCGCTGTAAATAATGTTTCATTTCAACATCCAATTAAGATGGCCGATTTGGTTGTCATTGAAGCCAAAGTTTCAAGAGCATTTGGATCTTCCATGGAAGTTTTCATGGATATTTTTGTTGAGCATGGATCTACAGGAGAAAGAACGAAATGCAACGAGGCCATTTACACTTTTGTTGCAGTTGATCAATTGGGGAATCCCATACAAGTTCCTGAATTAATTCCTGAAACAGAAATTGAAAAAGTCCGATTTGACGGAGCATTGAGAAGACGTCAATTGCGGTTGATCTTGGCTGGAAAAATGAAGCCAGAAGATGCAACAGAATTGAAGATGCTTTTTGAAGGCTAAGCCAAAAGAATTTTCTCAGCTGCTGATTTAAGTTGATTCAATGGAAGGTGATGAATGCAACGATCGCCTTCCCCGTGTTTACAGTGATTTCCCAATTTGGAACATGGCTTTGTGCCTCTGCCTTCCGGTTCCAACTGCAAGCTATCTTTTCCTGGGCGCCAAGGGTACATGCCCAATCCAGGACGGGTGCATCCCCAAAGAGAAATAATCGATCGTTGAAAAGCCGAAGCAATGTGCATCAAACCTGTATCACCACAAATCACCAAGGAAGCATTTTTTAATACCGATGCACTTTGACCCAAAGACCAAATACCCACCCCGTTAAAAACTTGGGGTAGATCCGCCAGCTTACCTGCCACTTCCATGTCCTCTTTTCCTCCAAGAAGTACAATTGGACCTGGAACTTGTTCTAAAATTTTTTGCCAATGCGCCGCATCAGGTCGTTTCCCAAAGTAAGTTGCTCCAATGGGAACTGCCGTGTACTTGCCCCACTGATTCGGAATCTCATCTTCTGGTTGAATATAAAATTCCAATCCCTTCCCATCGTCTTTCAAACCCAGCGTTTTCAGGGTCTGCAAATACCGCTCTACAATATGTGAGATATGGCCCTTCACTCCCCATTGAACCCAAAGAAATTTAGCAAAATTTCTTTTATCAACCGAAAATGCCAGAGATTTTAATCGACGTTTGATGATCCTCGAACGGACATTATTTTGTAAGTCGATGATGTAATCATATCCTTCTTCCATCAATGCAGGAAGAATTTCCTGCACCGTTTTTTCGAATGCAAAAACCTTGGCGATTCTAGGATTATGGACAACAACGGACTCAAATTTTTTCTTGACAACAAAATGAATCTCTGCACCACCATTCAATTGATCTTCTAAAACCCGAAGCACCGGCGTCGTAAGCACGATGTCGCCAATTGATGAAAATCTCAACACTAAAATCTTTGCCTTCACCACATCTCCCATTGAACCCAATTATTGCGCTTCGTATTTCTCTACAATACGCCCAGCATGTTCGGCCCACATTTCCTTGTTGGTTAGACGGGTCAACTCCAATGTATCCTTTTCATAATAAACCCCTCCACCATCGACATTGTACATCTTAAGCGTGACGATGATATTGTTGTCATCATTGATTTCCCATTCTCCTTTGAATGGTTGATTTCCGCCCATGTCTCTTTCCAAGGTATAATCCTCCTTGAACCTCCACCAGTATTCTTGATCATCAACCAATGAATCCAATTGACTTTCTCCATTCACTGTGTATTCCACCAATTTCCAATTTCCAATTACTCTATTCTTGACAGAACGGAATGAAATAAAGGGGCCATTCTCATATTTATGGCAAGCCATTAAAAGCATGAACATTCCAATAATGAAGGTTAACTTTTTCATAGACATCAATTTTAATCAAATATATTCAAGTGAATAGTCCCACCCGCCCCCTTAACATTTAAGTTTGCACAAACGTTTTTTAATTATGTGGATAGACACCCATGCTCACATGTACCAATCTGTGTTTGAAGAAGATTGGATGGATGTGGTAGCCCGACTTCACGAACAGAAAATTCAACATGTCATGTTGCCCAACATCGACATGGAATCAATCGCATCCATGATGCGCCTGGTTAAAGAAGATTCGAAAATATTTAAGCCGATGATGGGCTTACATCCTTGTGATGTAAAAGAAGACTTTGAAAAAGTTTTAGAAAACATGGAGCCTTTGATTGAAGCCCATGGATGCTGCGGGATTGGAGAAGCCGGCATTGATTTATATTGGGACAAATCCACTTTGGATATTCAAAAGGAAGCATTGATTATTCAAATTGAATGGGCCAAAAAATACAATCTACCTTTGATCCTTCATGCCAGAGAGTCCTTTCATGAAATTTTGCCTTTGATTCAGAAACACCATGATGCACGCCTGCGAGGAATATTCCACTGTTTTACGGGGAGTCCTCAGATAGCTGAGCAAATTTTAGAAATGGACTCCTTCATGATGGGAATCGGCGGCGTCATCTCTTATCCCAAAACCAACCTCAAGGAAACTTTAAAAAATGTTCCCTTGAGCCATATCGTTCTTGAAACCGACGCCCCATTCTTACCGCCTGTTCCGTATCGAGGCAAAAGAAATGAGAGCAGTTACATTCCCATCATTGGCGAGCACTTGGTGGATGTTTATGGCGGAACCCTGGAACATATCGCCCAGAGCACAACAGCCAACGCGTTGCGTATATTTGGATTATCATGAAACCCAAAGCACATCTATTGATTATATATACCGGAGGCACCATTGGAATGACAGAATCATCTCCAGGGGGTCCATTGGTTCCATTTGATTTCATCAACATTGCGGATCACCTTCCGGAACTTAAAAGATTGGATTTAAAAATAGATGTCGCACCATTTCAAAACCCAATTGATAGCAGCGATGTCCATCCAGAAACTTGGAAGATGATTGCCGCATTGGTGGTGGACAATTATGAAAACTACGATGGCTTTGTCGTTCTTCATGGAACCGACACCATGGCTTATACTGCATCAGCCTTGAGTTTTATGCTTAGAGGCATTCAAAAACCAGTGATACTCACTGGTGCGCAATTGCCCATCGGGAAAATAAGAACCGATGGAAAAGAAAATTTAATCACAGCCATAGAAATTGCTGCGAGCAAAGAGAATAACCAACCCATCGTTCAGGAAGTAGCCATTTGTTTTGGCGCCCATCTATTCAGAGGCAATCGCGTAAGCAAGGTCAGTGCCGAGGGATTTGAGGCCTTCAGAAGTCCCAATTACGATGCGTTGGCTGAAATTGGGTTGCACATTCAATACCGACATAATTTGCTTTATCGACCCAACACCCCTTTTGTACCGCAATTGGGAATGAATGAAAATGTTGGTCTGATTAAAATATTCCCTGGAATTTCGAAAAAAATGTTTGATGCCATGGTGCAAAGTGGCCCTTGGGATGGGATTGTCATCGAAACATTTGGCAGCGGCAATATTCCCCAACGAACTTGGTTGATCGATGCCCTCCAACAATTCAGGGAACAAAATACCATCGTACTCAATATTTCTCAGTGCACCCAAGGATATATCGATCACCAATTGTATCAGAATGCAAAAGTGCTGGATCAATTGGGAATTATTGAAGGGCGAGACATGACCACAGAAGCTGCAATCACCAAACTAATGAGTGTATTGGGGAGCACTTCCGATTTCAATCAAAGAATAGAAATGCTTCAAATTTCTCTTGCCGGTGAATGCTCGTTCAAGAATTAACTAACTTCGTAACATGTCCTTTTTCTCTAAAATATTTAAAAAGCAAGAAAAAACCATCGACCCCATCAGCATGGAATTGGTGGGGATGGATATGCACTCCCATTTGATTCCAGGTATAGACGATGGCGCACCTGATGTGGAGACCAGCATTTTGTTGATTGAGAAATTAATGGAATTTGGTTACACCAAAATTGTCACCACTCCCCACATCTACAAGGAGATTTACCCCAACACCAAAGAGATTATTTTGGCAGGAAAAGAAATCGTCCTCCAAGAATTGAAAAAGAGAAACATCGATATTTCCTTTGATGCAGCTGCTGAATATTTTTGTGATGAGCATTTTATGGAGTTGTTGGAGAGAAAAGAAATTTTGACATTCAACGGCAATCATCTGCTATTTGAATTGTCCTTTGATTCAGAACCCTATTACTACAAAGAGGCCACCTTTCAAATGCAGCTCAATGGATACCAGCCCGTATTGGCCCATCCCGAGCGATACCTGTATTGGCATGAAAAGTTTGCAAACTATGAAAATGCAGTGGACCGCGATGTATATCTTCAAGTCAACATCAACAGCCTAACTGGACAATACGGTCCCAGTGTAAAGAAAATGGCTGAGAAATTAATTGATGCCGAGTTGGTGAGTTATTTGGGTACTGACACCCATCACATGGGGCATGTCAATCTCTGGGAAACAGCCCGCAGAAACCCACACCTAAAAAAACTCGTTGAGTCAGGCAATCTCATCAATTCAGCCTTTTAGTATTTGTCCATTTTCAAAGAGACCTTATCTTAGCCGCATGGAAGAAAACATGGTCAAAATTACAGTCGTCGATCGCCAAGGTCAAGAACATGAATTGGATGCACCGACGGACATGAACATGAATATGATGGAGCTATGCAAAAGCTACGAGTTACCCGTGGAAGGTACTTGCGGTGGTATGGCCATGTGCGCAAGCTGTCACATGTACATCCTTTCCGATCACCAATTGGGCGAACGAAACGACGACGAAGAGGCCATGTTGGACCAAGCCTTTTTTGTCAAGTCAAATAGCCGATTGGGCTGTCAAATGCACATTAGCGAGGCGTTTGACGGACTTAAAGTTCAACTTGCTGAAGTAGGGGCTTAATTTTTTTGAGGCCAAGATTCCTCCCAAATACTTCCTGCAAAACACAGGTGCTGAAAACCATTGGTCAGCAATACCCATTTGGCTTTTAAAGCAAAATGATATTTGTTTGCTTGATGTAAAACTCCTTCGTCAAGGACAACTTGGGGTGCCTTACATTCGACAATACCCTCTACTGATCCATCCGGATTGTACACCACCAAATCAGAACGAACCACACCACTGGGAAGCGGAATGGAAACTTCTGACTTCATCCAGGTTAATTCAAAACCTTGGCTTAAATGCAAATGTTGAATCACTTGTTGTCGGACGTATTCCTCTGGAGTAAGCACCAACCACTTTCGTCGGAGGGGACAAAATATCTCCAACTGTCCACGGTTATCTCGACTTTTAAAAGTATATTGGGGTAGGTTTAATTGCATCAGTAGAATTAAAAAATCAAAATTATGGAAACTAAAGAAGAAATTGTGAAGAATTGGTTGCCCAGGTATACCGGTACACCATTGGAAGGTTTTGGACAATATATTTTGCTGACCAACTTTGATCACTACCTTCAAAAATTTGCTGAGTGGCACAACGTGCCCATCATCGGTCAAGACAGAAGCATGCCCACAGCAACAGCCGATGGCATCACCATGATTAATTTTTCCATGGGAAGCGCCAATGCCGCAACCATCATGGATCTTCTTACAGCTATCCATCCCAAAGCGGTATTGTTTCTGGGAAAGTGCGGCGGATTGAAGAAAAAAAATAAAATAGGCGACTTCATTCTTCCCTTGGCCGGTATTCGTGGAGAAGGAACCAGCAATGACTACTTTCCACCCGAAGTGCCTGCCCTACCCTCCTTTAATCTACAGCGTGCAGTCTCATCCATGATCAGAGACAGAAATTTGGATTACTGGTCAGGAACTGTTTACACCACCAACCGCAGGGTTTGGGAACATGACGAGCCCTTCAAAGAGTACCTCAGAAAAATCAGAGCCATGGCCATTGATATGGAAACGGCCACCCTTTTTTCTGTAGGTTTCTACAACAAAATTTCAACCGGCGCCTTGTTATTGGTTTCAGATCAACCCATGACTCCACAAGGAGTAAAAACTTCTGAAAGTGATATTAAAGTTACCACTAACTTTGTGGACCTTCATATCCAAATTGGAATTGAAGCTTTGAAAGAAATTAAGAACGAAGGCCAATCAGTGAAGCACTTAAAATGGGATTAACGCACAATCAAATCATCCGAGATATTCAATTAAAAAAACTCAGCCCCATTTATTTTTTGAGTGGAGAGGAACCCTTTTTTATCGATTTAATTGCGGAATCTATTGAGAATGATATTTTGGATGAGTCCGAAAAAGGATTTGGTTTAACGATTGCTTACGGTCGCGATTCAGAATTAAAAAATATTCTGAATATGGCCAAGGGTTTTCCTATGATGGGAAGCCACCAGGTGATTATCGTTAGGGAGGCTCAAGATTTAAAAGAATGGAAAAAGGCGGAATCATTGAAACCCTTGGAGTCTTATTTAGACAACCCAACACCAACCACGATTTTATGCTTTGCATTCAAAGGAAAGTTAGATGGTCGGTTGGCCATCAGCAAAGCCATAGATAAAAAGACTGTATCTTTTGTTTCCAATAAGTTCAAAGACTATTTGGTGAGTGATTGGATTTTGGAGACAGTAAAAACCAAAGGCTATTCCATTCAAAAAAACATTGCCGATCTACTGGCGGAATATCTGGGGAATGATCTCTCTAAAATTATCAATGAAATCAACAAATTGGCCATCATCTTTCCTCCTGGAACAGAAATCACAGGACAAATTGTACAAGACTACATTGGAATATCCAAGGATTACAATAGCTTCGAATTGCTCAGGGCATTGCTCGAGAAAAATGTAGTTCAAGCCAATCGGATCGTTGAGTACTTCATTCGCAATCCCAAGAACAATCCCATTCCCATGTTAATTGGCCTGCTGTTTTCTCAGTTCAACAAATACAATATTTACGTCAGTGCAGAAAACAAAACCCACACTGCGCAATTGATGAAACTCAACAGCTTTAGCATCAAGGATTATCAGTTAGCCGCCAAGAATTTTTCTCCGGCCAAGATGGATCGCATCATTGGCTATTTGCATGATGCCGATAAAAAATCCAAAGGAATTGGTGCTGGAAACATGACCGACGGCGAGATATTATTGGAGCTTATTTTTAAAATCATGCACTAGTTCATGTCTACCTTTGCGGCATGTTACAAAACGATTTATTGATCCGTGCCGCATTGGGCCAATCCGTATCTCGAACACCCGTTTGGGTGATGAGACAGGCGGGACGTGTTTTACCTGAGTATAGAGAAACCAGAGCCAGAGCAGGGAGTTTCATCCAATTGGTAACCAATCCTGAAATGGCTGCTGAAGTCACCGTTCAACCTGTTGATCATTTGGGCGTAGATGCCGCCATTATTTTCAGCGATATTTTGGTCATCCCCGAGGCCATGGGATTGCCCTACACCATGGACGAAGGCAAAGGTCCATTCTTTCCAAAGACCATTGAAACGATGGAAGATGTGCATCGCCTATCCACAGAAGGCATCGCGCAACACTTGCATTATGTTAAAGAAGCCCTTGAGATTACCTTGAGTAAATTAGAAAATCGGGTTCCCTTGATTGGATTTGCAGGAGCTCCTTGGACCATCTTCTGTTACATGATCGAAGGAAAAGGAAGCAAGGAATTCAATAAAGCACGTAAGGTATTAATTGCACAACCTGAATTGGCACAGGCATTGCTTGAGAAAATTTCAATAGCAACCATTGAATACGCGCAAATGCAAATCAACACCGGCATACATTTATTCCAGCTCTTTGATTCTTGGGCAGGTGTTCTAAATGCCGATGTATATGAGCGATATATTCTTCCTCATGTCGAACGCATTTTATCCGTTATTCAACCGCAAATTCCTACTACATTTTTTGCCAAAGGCGCGCACTATGCTTTGCCATTGATGAAAAACCTGTCTGCCAATGTCATCGGCTTAGACTGGACGATGGATCCTGTGCAAACCAGAAAACTATTGCCCGGTAAGACATTGCAAGGAAATTTAGATCCAGCTCTTTTGTATGGTTCAGACCAAGAAATCATCAAATCGACCCATGCCATGATGGAAAAATTCGGAAATGAGCCCTATATTGGCAACTTAGGTCATGGTGTCTACCCAGACATCGACCCCAAAAAATTAAAACTTTACATCGAAACGATACAAAACCGTTAATACCAATTGCTATGAAAACCCTTCGTTTATTAATGGCCATTGCATTTTTATTCAGTTTAAATGCAGTCAGCGCGCAAAAGAAAGACGACAAATCCAAGTCGGAAAAGACAGAAAAAAAAGCGGATACAAAGGATGACAAAGGCAAAAAAGAGCCCGTCGTTGATACTGATCCCAACTTGGTGGCCAATGGCTCATTTGAGCAGTATGATGCCAAGATTTTAAAAGGCAAAGGCCAATTGCATTTGGCTGCAAAACCATGGTACACCGTGAATAAAACTGGTGCCGATTTATTTGCTTCTGGCAACACCAAGAACAAAAAAATCAACGCTCCTGAAAATGATTTGGGTAATCAAATCGCACAAGACGGAAATAACTACGCGGGATTTATTGCCTACAGCAAAGACCCCAAAGTAAACCGCACTTACCTTTCTCAGAAGATTAAGAATACCCTGAAGAAAGACCAAATGTACTGTGTGACTTTTTCTGTTTGCTTGGCTGAAAATTCAAAAATGGCTGTAAACAATGTTGGAATTCTAATCGGCTCAAACCGTATCCAACACGAAGATGACAAGAGCATTACCACGCCTGCTACCATTGTCATGCCGGCCAACCGTCCCATCAGTGATATGGACAAATGGACAACCGTTTGTATGTACTACTATGCCAAAGGAAATGAGAACTTCATCACCATTGGTGGATTTGGAAACGATGGCGACATGAAATTTGAAAAAATCAAAGGAGCAGTGAAGCCCGCAGCAGGTGGCGTTTCGATCAATGGCGCTTACTATTATGTAGACAACATCTCCATCCTTCCCATCACCGCTAAAAGCGAATGTAATTGTGGAAAGAGTACTGTTGTTGAAACAGATTTCATCTACAGCCGTTCTGGTGCTAAACCCGCGGGAGCTAAACCAGAACAATTGGTTGCAGCTACGGCGGTATACTTTGGAAAAGAGTCTGAATACATCCCTGCTCAATTTGAATCAGAATTGGATGAAGTAGCGGAGCTATTAAAAGCCAATGCTGGAATTAAAATTGTATTGACAGGCCACGCAGACACCGAAGAAATGGAAGAAGCCAAGGTTAGAACTGAAATGCAAGAGATAGCCAAGCGTCGCGCAGAATCCGTAATGGAGGCATTGGTAGGACGTGGAATTGACGCTTCACGCATTAGTATTGATTCCAAAGACGCCAATGAATTGGCCAATACCAAAGGAACCCCTATGGGTAAGGCCCAAAATAGAAGAGTTGTTTTCAGTGTAAAATAATCAATTTCGTATTTGAAAAGGGCTACCCAAGGGTGGCCCTTTTTTTATACCTTTCACAACAATATTGAGCCTTGCGGCGTTAAATCAAAAAATGCTTAGACTAACCATTTCACTCTTATTGGTCATCCAACTTTTCTCCTTGAAAGGACAAAATTTGGTTGTCAATCCCAGCTTTGAGGAAATGGATTTTTGCCCCATTGATTTCACTTCCCGAAGGCTCCAATCCGTCAAGAAATGGACACAAGCCGGTGATGGCACACCTGATTATTTTAATCGTTGCAGTAAAAAGGTAGGTGTTCCGGACAACATTTTTGGTAAGCAAGAAGCAAGAACAGGCAATGGTTATGTGGGTTTGGGATCGTACCTAAACAACAAAATGCGTTATCGAGAGTACATCGTGGGAAGATTGACTCGCCCATTAAATCCCGGTGAACAAGTGTGCATTACCCTGTATTATTCCGCCGCTGATTTTTGCCAATTTGTTCATGATGGTTTTGGCGTGGTATTGTCTACCAAACCTTTAACGCAAACTTCCTACAAGACCATCACTGTTCCTCAGGAATCCATGACCAATCCCCGATTCAATATGATGGATGACTTCACAGGATGGTCAGAATTGAGTGCCGTATTTACTGCCAAAGGAGGCGAAGAAGTAATTACCATTGGGAATTTCAAAGATGAAAAAGACATGCGTTTGATTCATCGAACCAAAGATTCAGGCATGGCGGATACCCGCGACTATGCCTATGTTTATATTGATGATGTGAGCGTAATTCCCGTTAAGAAAAAGTCAGAATGCAGTTGCATCAATGAACAACTGGCTGAGGTAGCCACTGACCCACCCCATGAATTAAGTGAATACGATGAAATTAAACTCGATGCGATTCACTTCGACTTTGATCAATTTACCTTGACTGACTCTGCTACCAAACAATTGCAGGACATCTACATACTGCTTAGAAAAAACAAGCACATGTACATGGAGATTTTGGGACATACCGATAATGTAGGCGGAGCAGAATACAATCAGCTCCTATCCGAGCAACGTGCTCAATCTGTCATTCAGTTTCTTACACTCAAGGGCATCGAGCCCAGTCGATTTACCATCATTGCAAAAGGAATGTCCGCACCGGCTGTCAGCAATGACACAGAACAAGGTCGGGCTTTTAATCGAAGGGTTGAATTTCAGATCCGTCAAAAAAGATTTGAGCTCGTGAAATAGCCCTTATTCAGTTTATCTTTGTCACTCAATTTTTGAACATGTATAATATTACTTTACCCGATGGCAGTGTGCGTCAAGTGGAAGCTGGAGCTTCTTCAATGAGCGTTGCGCAGTCTATTTCTGAAGGATTGGCAAGAAACGTATTGGCAGCCGTTGTTAACGGTGAGGTATGGGATGCCACCCGCCCATTTGTTTCTGATTCAACTTTGAAATTGGTAACATGGAATGACACGGAGGGTAAATCAACCCTATGGCACAGTTCAGCTCATTTGATGGCTGAAGCGCTGGAAGCTTTATACCCAGGGATAAAATTGGCTATTGGTCCTCCCATCGAAAATGGTTTTTACTATGATGTAGATTTTGGTCAGCATAGCTTTTCTCAGGATGATTTCTCCAAAGTAGAGAAACTCATGTTGGAATTGGCCAAAAAGAAAAATGAATATATCCGCAAGCAAGTAAGTAAAGCAGAAGCGGTTGAATATTTCACAACCAAAGCTGATCCATACAAATTGGAGTTGCTCGAAGGTTTAAATGATGGTGACATCACCTTTTACACCCAAGGGGAATTTACTGATTTGTGCCGAGGACCACACATCCCCCACACAGGATTCATCAAAGCAGCCAAAGTATTAAATGTTGCCGGAGCCTATTGGAGAGGAGACGAAAAAAATAAAATGTTGACCCGAGTGTATGCCATCACCTTCCCCAAACAGGCGGAGTTGGATGAGTATATGCAATTATTGGAGGAAGCCAAAAAACGCGACCACCGCAAGTTGGGTAAAGAATTGGGCTTATTCCATTTCTCTCAAAAAGTGGGAAGCGGTTTACCCCTTTGGCTGCCCAAAGGTGCTGATTTGCGCGGACGTTTGCAGGCCTTCTTGCAAGCGGCTCAGACCAAAGCAGGTTACCTTCAAGTCATCACCCCCCATATCGGTCACAAAGAATTGTATGAAACCAGTGGTCACTGGGCAAAGTATGGCGCAGACAGCTTCAAGCCCATTGAGACTCCACAAGAGGACGAGGTGTACATGCTTAAACCCATGAACTGCCCGCACCATTGTGAAATATTTAAAGCGGAACCCAAGTCATACCGCGATCTTCCGATGCGTCTGGCCGAATTTGGTACAGTTTACCGTTATGAGCAAACCGGCGAATTGCATGGGTTGACACGTGTTAGAGGATTTACCCAAGATGATGCCCACATTTTCTGCACCGTCGATCAGGTAAAAGAGGAAGTAGGTAAGGTCATTGACTTGGTTTTGTATATTTTCAAAACCTTGGATTTCCATGACTATTTGGCGCAGGTTTCATTGAGAGACCCCAACAACCCAAGCAAATACATTGGTAGCGATGAAAATTGGGAGAAAGCAGAGACCGCCATCAAAGAAGTCGCCGACGAAAAAGGATTAAAGACTGTAGTAGAATTGGGCGAAGCGGCGTTCTATGGTCCAAAGTTGGACTTCATGGTTCGCGATGCGATTGGAAGAAAATGGCAGTTGGGAACAGTGCAGATTGATTACAACCTTCCAGAGCGTTTCCAATTGGAATACACCGGAGCAGACAATCAAAAACACCGTCCAGTTATGATCCACCGTGCGCCATTTGGCTCGATGGAAAGATTTGTAGCCATCTTGATTGAACACTGCGCAGGGCAATTCCCACTTTGGCTCACCCCAGAGCAAGTTCGATTGCTTCCCGTGAGTGAAAAATTCAATGAATACGCAAAAAGTGTAGCAACTGAACTAAAAAATTACGATATTCGCGCCTCCGTTGACGAAAGCAACGAGAAAGTGGGAAAGAAAATCCGTGAAGCAGAATTGGCTAGAGTGCCGTATATGCTGATCATTGGAGAACAAGAACAACAAGCTGGAACCGTTTCTGCACGTAAGAAAGGGACAGGTGATGTAGGCGTTCTATCCATTGCAGAATTTGCGACTCAAGTTCAAAACGAAATCAAGGAAATGCTTTCCGCATAGTAAAAAAAATAAATGGAGAAAAAACCAGGCAATAGACCCCCTTACCCTAGAAGAGATTTTAGGAGAGAAAAAGAACCCGAGCATCGAATCAATGGCCGTATCAACGTGACGGAAATCCGTTTGGTAGGCGATAACATCGAGCAAGGCGTTTATTCTACGCAAGAGGCTTTGCGCATGGCTCAGGAGCAGGAACTAGACCTGGTGGAAATTTCTCCAAATGCAACCCCACCCGTTTGCAGAATCATTGACTACAAGAAATTCTTGTACGATCAAAAGAAGAAGCAAAAGGAAATGAAGGCCAAACAAGTGAACGTAACCGTCAAGGAAATTCGCTTTGGTCCCAACACCGATGACCATGACTTTGCTTTTAAGTTGAAGCATGCCATCGAGTTTTTGAAAGATGGAAGTAAGGTTAGATCATGGGTTTTCTTTAAAGGAAGATCCATTGTTTTCAAAGACCGCGGTGAAATCTTGCTTTTGAAGTTCATTCAAGAGTTGTCTGAATATGGCGTTCCAGAACAGATGCCAAAGCTTGAAGGAAAAAAGATGTTTGTGATTATTAACCCAAAGAAGAAATAAATTAAAACCCTAATACAATGCCAAAGTCGAAAACCAAATCCGGCGCTAAAAAGCGTTTTCAAGTGACCGGTAGCGGAAAGATCAAGCGTAAGAAGGCGTTTAAGCGTCACATCTTAACCAAGAAAGAAACTAAGCGTAAGCGTAGTTTGGGTAACGATGCGATGGTTCACCCTTCTGATGTAAAATCAATCAAGGCTCAATTGCTCGCCTAAGTCAAGCTTATTGACTCAAAAAGCAAGGTCAAGTTAACCCGATTGTTGGTTTTAAGCGCAACAGCCACCAACCTTCAAAAAACAAAAAATTATGCCACGCAGTAAAAATGCAGTCGCTTCTCGTGAGAGAAGAAAAAAGGTCCTTAAAATGGCCAAAGGCTATTTCGGTTCAAGAAAAAACGTTTGGACCGTAGCCAAAAACGCAGTAGAAAAAGCATTAACTTATGCTTATGTTGGTCGTAAACTTCGCAAGCGTAATTTCCGCGCTTTGTGGATTGCTCGTATCAACGCAGGTGCTCGTATCCACGGTTTGTCTTATTCTCAATTCATGGGAAAAATTCACGCCAAAGGGATTGAGTTGAACCGTAAAGCATTGGCTGACTTAGCGATGAATCATCCAGCCGCTTTCAAAGCTGTTGTAGATGCAGTAAAATAACTTTCAATATTTTGAAATTACAAGAAAGGGAACCATATTCGTGGTTCCCTTTTTTATTGAACATATGAGAACAATTCTTCTAATCACCAGTATCCTATTTTACACTTTCATTGGCTCATTAGAAGCGCAATCCGACAAAATATCCAAAGGGTCGGTTTGGTTCAATTCCGCCTATCCGATTACCCTGGAGAATATCAATGACAAGATTGTTGTTTTTATGATTTGGGATCAACAAGATCCCACCGCTTTGGAACAGGTTCACCAATTGATGACCGCCTCTAAAAACTTATTCCAAGTGCAGCTCATTAGTGCCGTTTTGGCCAAGCCTGGCGCTCCACAACCAAGAAGAGAATATTATTCGCTCATCCAGAGAGAAAATTTAGAACACCCATTGGTGGTTTGTCCTGATTTCAAGGAATTTTCCGCACCACAATTCAGCGGCAATTTTCAAGTTCGACTATACGGAAAATCAGGTGGACAAGCTCTTCAAGTATTCGAAGGCAAAGGCATCGTGAAAAATGTTCTAGAAAAAATTCAAACCTTAACCGAATCCCCCGAACTCAAAGGAAAATTGCGTTATTGGCAGATGAAAGATAGCGTGGAAACGCATTATTGGGCGGATGCCAACATCGAATTCCCTACACAAATTGCCCCTTACAAGTCCAATGGATATTTGATTACTGAGAGTAACCACCATCGAATTCATCATGTCACCGCAGATGGCAAAATCAATCGAATTGTAGGTGCTCCTCAACCTGGATTTGCAGATGGCAATTTTCTTAGTGCCCAATTCAACTATCCCAAAGGGTTGGCGCATGAACCTGAGCAAGATTTAATATACGTTGCCGATTGTTTTAATCACAGAATTAGAGCCATCGACATGTCCAGCCAATTGGTATTTACTGTTGCAGGAAATGGAAATGACTTTAATGAACAAACTGCAGCGACCAATGGCGGATATGAAGCCATTGGCTTCCCAACGGATATCGCCATCGACAATAATAAAATATTTGTCTTGTCTGCCAGTTACAATCAGGTATTCCTACTTGATCCCATCAGCGGTGGTTCCAGAGAAGTGGTTCGCCTTCCATTAACCAATAAACTCAACCAGCGCATTTATCCCGAACAACTGGAAATTCAAGGCAAGGTGGGTTATGTCACCATGAGCGATGGTTCTGCGTGGCAAATTGAATTCAAAGAAAAAAGAAAATACACCGATGTCGTTACTCAAAAGGAAGTGGAATACGAATATGGCTATTGCCAGTCCGTAGCGGGAAGTGAGTCTATTCATTGGAGTGGAATGCAATTGGCCGGAAAAAAACTCATCGGTATTTCAAAAGAAGGAAATGGCATTTGGGAAATTAAAAAAGGCAAACTCAAGCTCATCGCTGGCGGTGAATTAGAAGGCTGGAAAGATGGCAAAGGAAAAGAGGCGTCCTTCCACTCCCCCACTGATTTTATCATCTACGATCAATTTGCCTATGTGCTTGATCAAGACAATGAAAGTCTGCGGTCTATCCAGCTCAAAAATGGAAAGGTTACTACCATTCCGTTTGTATCCTCAGATGCATTGGCATTTGGTGGAAACGTGGTTCCCCAAGGAGAAAATATTGTATTTGAAGACATCGCGGTTGGAGAAGGTCCTGTTGAAGTTACTTTTCAATTGGACTTGGGTGAATACGAATTTAGAAATGATGGAGTCAATATCGTGATGCTCATCGATGACGCGATGGGCGTAATGGAAAGTGAGATTATCACCGATGGAATAATGAAAGCCAAGGTAAATCCCAAAGATTTAATCTATGGCACCCTCCAGTTGGAAATGACATTCAGTGTCAGCCACCCATCAAGACCCACTGTGGTATTGAGAAAACAATGCATGGTTACGGCCATGCTCAGTGTAATACCCGGCGAACCCACCAATCCGACCTTGACTTGGAAACCCCATATTTTGCCTTTCTAATTCATGTCACTAAAAAAAGTTTTAATCATCACCTACTACTGGCCACCTTCCGGGGGCGCGGGCGTGCAGCGCTGGTTGAAATTTGTAAAATATCTCCGCGATTTTGGATTTGAGCCTGTGGTATTTACACCCTCCAATCCGGAAATGCCCGTAGAAGACCCAAGCCTTGCCCAGGACATACCCCCAGGAATAGACATCATACAACGCCCCATCTGGGAACCGTATTCCTGGTACAAAAGATGGGTCGGTGTGAAACCCACAGAAAAAATCAATACCGGTTTTCTCAGTGAATCGGATAAACCCAAAAAAACCGAGAGCATCGGCGTTTGGGTAAGGGGCAATTTTTTTATTCCCGATGCCCGCTGTTTTTGGATCAAACCTGCGAGTCAATTCTTATCCACCTATTTACAAAATCATCCTGTAGATTTAATTGTTTCCACAGGACCACCCCACAGCATGCATCGCATTGCGCTGCAAGTAAGTAGAAAATTAAATATTCCGTGGGTTGCTGATTTTCGTGACCCCTGGACCAACATTGACTTTTATGATCAGCTCATGCTCACTTCATGGGCAGATAAAAAGCACCGCAAGCAAGAACTTGAAGTAATAAAAAAAGCACACTTTGTTACCACGGTCACGCAAGAAGATGCCGATGATTTTAAAAACAAAGGAGCCGCTCATACCCTGTGTATCACCAACGGTTATGACGATGAATTTAATTCCGACACCACAGTAGATCAAGGGTTTACTTTGGTTCACGTCGGCAGTATACCTCCAGCCAGAAATCATGAAATACTTTGGCGAGCGATTCAAAAATTGAATCAAACCTATCCCTCGTTTGCAAAACATTTCAAATTAAAACTAATCGGAAAAACCGATATCAGTGTCCGCAAGAGTATTCAGCAATTTGGCATAGAAACACTTTGTGACTTGGTGGAATACATGCCCCATGCTGAGGCCATCGCACAACAACAAAGCGCCCAAATGTTGTTATTGCTCGTTAACAACAGTGGCAATGCCAAGAGTATTTTGACTGGAAAATTCTTTGAATATTTGGCTGCTCAAAGACCCATTGTAGCGATTGGTCCTACCGATGGTGAAATGAATAGAATCCTCCAAGACAGCCAGGCAGGCGCATGCGCAGACTTTGAGGACGAAGAACGACTTGTGGAAATTTTATCCAAGCAATACGAGCAGTATTTAATACAGCATCCATTGACGATTCAATCCTCCAACATAGAGAAATATTCAAGAAAAGCGCTAACCCAAAAAATGGCGGATGTTTTTTTAATAGCAATCAAAGAACATGAAAAGCAGAAAAATTGAAGTTGAAGACTTGCAATCCTTGAGTTTACTTTTTCCTGAACTGTATGAACCACAAATCAAAGCGGCCATCATCGAAAGAGGAACTTGGATGGAAATCAAAGAAGGTGAAATGCTCATGGATATTGGCCAATACATCAAGTTCATGCCCCTTATCATGTCAGGAAATCTCAAAGTTTTAAGAGAAGACAATGATGGAAAAGAATTGTTGATTTACCATGTCGCCCAAGGTCAAACTTGCGCCATGGCCATTACGTGTTGCATGGGAGACGCACGAAGTAACATCCGTGCGGTAGCGGAAGAAGATTGCACAGTCATCGCCATACCTACCCAAGTGCTTGATGAGTGGAGTTCTAAATATTCATCCTGGAAACACTTTGTCTTTAAAAGCTACCAATTCCGATTTGAGGAATTGCTTCAAACCATTGACAGCATTGCTTTTCAGAAGTTAGATGATCGGTTAGAAAAATGGCTGGAGTCCAAATCCAACTTAACAGAAGACGGCATCATCCATGCCACGCATTCTGAAATTGCCAATGAACTTCATTCTTCCAGAGAGGTAATTTCGAGACTGCTAAAAAAGATGGAAAACCAAGGCCAACTGACTTTGGGTAGAAATAAAATTGAAATGCATTAAACGTTATCTTTGTAAAAACTAAGAACATGAAATTATTAGACGGAAAAGTAGCCATCATTACCGGAGCATCTCGTGGAATTGGAAAAGGGATTGCAGCCTTGTTTGTGGCTCAAGGAGCCAAGGTGGCTTTCACTTATGCTTCTTCAGATGAAAAAGCACGAGCTTTGGAAGCTGAATTGAGCGCCAATGGCGGTGTTGTCAAAGGCTTCAAGAGTGATGCTGCTGATTTCGATGCTGCCCAAAAATTGGTTGACCAGGTAGTAGAGGAATTTGGAACCGTTGATATTTTGGTAAATAATGCAGGAATTACAAGGGATACACTTTTGATGAGAATGTCGGAAGAACAATGGGATGAGGTGATTCGCGTTAATTTGAAATCGATTTTCAATTTGAGTAAGGCTGTTATTCGTCCGATGTTGAAGGCCAAGTGTGGCTCTGTGATTAATATGAGTTCCATTGTGGGCGTTACCGGAAATGCGGGTCAAGCCAACTATGCAGCATCCAAGGCCGGTATCATAGGATTTACCAAAAGTATGGCGGCTGAATTGGGCTCAAGAAACATCCGTTGCAACGCCATCGCCCCTGGGTTTATTGAAACAGAGATGACTGGAGCTTTGGATGAGAAAGTAGTACAACAATGGAGAGATAGCATTCCTTTAAAAAGAGGAGGAACTCCGGAAGACATCGCCAATGCAACACTTTTCTTGGCCAGTGATATGAGTAGCTACATCACCGGTCAAACGATTCACGTTTGCGGCGGAATGCACATGTAATTGAATCAGCATTGAATATTTACACAACATATCCAGCGATATACATTTGGGCCTGCATCATAGCGGGCCTTCTTGTGTCTGGCGTGCTGTATTATTCGGAAATCAAGCGCAATAGATTTAGTCTTTCCGTCATTTATTCCCTTGCTGCCCTTCGCTTTGTGGCCTTTACATTATTGTCTCTTTTATTATTGCGCCCCATCACACAATGGGAAAATCACGTCATTGAAAAACCTATTGTTGTTGCCCTTTTCGACAACAGCGGCTCGCTTGATCCAAAATCAACCCCTTCCATAGCGGCAGATCTAAAAAAGAAATTGGAAGCCTTGGATGGTCAAGCAGAGGTGGTATACTACGCCTTTGACCAAAACTTAAAATCCGGGTGGGATAGTATAAATTTCAAAGGAAGCGCGACGGATCTCAGTGTGGCCTTGGATCAAATTGCAACGCGATATTCAGGAAGAAACTTGGCATCCGTGGTGGTGGCAACCGATGGTATTTTTAATCAAGGCGTTCAGCCCTTGTACGTTGCACAAAACCTTCAAGTGCCATTCTACTCGATTGGATTGGGGGACACTTCTGTTTACAGAGACATCACCATCAAGGATGTTGAGGTCAATCGAAACACCTTTATCGGCAATTCTTTCCCAGTCCAAATTCACATAGAAGGCCTGTTGGTGAAAGGCGAAAAATCCGTGGTCAGCATTGAACACAAAGGGCAGACCATCGCGCAAAAAGAAATTTACTTCAATGACAACCCCACCTATCTGCACGAGGGTTTTGAACTTGTTTCCAAAGAAAAAGGAACACAACGTTACACGGTGAAAGTGAAAGGGGTAAACAATGAGAAGACACTCACCAACAACTCCTATGATTTCTACATCCAAGTACTGGATGAAAGACAAAAAATCTTACTTCTCGCAGGCGCGCCACATCCTGATATCGCGGCAATCAGAACTTCATTTGAGGGCTCTGATTCCTACGCTATTGAGTTTGCATTGGCCAATGATTGGAAGGGGAAATTAAGCGATTACGGGATGGTTCTCTACCATGGAATGCCTCAAAACAGCGCGCAATTGAATATCATTTCAGAATTTAAAAAAAACAATATTCCTGCCCTTCATCTTACCACGATGCAAACCCAATGGAACTTATTGAATGGACTTCAATTGGGTGTAAACATCCAAGGCGCTAATGGTTCAAGAGAGGTGAGATCAGCTCAAATCAACACAAGTTTCAAAAACTTTCAATATCCTGACCGTTTTCAGGATTTGGTTGCGGTGCTTCCACCTTTGGAAATATCTTTTGGAAAATTGACCACTGCTGAAGGAATGAGCCCTTTTCTATTTCAAAAAATAGGCACATTGAACACCTCCTCTCCCTTGGTATGCTTTGGAACAGCATTGGAAACACCTGTCGGATTTGTTCTGGGCGAAGGTTTATGGAAATGGAGAATGCACAACTATTTGCATTTCAAAAATCACGACATTTTTGATGACATGGTTCGATCTTGGATTCAATTTTTGGCCAACAAAAACCAAGATCAACTATTAAAAATCATTTCAAAGAAAAAGTGGAGTGTCAATGAGCAGATTCTCTTTCAAGCCCAGTTGTTGGATGCCAGTTTAAAACCTTTCCCCAATCAAGATATCACCATTCAAATTAAGGACGAAAAAAACAATTCACTGGAATATCATTTTGTGCCCAAAGACAATCAATACTTCCTTAGTCTTGGAAAACTTGCACCGGGAGCATATCGCTACCAGGCCCAGGCCAATAATGGGAACAAAGACTACAAGGAAGAAGGAAATTTTGTTGTAGAGGATATTCAATTGGAATTGATTCAAACCACGGCACAGCACCAAGGATTGAGACAGATTTCACAATCAACGGGAGGTAATTTTTACACCCCATCTCAATTGGACAAACTCACCCAGGATCTTTCCAATCAAAAAAATCTGGTATCGGTATCCTATGATGAAAGTACCCGAGAAGAATGGATAGACCTTTGGCCGCTGTATGTTTTGCTGATGGCTTTATTTGCGAGTGAATGGTTTATACGTAAACTTTTTGGAGGCTATTGATTCATGACCAACACCCCCTTTATAAAAATAGGTGGCGTCCCTGAGCATTTCAACTTGCCTTGGATTCAAGCCTTTGAGCAAAACAAAACCCATGAATTGGGTGCCGAATTAAGCTGGAATTTTTTTCCTGGAGGCACAGGCGCCATGACACAAGCTTTGCACAATGGAAGTTTGGATGTTGCCATCTTGCTGACTGAAGGATATTTGGCTGCCTTTCAAAAAGGACTTAAAGCTAAAATTATCCAATGCTATATTGAGAGCCCGCTTCAGTGGGGAATCTACTCCAACAAAAAAAACACAATTGCTTTTGATAATCATACGCACATAGCCATTAGTCGCAAAGGATCTGGATCTCATTTGATGCCTTTGATCCACGCCCACCAATTGGGCGTTGAGTTACAAGAGAACCAATTTGAAGTGGTGCATCACTTGGACGATGGCATTCAATCGCTCTCAAAAAACTGCGATTATTTCTATTGGGAAAAATGGATGACCCAGCCCTTTGTAGACAAAGGCCTGGTGAAAAAGGTGGGTGAATTTAGTGCGCCTTGGTCCGGTTTTCTGGTTGTAGCCTCAGAGAAATGCATTGCACTACATGGCAATATTTTATTAAAAATGATTGAGATGATTCACCAACAAGTGCGTGTCTTTATCCAAAGCACTGAATCTCCTCAAATCATAGAAAAGAAATTTCATCTCAGCCAAGCAGAAGCCCAACATTGGATTGAACAACAACGATGGAATCTTGACCTACAAGTTTCACAAATTGGACTTCAAAACGCGCATGAAGCTTTGGCCAAAATAGGAATTGACATGTCTTCAGTATTCCTTAAAGACATGTGCGCCCCTTGGGTAATTTTGAAATAAAAATCATGGCGCTGAAAATTCAAAACAAACGGAGATGGGTTTGGATAGGACTTCCAATATTGATTTTTGCAATACTGTTCATTTGCAGAATTTCAATATTGACCGCCATTGGGCGCTATCTGGTGGCGGATGACACAGATTTTCGTTCGCCTTGGTATGCCGTGCTTGGAGGGAATAGCGCAGAGCGAGGCCAAGCCGCAGCCTGGATTTACTCAACCCAGACCGATGCACAATTTTTAACCACCGGTGGTAACCGACCCAGCCAATTGGCCGCTGTGGGGATCTATACTTTTGAAGCAGCGCTCACGCAAAAAAAAATGATTCAAAGTGGCGTTGATGAAAAGAAAATTATCGCCCTCAATGCAGGAACAAGTTCCAAAGAAGAGGCCGAATTGCTCTGCAAATACTGCATCAATCATCGCATCAAACAAATTACCATCGTTTCGGGTCAATATCATTTGAGGCGGTTGAGGAGAACTTTTGAGTCCCTTTTTAATGAAGCAGGTATACAAATCAAATTTTTTGGAGCCATTGAAAAGGACTTCGATCCAGACCACTGGTGGGAATCTGAAAGCGGATTGATTTACACCAATAACGAGTACATCAAAATCCTGTACTACTGGCTGAAATACTAGGGTCAAGTTTTTCACATTTGTTGATTAGTTGTAGCGTCTTTACAGCGGGGACATCCTTATCTTTGATAAGTCAACCCATACTATGGCAGAAGACTCTTTTTTATCAGACGATTTTCGTCAAATCTTGCACCGCTTTGAGCAAATGGTCAGAGACAATGACTCGTACTATTTTGACTCAGAAGAATTGGAAGATTTAATCTTTTACTACAGTGATCATTTTCAATTTCAAAAAGCACTTTTGGTTATTGAACATGCACACCATCTTTTTCCAGACCATCCCGTTCTTACCATCAGAGAAGCTGAGGTATATACCGGAATGGGTCAATTGCACAAGGCTTTGAACATTCTGAAAAAAGTAGAAGCCTACGGAGAGGAAAAATTGGATTGGCTCATGGCTCTTTCGGTGGTATACAGTCAACTGCATGAGCATGACAGAGCCATTTATTATTTGGAGCAAGCTTTGGAAGTTTCCGAAGGAGAAAATTTTGATGATATTGCACTTGAGTTGGCCTTGGAATATCAGAACGCCAATAAAGTAGACAAAGCCATTTCCCTATTGAAGCGCGTCATCGTCAATCGCCCTGAAAGCGAGACCTTGTTGTACGAGCTTGCCTATTGCTTTGAAACCACCCAACGATTGGCAGAAGGAATGAATTTCTTCAAAGACTTGGTGGATGAAAGACCCATGTCTTTTCCTGCATGGTATTGTTTGGGGAATTTACAGCAGCATCTGGATTTACTTCAGGAGAGCGTTGAATCTTACGATTTTAGTAACGCGTTGATGCCTGATTTTGCGCCTGCGCTAATCAATAAAGCCCAAGCCCTTTTCAAACTGAAAGAATACCAAACGGCCATCGATACATTAGAATCCACCTTCTCAATAGAACCCCCTGATGCAACCACTTTTTGTCATTTGGGAGAGTGCTTTGAGAAATTGATGCAAATGGACAAAGCCAAAAGCTATTATCAAAAAGCCATTGATCTTGATGAGCGTTGTGCTGATGCTTATTTGGGAATGGCTGTTGTGTTGGATGATCAAGAGCAAAGCACACAAGCCTTGTCATTTGCCAGAGTGGCTTTTGAATTTGACAATCAAAATGAAGAATATCTCACCGTCTTTATCAAGTTGCTCACCAAGTTAGACATGTATGAGGAAGCACTGGAAAGAGCTGAAGTATTCATCCACCAAAAACCACACGACGAAGAAACTTGGACTTTGATGATTGACATCTATGTCAAAATGAAAAAGTTCAATGAAGGATTACAATACGCCGAGCAAGGAATACAATTGATACCCGATAGCAAAATGATTGGTTATCGAAAATTAGTACTTTTGCACGCTTGCGGATTACTGCAAACTGCTACACAATGGTTGGAGCACATATACGATGAAGAGGACGAACAAGACATGGAAGAAATAGAAATGAACTATCCTGCCCTGCTCGATTGGCCTCCATACCAAAACAAAAAAACAATTTTATAATTGTCATTAGCATGAATTACAATTTAGATTTCATTCCAGAAAGACCTGAGCGACCCAGAAACAGCGGTCTAACCATGGTTATGGACAAAGGGCTTTCTACTCGCCAAGCAGAAGATTTAATCGACTCATCAGCAGAATATGTTGATTTGGTCAAATTGGGATTTGGAACCTCAGCGTTTTCAAAAAACTTAACTGAAAAAATCAAGCTATACCACCAAGCGGGAATGAAAGTGTATTTGGGCGGAACATTGTTTGAAGCCTTTGTGGTTCGCAATCAAATCGACGCCTACAAGAAATTTGTAGATCAGTTGGGACTGAACACCATCGAAGTTTCTGATGGTTCTATCTCCATTCCTCACGACCAAAAATGCCAATGGATTGCTGATCTTTCCAAGGATTACACGGTATTATCTGAAGTAGGATCGAAAGAAGAGGGCATTTTAATTTCACCCAGTAAGTGGATTAAAATGATGCAAACCGAATTGCAAGCCGGTTCTTGGAAGGTAATTGCTGAAGCCAGAGAAAGTGGCACCGTTGGAATCTACAGACCCAATGGCCAGGCGCATGTCATGTTGATCAACCGCATTTTGCAGAAAGTAGCGTTGGAGAATATCATTTGGGAAGCACCCAAAAAAGCCCAGCAAGTGTACTTTATCAAGCACATGGGTGCCAACGTGAACTTGGGTAACATTGCAGAAAATGAAGTTATTCCTTTGGAATGTTTGAGAAGAGGTTTAAGGGGAGATACCTTCTTCCAATTCTTACCCGAGGAAATTGCAGAAAAAATGAGACAATGATGCACATCAGCGCAGCAGAACTAAAGAAATGGAAAGAGGAAAAACAACCTCACATGCTTGTCGACATCAGAGAGGCTTATGAGATTGTTCAATGCAATATCGGAGGACAATGTTATCCCATGGAGACCATTTTGGAATCGTGTTTGACTTTCCCAACCGACATGCCCATTGTATTGCATTGCAACAGTGGAAAAAGAAGTGACGCTGCCACCTATGCCATTCGTCAGCATACGCAGCGAACGGACATCTTCTCTTTGGAAGGGGGCATTCAAGCCTATGCCTCTCAATTTGAACCTGAAATGTCTTGCGCATCATGATGGAGCTATTGGATATTTTATTGCACATCAATGACCATCTCGATGCTTGGTTGCAACACTACGGCACTTTCATTTACGTCATTCTGTTTGCCATCATTTTTGTAGAAACCGGGTTGGTGGTCATGCCATTCCTTCCTGGCGATTCATTGTTGTTTGCCGCTGGCGCCATGTGTGCCCGCATCAGTGGCGAACCCAATCCCGCGCTCTCCTTGGTACCGATGATTGGTCTACTTTCAGTAGCTGCGATATTGGGTGACCATAGCAATTACCTCATCGGCCGTTTTGGAGGAAGTAAAATTTTACAGTGGAAGTTCAGAGGCAAGCCCATTGTCAAAGAGAGTTACGTTCAACAGACCGAACTGTTTTTTGAAAAATATGGCACCAAAGCCATTGTGCTCGCGCGTTTTGTTCCCATCGTCCGAACCTTCACTCCTTTTGTTGCTGGAATCGGAAAGATGAACTATCGCAATAAATTCATGCCTTATGATATTTTTGGCGGCGTTCTTTGGATTTCCTCCATGTCCATCGCTGGTTTTATTTTGGGGAGCAATGAATGGGTAAAAAGCCATTTTGAAGCCGTTGTGATTGGTATCGTATTGCTATCGGTTAGTCCCATGGTATTTGCCTATTTGAAGCACCTTTGGCAAAAAAGACAATCATGAATTGGGGATTGATTGGTCAATCCCTTGGGCACAGCTTTTCCCCGCAATATTTCCGAAAAAAATTTGACGGGCTGGGCATCTCCGATACTTATGGAATTTTAGAACTGAAAGATCTTTCAGCCATTCGCCAAGAGATACAAGCCTTATCATGGTCGGGATTCAATGTAACCATTCCTTACAAGGAAGCGATTATCCCATTCTTGGATGAAATTACACCGATAGCCCAAGCGATTGGCGCTGTGAACTGCGTAAGAATAGAAGAAGAGCGGTGGATAGGAACCAACACTGATGCAACAGGATTTGAAAAAAGCATATTGCCATTTTTAGAAAATCACTATCCAAGAGCTTTGGTTCTGGGGACGGGTGGGGCATCCAAAGCAATCGAATATGTCTTGAAAAACAGGGGCATCGACGTTTGGTTTTTAACCCGTCAAAAAGAAAAACCCAATCACTTGCTTTATTCTGAAATTCAAAGAGAAAGTTTGCTTCATTTTCCGCTCATCATCAATACCACTCCATTGGGAACCTTTCCTAATGTTGATGATTACCCTGATATTCCTTACGAAGGCATTACCGAGCAACACCTCTTGGTTGATTTGATATACAACCCTTCCGTAACAGCCTTTTTGCAGAAAGGAAAATCTCAAAATGCACAAATCCAAAATGGACAGCGTATGCTAGAAATACAAGCCGAATTGAGCTGGAAATTTTGGAATCGCGAGATCACGATGTAACTTGCTCACATGTCCAATACTCAGATCTGGCAGACGCTATGGCGGATGAGCCGCGTGCTTATCTCATCCACCTTTCTAGCGCAGATTTTGACCTATGCTTGTATCCCTTTGCTGACGCGATTGTACGAACCAATTCGCTTTGGTGAATGGGGCATTTTTATCGCCATCGGCTCTGCAGGCGCGCTCATCGGAACTTGGCGCATGGAAAGTTGGTTTATTCAATTGTCCTCTGATCTGCAAAATGGATATTGGCGTTGGTGTATCAAAAACTTGATTTTAACCAGTGTCATATTGGGTGTTCTGGTTTCGTTGGCCTTGCCCATCGTTTTTCCTACCATGGATTGGTCAGGACTTTGGATTCTTTTGCCCTTGGGGATATTTTCACAAGGAATATTTAACCTGCTTGTTTTTCGGACAGGCGCCGATCCACTACAAAAACAACATGCGCAATTAAAAATCACCAATGCCATTTTGGCCAATGGATTGATGATCGCCTGTTTTTCACTGGACTTATTTAACGGATTGATTGAAGGCTGGGTTTTGGGACAATTGCTCGCCTTGGCCTGGATCTATCCTAAACTTCCATCTTTGAATAAAGGGAATCAGCCCACGGGTTGGAGAGAGATTGTACAACTGCCTTTCCGTCCCCAGTGGCTTACAGTGCAGGCGCTGCTTGAGAATTTTCAAGCCGTGGGCTTAAGCGCATGGATTGGTTGGGTCTATGGACCATTGCCAGCCTCATTGTTTTTTATGTCGTGGCGATTGCTGCAAGCCCCCATCAATTTGATATCCAATTCCCTTTATCTTTCTCAATACCACATTGCGCAATCATGGCATGCGGATAATAAAAATTACTCTTCCATGATGCACAAAGCCATATTGGCTCTGTCCATAGCCGCTGCATTCGCGCTCATTTTATGGAACTGGTCTGGACCTGAACTAATCACCACATTACTTGGAGAGAAATGGTCGGGCACGGGCCAAGTCATACATGCCATAATGCCGTGGATGTTGGCATTTTTCATATTCAGTCCCTTCAGTTTTCTTTTACTCATGCACCACAAAAGCCAATGGCTCTTGGGATTAACTGTACTCGATAGCATTCAAAAAATCATCATACTGTCTCCACTATTCCACTTTTCTTTTACGGAAGCATTACAATGGAGTTCTTACATTTCAATGTTGATTATCCTTTCACAATGGTGGATAGGACGACAAGCAGAGATTAACTTTGAACATTCATGAGTAGCAGTTGGAAACAACCTTTTAAAAGCGAGTTCACCCGTCATGTTTTAACATTGATGACTGGAACCATTGCTGGGCAGGCTTTGGTTTTTTTATTCAGTCCTGTCATCACGCGGTTGTTCTCTCCGGATGATTTTTCGACGCTGGAATTGTATACCATGCTGACCACCATTGGTGTTGTGATCGTAACGGGCAAATACGAATTTGCCATCATGCACCCCAAGGAAAAGGAAGACGCGCGGCACGTCATGGGATTGAGTATCGGACTGGCAGCCATCATGAGCGTGATTTTATTTTTCCTCAGTTTTTTAATTGCCGATTCGGTAGCCGCCTATTACAACGATCCCATTATTGGAAATTATTTGTGGATGGTGCCCATCGGATTATTTTGCTACGCGATTTTTAATAGCATCAACTACTGGTTTAGTAGACAGAAAAATTACAAGGTATCAGCCGTTTCCAAAGTATGGTTTTCTGGTGCCTCAGAACCTATCAAATGGGGAACGGGATTTGCACAATGGGGTGGATTTGGTTTGTTACTTAGCACAACCGTTGGACATATCGTTACGGCCTTTTATTGCCTCTTCCATTTTCTAAAAGACGAACCCCATGGACTAAAAAACTGGAATTGGGAAAAGATGAAATCCCAAGCCAAGTTGTACAAAGACTATCCTTTGTTCAGCATTTGGGGAAGTATTCTCAATCGCATCGCGCAATGGGCCCATGTGGGTATTTTCACCTATTATTTTGGACTGGTAGCCATTGGCTATATGGCCTTGTGTCGTCGTGTATTCTTCACGCCGCTTACCGTTATTAGCAATTCATTTGGACAGGTATTCTTCCAAAAAATTTCAGAAATAGAAGATGTTGAGGAATTGGAAAAAACATACCACAAAAACATGTTTCGTCTTTTATTTGTGGGTTTACTTTCAGCAGGTATCGTTCAACTTTTACCTGAGAATACAATGGGGTGGGTATTTGGCGAAGCATGGGCGCCCAGCATGGTGTATTTAAAATACCTCAGCTTTTGGTATGCCTTTAATTTTCTTACCTCCTCACTTAGTTTCATCACCTTACGCATTCAAATGCAAAAGATGTCACTGTTTCTGGATATCCTGCATTTTGTATTTGTATTTGGTGGAATATACATTGCACATCTCATGAACCTGGACATGCTCGGCGGAGTCAAAATGCTGGTTCTATCCAAGGTCCTTTATTTCTCAGTTAATCTTTTGGTGATTCTATTCTATCTGAGAAAATACAAAAACAAAATGTTACAGCTCCCATGAAAAAGATCATCTCCTTAACCATCAATAATTTTAAAAATGACAACCGGGTATACCGCATGGCCTATGCGCTGCAAGAATGGGGAAATGAGGTAAGTGTTGTCGGACTGCTGAAAGGGGATGTCGCAGAGCACGAAGTATTCAAGGGAATTAGTGTACATCGAATGAAATTAAGATCCATGTCATTGCCGGATAACAATAAAATTTTTGGCATGATCAAATACATGGAGTTGTTTTTTAAAATCATTTTTCAGTACAGGAAAAAAGACATTTGGCATTGCAATGACTTCGAAGCTTTTTTGATTGGCGCGCTTGCCAAAATCACCCGACCCAAATTGGTTTTGATTTATGATTGTCACGAGTACGAAAGAGAGCGCAATGGAATGCCCAAGCTGCTGCGATTATTTGTGAAGGTCTTTGAAAGGCTCACCATACCGTTGGCAGCTGAGGTCATTACTGTAGGACCCAGTATCAAAAAGGAATACGAGCGTCTGTATCGATTATCCAACGTGCACTTGGTCAGAAACACACCGCATCTTATGCCTGATGAAAAGCACAACAAATTCAGAGAAACCTTTGACATACGTGAAGATCAAAAAATATTTTTATACCAAGGCATTCTCACCCACGGGAGAGGTTTGGACACCCTGTTGGAAACCTTTGCACAGCGCCAAAAGGACGACGCTGTAGTGGTCATCATGGGCCATGGTATCCTTTCGGAAAAAGTCAAACAGTACGCAGAAAAATATCCACTGATTTATTTCCACCCCAGCGTTCCTTATGAGCAAATTTATCAATATACCAGCAGTGCTGACGTTGGACTGAACACCGTTCAAAATACCAGTCTCAGTTATTACTATTGTTTCCCCAATAAACTTTTTGAATACATCCAGGCACAATTGCCCATTTTAACCAATGATCTTCCCGATTGTACTGCTCTGGTTACTTCAAACCATATCGGTCACGTTATTCAACATTACAGCATCCCTGGATTTCAAGAGGCTATTGATGAAATGATGAACATGGATCTCCAATTATTCAAAAGCGCCCTGCAGAAAATCAAACCCCAATTGCATTGGGAAGAGGAGGTAAAAGCCATGAAAAAAGTATATGACCCTTATTTGGCAGGTTAAGCCTGAGTGGTTTCTTTGTCATTCAGTTTCCAAACCAACGCAAAAATCATCACCGGAAGCAAACCCAATCTGGTTTCAAAAAACGCTTCAAAGAGCAACGAAATCAAAATAATCACCCACCACCATCGCATCCAACCCAAAGTAGCCTTAAACCACAACACACCCAGCCAGAAGCCAAGCAATATCAAGGCAATCAATCCCCCTTGAACCATCACTTGTAAAAACTGATTGTGCGCATTGAGTCTGCTTTCCACAACACCAGAATTATTCATGGCTACATTCCATCGTTGCATTTCATAATTAGCATCAGCCAAACCATGCCCTATCCAAGGCGATTCACTCCAGGATAACCAAGCGGCATTCCACATCAACAATCGAGCTTGAGTGCTTTCCTCGGATGGATTGTTTTCCCATTTGATTTGGTTCATTCCCTTCAATGCGCTTTGAAATCGATAATTCAATTGTGGAGTTAAAACAAAGACCAAACCCAACAACACAGCAATCCCTGTCGTCCATCCTATCATTTTTTTCCTACTGATCTTGAGCAATTCAACCCCTTTTAAAACCAAGAAAATGGGCAGTAAAATCAATGCCATCAATACCCCTGCTTTGGATTCAGATAAGAATACCGACAACATCAAACCGATTGAAACCAAGAATGTCGACCATTTTTTTCGACTCATCCAATCATTGAGGAAATAGAGTCCCGCAAAAAAAGCATAGGCCGCCCAATAGCTTCGATGAAAAGGTTTTGTAAAATCAGAACCTGTCCAGATATCGCCATCTGCCTTTAAAATTTGATTGAGTAAGGCCATCAAAAACATCAGTATGCACGCCAATGCAATGCCGCTGGCAAACAATTTTATGGCTTGGGCTTTGGATAATTGGGTTGGAATAAAAAAAATGAGAATCGGAAAAACGAACCACGAAAGTTTTTGCTCAATCAAGTGCCATGGATCATTAGTGGGTTCTGAAAGTAATGCACCCACCAACATCCACAGGAAAACCAAAACGGCACTATAATTCCATGCATCCCAATTGTTTTTATTTGGATTGATTCTGCCTTCCTTCCAGGCGACAAACAACAACAAAGGAATCCAAACAGCCACCCATGTCACTCCGGGAATCGCCCAGAAAAAAATCAAACCCCAAATCCAATCCGTCGGTGATTTCTTCCAAGAAATTGGAAAGAGCGCATTTACCCAAGCATTGAGATTGAATCGATTTGGCATCCCAACAAAAGTAACCAATATTGATTTAAATTGCGCTTGAATATGCCGCAGTCCCTTCCGTCCATAGATATCGTCATCCCCTGTTGGCAGGAAGAACAATACATTGAAAAATGTGTGCAATCTTGTCTGGAACAAGATTACCTGGGATCATGCACGGTGATTGTTGCTGATGGAGGTAGCACCGATAAAACAAGAGAGATATTGAAAAAAATGGCCGAGCAGTTTTCAAAACTGAACTTGGTTTTTCATCAAGAAAAAAGCACACCCATTTCTCTAAACAAAGGAATTTCTGCAGGGCAAAGCGACTGGGTGATGATACTCGGTGCCCACAGTGCATTACCCCCGAATTACGTTTCACAATGTGTAAAAAACACAATGGAAAATCACTCCATTGATTGCATTGGAGGATGGATACAAAATCACTACCACGACACAACAGCACAAGTCATCGGTTGGGCGATGAGCTCTCCTTTTGGTGTTGGAAATGCGCATTTCAGAACGGGTCTTCAAAAGGGATTTGTGGATACCGTAGCCTTTGGAATGTACCGCAGAGAAGCCATTGAGCAGATCGGATTATTTAATGAAGATCTGGCGCGAAACCAAGATGACGAGCTCAATTTCAGATTCTCCAATGCCGGTTATACCCTTTACTTAGATCCAGAAATACAATGCACCTATTTTGTCAGAAGCAGTTGGAAAAAAGTTAGCAGTCAATACTTTCAATACGGTCTATGGAAGGTATATGTGAATGTTCTGCATCAACAAATCACCACATTGCGTCAGTTGATACCGGCCCTTTTTGTAGGATACATCATCGTCTCTGCTCTCTTGTGTTGGGCATTTCCAAAACTCTGTACACTCTGGTTAATGGGCTGGATCGCATACCTGGGCATAGGCACAGTTGCCGCATTGCGAAAAAATGTTCGCCATTTTCATTCGATTTTATTTGCTTTTTTGATTCTACACCTCAGCTATGGATTGGGATATTGGAAGGGTATTTTTCAATTTCTTCTTTTGAAACAAAAGCCAAAATCCAATCATGCTGCTCATAACCGATAACATGAAAACATTTTTATTATTGATTCTTGTATTGCTGATGAATTTTTTAAACTCCAACGTACAAGCTCAAAACAAAACCTTCCCTCTCCTTGCGGAAAGTTGGAATTTCTGTGCCGCCCA